>NZ_JBIAQG010000001.1:0-504613 GCF_042888805.1 Streptomyces sp. NPDC002730
CCCGGGGGGGGGGGGGGGGGGGTGTGGGGGGGGGGGGGGGGGCCCCCCCCGCGGGGGGGGGGGGCCGGGGGGGGGGGGGGGGGGGGGGGGGGGGGGGGGGGGCCCGGGGCGGGGGGGGGGGGGGGGGGGGGGGGGGGGGCCCCCGGCGGGGGGCCCCCCCCCGCCCCGACACCCTGTCGGCAATCGCGCACCCCCACCCGGCGTAGCGTTGCCCCTATGACTGCGTACGGATCCTTTCCCGGCGCGCGGCCGAGGCGGCTGCGCACGACCCCCGCGATGCGGCGCATGGTCGCCGAGACGCGGCTCCACCCCGCCGATCTGATCCTGCCCGCCTTCGTGCGGGAAGGGATCAGCGAGCCCGTGCCCATCTCCGCGATGCCCGGCGTCGTCCAGCACACCCGCGACACCCTGCGGAAGGCGGCCGTCGAGGCGCTTGAGGCCGGGGTGGCCGGGATCATGCTGTTCGGGGTGCCTGAAGACGCGAAGAAGGACGCCGCAGGGACCGCGGGGACGGATCCGGACGGGATTCTGCAGGTCGCGATCCGGGATGTTAAGGCCGAGGTCGGTGACGAGCTCGTGATCATGTCCGATCTCTGTCTGGACGAGTACACCGATCATGGACACTGCGGGGTGCTGGACGCCGAAGGGCGCGTCGACAATGACGCGACGCTCGAGCGGTACGCCGAGATGGCCCAGGTCCAGGCCGACGCCGGTGTCCATGTCGTGGGGCCCAGCGGGATGATGGACGGCCAGGTCGGCGTCGTCCGCGATGCGCTGGACCAGACGGGACACGAGGACGTGTCGATCCTCGCGTACACCGCCAAGTACTCCTCCGCCTTCTACGGGCCGTTCCGGGAGGCCGTCGGGTCCTCGCTGCGCGGTGACCGCAAGACGTATCAGCAGGACCCGGCCAACCTCCGGGAGTCCCTGCGGGAGTTGGCGCTGGACCTGGCCGAGGGCGCCGACATGGTGATGGTCAAGCCCGCGGGTCCGTATCTCGATGTGCTGGCGAAGGTCGCGGACGCCGTGGACGTGCCGGTCGCCGCGTACCAGATCAGCGGTGAGTACGCGATGGTCGAGGCCGCCGCAGAGAAGGGCTGGATCGACCGGGACAAGGCGATTCTGGAGAGCCTGCTCGGCATCAAGCGGGCCGGCGCGAGCATGATCCTGACCTACTGGGCGACCGAGGTCGCCCAGGGCTGCTAGCTCTCGAGAAGCAGTTCCCCGTGTGCTTCGACAACCTGCCGCTGACGTCCTCCTGTGCACGACGGCGGTGACGGGCGGCCCTGCGTGGGCGACCCGGACGGCGAGTTGGGGCGCGGCCTGTTGCCGGCGGACGCGCCGACCGACGCCTGGGGTGTCGGCCGGCGCGATCCGGGCAAGGTGGTGTGGTGCGCGTTCACCTGGCCTTGAGCCGGGGTGCCGGTTCAAGGCCGGGTGACGCTGCGGCCGATGCCTACGACGCGTCGAGCACTGTGCCGGTCAGTGCAGGGCCGTGCGGCTCGCCCTCGTCGTCGGTGGGCTGGAGGCCCACGTACTCCGTCGGCTCCGCCACCTGGTCGCGGACCGTGGGCACGGTCACCTCCGCGCTGGTCTTCCCGGCCGGTACCGACACCCACAGGTTGGCGTGCTCCAGCCGGGACAGGGGGACTTCACCGTTGGGGACCTCGCCGACCATGTCGAGCAGCCACTTCGGGTCGACGTCCTTGGTGGACAGCTCGGGGCGGCCCGGGAGGGGCACGAGTCGCAGCGTCCTCGTGATCTCCACATCGGCGGGCGCGGAGAGGGAGACCTGCCACTTCAGGGGCTGCCCCTCGGTCACCTTGTCGGCGACCGGCTTCACGCTGATCTCGGGCATCGGGTCGTCGTTCTCGGCGGTGACCCCGCCGGCGTGCGAGCCGACGACGGCCCCACGGACCGCCTTCACGAGCACGTCGTGGGACACGTCCCAGGAGTACCGCTTGTCGCCCTTCACCTTCACCGGTACGTCGATGTTGCTGCTGCCGGGCCGGACCGTCACCAGCCGGTCCTTCGCCTTGCCGGTGACCGGGTCCAGGACGTACAGCCGCACCGCGCCGCTGCCCTTGCCGGACATGCGCACGGGCACCCGGTACGTGCGTTCGCCCGAGTCGCCCTCCTTGACCTTCAGGCGGCCGATGTCGACACGGGTCAGCGGTGCTTCCCGCACGGCGGGGGTGCCGGGGCTCCAGGCCCAGGCGTCCATCAGCCACGCCCGTCCGGAGCGTGTGCGCGGGGTCAGCTCCAGGGAGGCGACCCGCCGCAGGTCGAGACCGGCGCGGGTGGCGGCGGTGAGCGGTACGCGCACCTCGCGCGCCCAGTAGGAGGAGGTGCGGTCGCTGCCCGGCAGCCCGTCCACCCGGACGCGACCGAGGTTCGCCCGCTTGCCGGAGGCGTCGGTGACGGACACATCCAGCTGCGTCTCCGTCGAGTTCGGCGGCACGAAGACACGCAGCGCGAGGCTCTTGGCGCCCTTGACGGAGAGCGGCTTCTCGGGGCGCACCTTCACCGCCGAGCCCGGCGCGGACCAGCGCAGCGCCACCGCCCGGCGGCCGGTCTCGCGTTCCGGCTGCCAGCGCGCGAAGTGCGGCGAGGAGCCCCCCGCCTTCGCGTCCAGGCAGGCGGTACGTGGGTCGGGGTCGATCGCGGAGCAGAGCCGTCCGCCGGTCACCTTCACGGAGCCGTCCGGCAGGAACCCGGCACCACGGTTCGCGCCGACCGCGTGGGTCAGCACCCGCGCGGGGTCGGCGGAGGGAGCCCGGCGGCCCGAGCCGTCGAGCAGCTCGCGCACCCGGTCGTCCCCGGCGACGAACAGCCGCGCGGCGGCGGCGATGTAGGTGGCGCCGGCACGGTGCTGCTGGTCGGCGGTCAGGCGGGTCGCGGTGCCCGGCGAGCACACCGGGTCCGGCTGCTCGGGGTCGTGCCAGAAGTCGTCGTCGGCGGGTGCCTGGGCCCGGCCCGGCGTCCACTCGCTGTTGAAGTAGTTGTGGTTGGCGCCGACCATGTAGACCGCGCTGTGCAGGGCCTTGCCCCGGCTGACGCCGCGGGTGCCGTCGGCGTACACCTGGCCCTGGAGGTCGGAGACGTCGCCGTCGCAGCCCGGCAGGATCGTCAGCGACGGCACGTCCGGCACCGGGTTCTGACCGAAGATCGTCGGTCCGATCAGCACGGTCCCGCGGATGTGCCAGCGCACCTTTCCGCGGTAGCCGTCCTGGCCGGGAGGGGGCGGGTAGAGGCTGTCCATGGCGGCTCGGTTGACGCCCTCGCCACCGCGCGAGTGGCCGACGAGCAGAACGCGGGACAGGTCGGCCTTCGGAGCCTTGCGTACGGCCGCCGGCGCCTTGGCCGGCTCGGCGGCCCAGTCGGCCCACCGCGCCAGGTGTGTCCGCACCAGTGAGGAACGCGCCTGCGCTCCGCCGTCCTCGGCGTCCCCGTCCTGGCCATTGATGCCGTTGGCGGAGATCGACACGGTCAGATAGCCCTGGGAGGCCAGCAGCTCCTGGTCGCGCAGATAGCCCCGGTGGCTCGGGATCGGCTTGGCACCCTTCGCGCAGGGCCAGTCGATGTTCGACTCCTCGCCGCCCGGGACGTAGCACGTGGCGTGCCGGCCGTGCAGGAACAGTGCGATCGGACGCTTGCCGGTGGCGCCCTTCGGCGCGACGACGACGCCGCGCATCTCGACGGGTGCCGAGAAGCCGGGCAGGCGGACGGGGTCGAGCGTGTACTCGCCGGTGACCGTACGGTACGTGCCCGGCTTGCCCGGATCGACGGAGCCCGCCGGGAGCCGGGCGGGCGGTTTGGCGGCGGGTGGCGCGGAACGCCGGTCGCGGGCGTCGGACGCCTCATCGGCCCGGTCCAGCCGCCGGCCCGCCGCCAACACCTGAAGGTCTGTCAGATCTGCTGTGCGTGCGTCGTCGAGGGCCAGCCGGAAGGTCCGGCCGTCCTTCGCCTGCTCGGGCACGCCGACCAGCTTGCCGTCGGCGTGGAACTCCACGCGCGCGTCGCCCGCCGGCACCGGCCTCGGGGAACGCCACTCCAGCGCGTTCTCGCCGTCGGTGTTCGTGATCCGCCAGCCGGGCGGTAAACCGCCATCGTCGTTCGCCGCCGTGGCGGTCCTGACATCAGGTGGCTGCGGCCGGGCCTGCGCCACTGCCGGCGACACCCCCGCCACCGTGAGCACCGCTATCGCGGTGGCCCATATCTTCCGGGCACGTATCAACGGTCCCCTCCTCAATCCCGTGGGTCGGGCGCCCGGTCCGCTCGGGTGCCTCTCGATCTCGGAGGACGGGGGGAAGATTCTTCGGGTTGCCTGTGGGTCCGCGTGAACATGGCGGCCGCGGGCCCGGGGGAACGCCCCGGGGCCGCGGCCCGTTCACGAGCCCATCAGGGCGGTCAGCAGTAGAGATTCCCGCCCGGGGCGACGCCCAGGATCTGGGTGAACTGCTGGTAGCTGTTGACGCGGCTCTGGACCTGCGCCGGGTTCTTGCCGTCGCACTCCAGCGAGCCGTTGATGGAGCGGATGGTCTGGCCGAAGCCCGCCTGGTTGACCATGGCGTTGTGGGGGGTCATCGTGCCCGGGCCGTTCTGGGTGTTCCAGTACCAGAGGCCGGTCTTCCAGGCCACCGCCGCGTCGTTCTGCACAAGCCAGGGGTTGTTGAGCAGATCGATGCCGAGCGCGTCGCCCGCGGCCTTGTAGTTGAAGTTCCAGCTGAGCTGGATCGGACCGCGGCCGTAGTACGCCGCCTGGCCGGCCGGGCAGCCGTAGGACTGGCTCCAGTCGCAGTAGTGCGGGTAGTTGGCCTGGTTCTGCTCGACGACGTAGACCAGTCCGCCGGTCTCGTGGCTGACGTTCGCGAGGAAGGCCGCGGCCTCCTGCTTCTTGACGGTGTCGCTGCCGGTGTTCGCGAAGCCCGGGTACGCGCTCAGCGCGGCCTTCAGCCCGCTGTAGGTGTAGAACGAATTCCGGCTCGGGAACATCTGGTTGAACTGCGCCTCGCTCACGACGAAGCCGGAGGGGGACGGGTCCCCGCCGCCGCTACAGGTGTACGGGTCCCAGAACCAGGTGCTGATGGTGGGGTCGTAGCCCGGGTTGTCGTGCTCGGCTATGTAGTACTTGCCGTCGGTGTATTTGACAACGTTGCCAGTGACGTACGACGTACCGGCGGACCAGTTCGGCGCGGAGGTGCAGGCGTCCGCGGTGGCGGCGGATGCGGCGGGCATGAAGACCGCCGCCAGTCCGCTTCCCGCCAGGATCGCGATCAGCAACGCCACGATGCGGTGTCTCAGCACTCGATCACTCCTTTGCGCGCAACGGCCTTGCCCGGAACGGGACTTGCGGTCCGGGCAGGCCGCGGTGGGGGGTTGTGTCGCACACTCAAGCGCGTTGACGTGATCGAGTCAAGGTATAGACCAATGTGAATCAGGGTCAGCCGAAAACTGTTCCTCCGGTCAGTCCCACCAGAAGGTCCAGTGCTGCTTGCCCAGCAGCGCCCGTTCCGCGTACTCGCGGATCGTGTCGTACCCCTGCCGGACGTTGTCCGGGCAGAACGCGTGGTGCTCGGCCGCGACCGCGAGAGCCTCCGTCATCGTGCGGGGCGGGGCCGCGACCGAGACGTCCAGGCGGTCGAAGTGGAGCGCCACAACGCGTATGCCGAAGCGGTCCTCCCAGGAGCGCAGGACGGTGGACAGCAGGCCGGTGTCCGCGTGGTTGCACGGGCCGAGCCAGCCCAGCGCGGCGGGAATGTCCGCGCTGCGGCGGACGGGAATCAGCCCCGCCCGGGCGGCCTTCAGCCGCCCGGCGTCCAGCAGTTCGGCGGCGACGCGAGCGGCCGTGGCGTCCGCTTCGGCCAGCGGCTCGCCCGCCGGGGCGAGACCCGGCCACTCGGGCGTGAAGGGGGCGATGGTGTCCGCGTCGCCCTGGTCCGCGTCCTCCGCCTGGACGGAGGACCAGAGCGATATCAGGACCTCTTCCAGGTCATGGTCGTCGGGGTGTGACACATGCTCGACATCGAGATCCTCGTCCCAGGTGAGGGAACGGCTCTCGTCGTTCACGAGCAGCACCGGGTGCATGCCGCACGCCTCCCGGGCGGGCAAGAGGCGTGCCCAACTGTCGTGCTGCGCCGGGTCGTTCGCGTACCAGAGGGACGGCTGGACGCGCATGGCACCGGACGGCAGATCCAGGCCGAGTGCGCTCGGGTTGATCACCATGCAACCGACCTTAGGGGCCGCCACTGACAATCGGCTCAGAGTATGGTGGCGGTGAAGACGGGGCCAGTTCGCCCTGGGTGAGTCCGGCGAACTCCCGGGACATCGCCAACTGCGCGCCTACGAGCTTCATCGCCGAGGCGTTCCTCCGCTGCCGCTTTCTGGGGTGCATACACGTCCAACTCCCCGCCCACGTACGCACGTCACGCCCTGCGGGCCCGTACGAATTTCTTGTACGGGTTCGCTGTCACTCCCTGAGCAGGTCGGCGATGCGGGACAGGCCGTCGGCCTCGTAGCCCTCGGTCATCGCGCGGTCCAGGATCGCCTGGAAGGGCTCGAAAAGATCAGTTCTGACGCCCTGGTCGCGGAAGGCGGCGAGGAAGTTCGGGAAGGCGGCGTGGTTCACGGCGAGGCTGGAGACGTCCGTGAGGTGCCGGCCCGAGTCGATCGATTTGGCCCACTGGGGCGCGCCGGCGAGCATCGCGCCGATCCAGGGGACCAGGAGCTCGGCGAACTCGGTGGCGGGGATGTCCTCCGTACGCACCAGGGCGTAGGCCTGCATCACGCCGAGGACCATGCCGTACATGCCGGTCAGCAGCGCCAGGTCGTAGAGCGCGGCGAGGCCGGGGTCGGTGCCGACGTACTTTGTGCCGCCGAGGGCGGACAGCGTCTCGCAGTGGGCGTCGAACGTACCCTGCGGGCCGCTGTAGAAGACGTACGCGTGCGGGCCCGCGATCATCTGCGGTACGGCCATGATGCCGCCGTCGAGGTACTCGGCCCCGTGCTTCGCCGCCCAGACCGCCAACTCCCGTGCCTGGGCCGGGGTTCCGTTGGTGACGTTGACCAGCGTCCTGCCCGAGACCTCCTCGGCGAGCGTGGCGAGGAGCTCCTGGACGTTGTCGTTGGTGAGCAGGCAGACAACGACCAGGGGGCTCGCGGCCACGGCTTCGGCCGGGGTACCGGCGGGGAGCGCGCCCTGGGCGACCAGCGGACCGGTCCTGGCGGCGGATCTGTTCCAGACGGTGACGGGGTGCCCGGCCTTCAGGAAAGCGGCGGCGAGGGCAGAGCCCATCGTTCCGAGGCCGAGAACGGATACGGCGGACTTGGGCGCGGACATGGAAGGGCTCCTCGGGAGGGACGTAAGGGATCTCCTCCGATCCTCATGCCGCGCCGGAATGCCCACAAGTACCGACTATTTGGTCAGCTACTGACCTGAAGGTGAGTACGAGGCCGCCAGGCCTGGGCACACTCGCATCCGGCTGGGCGGGGCCGAAGTCATCGACTAGTGGTGATCTGCGCTCCGGCGGCGCACTCTGGAAGAGGTACCGGAGGTGATCCGCCATGCAGACACTCGTCGGATGGCACGTAGAGATGGAATTCAGCGAGGAAGGCGACCGGACCAGGTCGGCCGCCATGGTGAGACTGGGCGACGGCACGGAAATACGCGGCCACGGTAATGCCCAGCGTCACCCGTCCGATTCGGAACAGCTGCGGGTCGGCGAGGAGATCGCCGGCGCACGAGCGCTCATGGACATGGCCTCGCAGCTGCTGCAGAAGGCCCACGTGGAGATCGACGAGGCCTCGGGCAGAAAGTCGCACGCACTGATGTGACGGGATGCGGTGCGGCCCCCGCCGGGGTTTCCGGCGGGGGACGCACGCGTGCGCCCTACGCGTATACGCGGCCTGGGCGCCTGGCACGCCCTACGCGCCTTAGTAGGTGAGTGCGTCCTCCATGCTGCGCTGCCAGTAGCTGACAGCGGTGGTGGAGTCGGCGTATGTGCCCGTCGGCAGAGCGAGTCCGACGGGGGTACCGGTCGAGCCCGAGCCGCCGCGCGGCGCGAAGTGGACGGTCAGACGCTTGGCCGTGTAGCCGTCCTTGCCGCTGCCGTCGGCGCTCGACAGCAGGATGGAGGCGTAGGCGGACTCACCGGGGGCGATGGTGGTGACCGCCTGCGGCCGGCTGTCCTCCATCACCTGCGTGACGGCCTGGGCGTCGTCGAAGCGGAGCAGCGGTGCATGGTAGGCGTTGCACGCCTTGGAGCCGGTGTTGGTCACGGTGAGCAGCAGGTGGTTGATGGGGCGGGTCACCTTGCTGACGGTGACCTTGGTGTTCGCGCCGCTGCAGGCGTCGGTGACGGGGCCGGGGTCACTGATGCCCTTCCCCTTGTCCTTGCTCTTGTCCCTGCCCTTGTCCTTGCCGTCGCCGGCCGCCGAGCCGCCGCTGCTGCCGCCGTTGCCCTTGTCGCTGCCCGCGGGGGTGGATGTGGGGTCGGCATCGGGCTTGCTCCGGTCGGCGGTGGGACTCACGGACGCACCCGGGTTCTTTGCGTCGTCGTCGGACTGGCACGCCGTCAGCGAGAGGGCGGCCAGCAGAGCGGTGGCGGCGACGGCGGTGGTGCGGAAGCGGGCGTTGCGCATGGTGTTCGGTTCTCCCCGTGTGGTTCGTCTGTGGTTCGTCCGTGGATCAGAAGTGGCAGATGAGGGCCGTGACGACCGCAGTCGCTGTGATCAGTACAAGCACGGCCATGACATCGACGAGGCTGTTGCGGATGCGGGTTCGCATGGGCTGCTTCCGGCTGCTTCCCGGTGGGCTGTGCGGTGCGACCACAGACTGCGCGGCGGCTGATTCCGGCCGCAACAGCCCCTGAACCATTGGGGATGCTGGAACGCTTGCGCGTACGGTGACCTGGGGGGATATCCCGTCCCTGGAACGGCGTTCCGGGACAGCCGGCAGGGCTTACGAGGGGGAACACAGCACGTGGCGAGGCTGGAGGCCGAGGAGTTCGCGGCCCTGCTCAGGGAACTCAAGGACCGCTCGGGACGCAGCTACGGAGTCCTCGCGGGCAAGCTGCATGTGAGTACGTCCACGCTCCACCGGTACTGCAACGGCGATGCCGTCCCAACCGAGTACGCCCCCGTGGAGCGGCTCGCCCGGCTGTGCGCGGCGACGCCGGACGAGCTCGTGGAGCTGCATCGGCGATGGATCCTGGCGGACGGCGCGCGGCGGCGCGCGCGGGCCGAGGGCGCGGTGGTGCCGTACCCCGTGCCGGAGGTGCGTGAGCCGGACGCGGTGCCCGAGGCTGAGCCGGACCCCGTGCCGGAGGCTGAGGCAGCCGAGCCTCGCGCCCGCCACCCCAAGAGGCTGCGGATCGCGCTCGCCGCAGGCGCCGTTGTCGCCCTCGCCGTGCCGGCCGCCTTCGTCGCGAGCCACGCGGCCACGCAGGACCAGGACGGCAAGGGGCAGTCCCACGCCGTCGCCGGGGCCAGCGCCCCGCCCGGCACCGCCGCGCCCCGGTCCGCGTCACCCAGCGCCTCGCCGAGCGGCAGCCCCGCCCCCAGCACCTCGCCCAGCGGGAGCCCGGCGGCGACACGGTCGAAGGGCGTGGCCTCCACGGCTCCGGCTCAGGCCGGCGGCGTACCGCTGCGGGTGGGCGTCAGCTCGTACAACTGGGATGAGCCCTGCGGTCAGTACTACCTACTCGACCAGGCTCCCGACGCGGTCCCACCGCCGCCCGCGCCGCAGGACAACCGGAGCTGGGCCCGTGCGCTGGGCGGGGTGGACGGCGGCCACATGCTGCTTCAGCTGACCGCGACGGGCAAGACAGCGGACTCGGTGGTGCTGAACGCCGTGCATGTACGGGTCGTTGCGCGCAGCGCACCCCTCGACTGGAAGGCGTACTCGATGTCCTACGGCTGCGGTGGCGGCATCACCCCGCAGACCTTCGACATCGACCTGGATGCAGGGCAGCCGTTGGTGAAGCCCGTGGCGGGGCAGGACGGCGACACCGTCGTGCCCGCCAAGGACTTCCCGTACAAGGTCGCGTCCAACGATCCGCAGGTGCTCAACCTCGACCTCCACACCGAGGGACACGATGTCAGCTGGTACCTGGAGCTCGACTGGAGCAGCGGGGACCGGCGGGGGACGGTACGTGTCGACGACGACGGGAAGCCGTTCCGTACGAGCGCGATCAAGGGGCGGACCGAGTACGGGTACTGGCCGGACAAGAGCGCGTGGGTCGCGCAGCCCGCGCCCTGAGGGTCTCTGTCGTAGGAGACCCTCAGGGGACTGACGGTCAGAGGCGCTCGGGGGTGCGGATGCCGAGGAGCGCCATGCCCTGGTGGAGCGTGCGGGCAGTGATGTCGCACAGGAACAGACGGTTCTCGACCTGGGCCGGGGTCTCGGCCTTCAGGACCGGGCACTCGGCGTAGAACGTCGTGTAGAGGGACGCGAGCTGGTACAGGTACGCGGCCAGTTTGTGCGGCTCGTACGTCGACGCGACCTCCGCAAGCGTCTCGCCGAACTGGTCGATGTGCAGGCCCAATGCGCGCTCCGCCGGGGCCAGTTCGAGCTCCGGGTGCGCGGCCGGCTGGGCCTCGCCCCGCAGCCGCAGGATCGACTGGATACGGGCGTACGCGTACTGCAGGTACACCGACGTGTCGCCGTTCAGCGACACCATCTGGTCCAGGTCGAACTTGTAGTCCCGGGCGGCGGAGGTCGACAGGTCGGCGTACTTCACTGCGCCGATGCCGATCTGCGCCCCGTTCTCGATGATCTCCTCTTCGGTGAGGGCGATCTTCTCGTTGTTCTTCTCCCGTACGACCGCCGTCGCCCGCTCCACCGCCTCGTCCAGCAGGTCCACCAGCCGTACCGTCTCGCCCTCACGGGTCTTGAACGGCTTGCCGTCCTTGCCGAGCACCGTGCCGAACGCCAGCTGGACGGCCTTGACCTCGTCGTTCAGCCAGCCCGCCCGGCGCGCGGTCTCGAAGACCATCTTGAAGTGCAGGGACTGCCGGGCGTCCACGACGTAGATGAGCGTATTCGCCTTGAGGTTCTGCACCCGGTCGCGGATGGCGGAGAGGTCGGTGGCCGCGTAGCCGTAACCGCCGTTGCTCTTCCTGACGATGAGCGGGGTCGGGTTCCCGTCCGGTCCCTTCACGTCGTCGAAGAACACGCACAGCGCACCCTCCGAGCGGACCGCCACGCCCGACTCCTCCAGGAGTCGGCAGGTCTCGTCGAGCATGTCGTTGTAGCCGGACTCGCCGACGATGTCGGGGTCGCGGATCTCCATGTCGAGCTTGTTGAAGACCGAGTAGAAGTAGATCTTCGACTCGTCGACGAACCGCTGCCAGTGGGCACGCGTCTCGGGGTCCCCGGCCTGCAGGTCCACCACCCGGTTACGGGCGCGGTCCTTGAACGCCTCGTCGGAGTCGAAGAGCGCGCGCGAAGCCTTGTAGATGCGGTTCAGGGAGGACATCGCCTCCTCGCCGGTGACCTCCTCGGCGCCCTCGTGGTCCAGCTCGTGCGGGTGCTCGATCAGGTACTGGATGAGCATGCCGTACTGGGTGCCCCAGTCGCCGATGTGGTGGCGCCTGATCACCTTCTCGCCCGCGAACTCCAGGATCTGGACCATCGCGTCGCCGATCACCGCGGAGCGCAGGTGGCCGACGTGCATCTCCTTGGCCACGTTCGGCTGGGCGTAGTCGATGACCGTGGTGCCCGGGTTCTGCGCGTACGGAACGCCGAGCCGGTCGTCGGTGGCGCGCGCGGCGAGGGTCTTCACGATCGCCTCGTCGGTGAGCGTGATGTTGAGGAAGCCGGGGCCCGAGACCTCGATCTCCTCGATCAGGTCACCGGAGGGCAGGCCCGCGACGACCTTGGCCGCCAGCTCGCGCGGGTTGCCCTTCAGCTTCTTGGCGAGCGCCAGGATGCCGTTGGCCTGGAAGTCGGCCCGGTCGCTACGTCGCAGCAGGGGATCGGCGGAACCGGCCTCCGGCAGAGCTGCCGAGAGGGCGTCCGCGAGGCGCTGCTGCACGGTCGAAGCGAGGGAAGGGACCGAGGCCATGAGCTTCCGTTCTTGTCGAGTCTCGTCGAGAGGTCTATTTCGGTTGTCAAGTGTCCCACGGGGCGGCAGCCTCTCTCTCCCGAGTTTCTGTCCGGTTTCCGTCCGGGACGAGCAACCTCCGAGTGGGGCGTTCCGTCTGGGACAATGGCGTACGACGCCTGTCGAGAACCCCAAGAGAACCCCAAGCATTCAAGGACGTGCCGATCGTGGCTCAGAGCAGCACCGAGACCGACTGGGTCTCCCGTTTCGCGGACGAGGTCATCGCCGAGTCGGAGCGACGTGCGCCTGGCAAACCGGTCGTCGTCGCGTCCGGTCTGTCGCCGTCCGGCCCGATTCACCTGGGCAATCTCCGTGAGGTGATGACCCCGCACCTGGTCGCGGACGAGATCCGGCGGCGCGGGTACGAGGTCCGGCATCTGATCTCCTGGGACGACTACGACCGGTACCGCAAGGTGCCGGCCGGGGTCCCCGGCGTGGACGACTCGTGGGGCGAGCACATCGGCAAGCCGCTCACCTCGGTGCCCGCGCCGGCCGGGTCGGCGTATTCGAACTGGGCCGAGCACTTCAAGGCCGCGATGGTCGAGGCGTTGGCCGAGCTGGGTGTCGAGTACGACGGCATCAGCCAGACCGAGCAGTACACCTCCGGCGTCTACCGCGAGCAGGTCCTGCACGCGATGAAGAACCGGGGCAAGATCGACGCGATCCTCGACCAGTACCGGACCAAGAAGGCTCCCGCGAAGAAGTCGCAGAAGCCGGTGGACGAGGCGGAGCTGGAGGCGGCGGAGGGTTCCGGCGCGGCCGCCGAGGACGACGGCAGCGGCGGTGTCGGCGGCTACTTCCCGTACAAGCCGTACTGCGGCCAGTGCGAGAAGGACCTGACCACCGTCACTTCGTACGACGACGAGACGACCGAGCTCGTGTACACCTGCACGGCCTGCGGCTTCGGCGAGACCGTGCGGCTGAGCGAGTTCAACCGCGGCAAGCTGGTCTGGAAGGTCGACTGGCCGATGCGCTGGGCGTACGAGGGCGTGATCTTCGAGCCGAGCGGTGTCGACCACTCCTCGCCGGGATCCTCGTTCGTCGTCGGCGGGCAGATCGTGCGCGAGATCTTCGACGGCGTCCAGCCGATCGGTCCGATGTACGCGTTCGTGGGAATCTCCGGGATGGCGAAGATGTCGTCGTCCCGGGGCGGTGTGCCGACGCCGGCCGATGCGCTGAAGATCATGGAGGCGCCGCTGCTGCGCTGGCTGTACGCGCGCCGCAAGCCGAACCAGTCCTTCAAGATCGCCTTCGACCAGGAGATCCAGCGGCTGTACGACGAGTGGGACAAGCTGGAGGCCAAGGTCGCGGACGGGACCGCGCTGCCGGCGGACGCCGCGGCGCACTCGCGGGCCGCGCGGACGGCCGCGGGTGAGCTGCCGCGTACGCCGCGCCCCCTGCCGTACCGGACGCTCGCCTCTGTCGTCGACATCACGGCGGGGCACGACGAGCAGACGATCCGGATCCTGAGCGACCTGGACCCGGCGAACCCGCTGTCCTCGCTGGACGAGGCCCGGCCGCGGCTGGACCGCGCCGAGAACTGGATCACCACCCAGGTCCCGGCCGACCAGCGCACCCTGGTCCGCGAGGAGCCGGACACGGAGCTGCTCGGCTCGCTGGACGACCAGGGGCGCGAGTCGCTGCGGCTGCTCCTGGAGGGGCTGGACACGCACTGGTCGCTGGACGGTCTGACGACGCTGGTCTACGGCGTGCCGAAGGTGCTGGCGGGCCTGGAGCCCGACGCCAAGCCCACGCCGGAGCTGAAGGCCGCGCAGCGGTCCTTCTTCGCGCTGCTCTACCACCTGCTGGTCGGCAAGGACACCGGGCCGCGACTGCCGACGCTGCTGCTGGCGGTGGGGGCGGAGCGGGTGCGCAAGCTGCTCGGCGCGTAGCTGCTGCCGTGGCTGCCGCTGTGGCTGCCGCTGTACGGAGGGCCCTCGTCCGGGGATCGGACGAGGGCCCTCCGGCGTTGCCGCGAGCTTTGGTTACGCGATGTGTTCCGCGTCCGCGTCCAGTTCCGTCTGGTAGCGGTAGCGGAAGTCCCGCAGATAGCCCCTGAGCGAGCTCTCGCTCAGCGGGCCGCCGGTGCGGCCGGTGATGCCGTAGAGGTCCATCAGGTAGAGGCCGAACTGCCGGGCGTTCGGGAAGTCGCCGTGCTCACTGACGTACTTGCGGAAGGCGTTGAAGTACGCCTCCTCGCGTGTGAGGTCGTCGGGCAGACCGGACACCGGAAGTTCCTCGGCCTCCTCCGGGTCGGCGTACGCCTCGGCCGGCGGCTCCTGCCCGGCGGCCGGGCCGGGCTCGGCGTACTGGGCCTGGGTCCGGTCGTCCGTGCGCTGGCCGGGGACGACGCCGCCGAGGGGGCGGGTGCGGCCGGGGCCTGCCGGGACGCGCACCGGGGTGGGCTCCAGTCCCTCGACGTACGTCGGGTTGAACGCACTCTCGTACGCGTCCTGCGGCACCTGCGGAGCCGCGAACCAGGGGCTCTCGTGGTTCTCCTGCGGGTACTGCTGCTCCGCGTACTGCTGGTCTCCCTGGCCCTGGCCCTGGACCTGACCCTGGCCACCCGGGATCTGGCCCTGGCCGTCGTACTGCTCGTACTGCTCGTACTCCTCGTGCTCCTGGGGCCACTCCTGCCCGCCGGGCTCCTGGCCCTGGGCCTGCGCCCGCGGCAGCTGGGGCTGGGGCTGCGGTGCCGGTGCCGGTGCCGGCGGGAGCAGCGCCGGCTCGATGCCCGCCGCGGCCAGCCCAGCGGGAGCCGTCTCCGCCAGGGGTACGCCGTACTTCGCGAGGCGCAGCGGCATCAGCGACTCCACCGGTGCCTTGCGGCGCCACGCCCGTCCGAAGCGGGCCTGAAGGCGGGCCTGGTAGATCAGCCGGTCCTGCTCGAGCTTGATGACCTGCTCGTAACTGCGCAGCTCCCACAGCTTCATCCGGCGCCACAGTTTGAATGTGGGTATCGGGGACAGCAGCCAGCGGGTGAGACGTACACCCTCCATGTGCTTGTCGGCCGTGATGTCCGCGATCCGGCCCACCGCGTGCCGCGCCGCCTCGACCGAGACGACGAACAGGACCGGAATCACCGCGTGCATGCCGACGCCGAGCGGGTCGGGCCAGGACGCCGCGCCGTTGAAGGCGATGGTGGCGACGGTGAGCAGCCAGGCCGTCTGACGCAGCAGCGGGAAGGGGATGCGCAGCCAGGTCAGCAGCAGATCCAGGGCGAGGAGGACGCAGATACCCGCGTCGATGCCGATCGGGAAGACGAGAGAGAAGTTGCCGAAGCCCTTCCTCACGGCGAGCTCGCGTACGGCGGCGTACGACCCCGCGAAGCCGATCGCGGCGATGATCACCGCGCCTGCGACGACGAGCCCGATGAGTATGCGGTGCGTGCGTGTCAGCTGCATCGCGGCCACCCGCGATCCCCTCCCGTTTTCGAATCCAGCGGGCACAGCCTGGCACATGCTTGCGGAGCCCGTCCCTCCGGGGAGCGACGGGCCCTGTCAACCGGCCCGGTGCGGAACCTGCCCGGTGCGGAACCTACTTGGCGGTACCTACTTGTTGGCGGCGGTGACCGAGGCCACAGCCTCCTTCGCAGCCGTCACGGCGTCCTTCATCAGGTCGGAGGCGGACGGGCTCTTTGCGCCCGCGTAGCCGGTGCCGTTGTAGGTGAGCGTGATCACGACATTGCCGGTGCGCGCCACGATCGTCGCGTAGGTGAAGTCCTCGCCGGTCTTCTTCAGCTCGTAGCCGACGGCCGTCGCCGCTTCGCCGACGCCGGTCGCGGGCGAGCTCCGCACGCTCTTGGCGCCCTCCGCGGACTTCGCCTTGGAGATCTCCTTGGCGTAGCTGTCCTCGGCGCGCTTCTCGCCGCTGACACCGAGGGACGACTCGGATGCGTACCGGAGGAAGGAGACATCGAGCCAGCGGTACTGCGAGCCCTTGACGCCGTTGTCCTCCAGACCGTTCCAGGAGCAGCTGCCGCGGTTGGCGGTGTCCGTGGAGTTGCCGGCGGTGCCCGACTTGACCTTGGTCTCCGGCACCAGCCGCTCGATCGTCTTCGCGGAGATCGTCTTGCAGGGCTCGGGAAGCTTGGAGTACTTCGCGGGTGCGACGGTCGCAGGCTTCTGCTTCTGCGCATCCGGGGAGGAGGCGGAGGAGGACGAGTCCTTCTTGCTGTCGCTGGCGGAGTCCGACGAGCAGCCGGCGACGACAAGCATCACCGGGACGGCTGCGCAGGCGAGTATGCGGGTGAGTCGCGGGGCTGAACGGTGCATGGTTCCTTCAGTCGATTGTCGTACGGTCCGGTTGTCGTGCGGTCCGGTCGGCGAGGACACGGTACGCGGACATGGCCCGTCCACGGGCGTGTCTCCGGATACGTACGTGCGTCTGCGGACCCGCTCAGTCGGTGAACTGCTCGACGAGTCCGCGGGCCAGACCCTGTGCCTTTTCCTGCAGTTCCTTGCTGTCCGGAACCCCTGTCGTCACGGCCGGCTGCTCGGCGTACACGATGGTCACGATGACGTTCGATGTGCGGAAGACCACGCTCACGGTGCGGCGCTGGGCGGTGGAAACGGCCCCGGCCCCGGTGAGGACGTCGTCGAGGAAGGCGGCGTCGCCGAGGTTCTCGAGCACGCGCGGCTCAAGTCCGTCGGCGGTGCCGGTGCCCGATGGCGTTCCTGTGCCCGCCGGTGTGGATGGTGTCGCCGGCGGAGTCGCGGGTGCCCTGGACGGCGTAGGTGCCGTAGGTGCCGCCGGTGTCGTGGACTTTGTGGGGGACGCGGTGGGGGCCGTGGACTCCTGCCCTTTCTCGTCACGGGGGTCGACGGCGACCGGCAGCGAGGCCCCGGCCTGCTTCTCCGCGAAGACCTCCTGCGCCCGGTCCTCGTCGCTCACCGCCCCGTCGTAGGAGACGACTCGCTCGAAGTCGACCGTGAGGTGGTGGGAGGCGTACGGGGCGTCGGCCTTCCAGCTGCAGCCGACGCGGCGGTCGGTGTCGTAGGTGACGGCGGCCGTACCGCGGTACACGTTCTGCTGCTGTTCCTCGGGCAGCTCGGCGGCACCGGGCAGCAGGTCCTTGAGGGTGGAGCGCTCGACGGAGCGGCAGGGCTCGCGGAGGGTGCGGTACTTGCCCGGGGGTGCGGCGGAGGACTTGGCCCCGCCCGCCTTGGAGTCGGTGGCGGAGCCGTCGGTGCCGGTGCCGGCGGTGCAGCCGGCGACGAGCGCAACGAGGAGCGCCGCCAGGCCGGGTACGTACGCCTTTCGTTGCACGGTCCCAGGCTCCCTTCGGGAAGAAAAACGGTTGCCGCCCGATGGCGGCCGCTGGACACAATGTCTATCGCACACGCTGCCGTGGATGCCGGTCCGTTGAGTCTTTTGCGGTCCTTGGTGCCGGATTTTGCGTTTTAGACTTTTACGGGGGAATCGAGGGGTTATGTCGTATGTAGAGGTACCGGGCGCGAATGTCCCGATCCGGATGTGGACCGACCCGTCGAAGGTCGAGGGCGGCGCGATGCAGCAGCTGCAGAACGTTGCAACCCTGCCCTGGATCAAGGGTCTGGCCGTGATGCCGGACGTCCACTACGGCAAGGGCGCGACGGTCGGCTCGGTGATCGCGATGCACGGGGCGGTCTGCCCGGCGGCAGTCGGAGTCGATATCGGCTGCGGTATGTCGGCCGTGAAGACATCGCTCACCGCGAACGACCTGCCGGGTGACCTTTCCCGGCTCCGCGCCAAGATCGAGCAGGCGATTCCGGTCGGCCGGGGGATGCACGACGACCCGGTGGATCCGGGCCGGATACACGGTTTCCCGACGGGCGGATGGGACGACTTCTGGAGCCGGTTCGATGGGGTGGCCGATGCGGTCAAGTTCCGTCAGGCTCGTGCGACGAAGCAGATGGGAACGCTGGGATCCGGGAACCATTTTGTCGAGTTCTGTCTCGACGAATCGGGTTCCGTCTGGCTGATGCTGCACTCCGGATCCCGGAACATCGGCAAGGAACTGGCCGACTTCCATATCGGCGAGGCGCAGAAGCTGCCGCACAACCAGGGTCTGGTAGACCGCGACCTGGCGGTTTTCATCTCGGACACCCCGCAGATGGCGGCGTACCGGAATGACCTCTTCTGGGCGCAGGAGTACGCGAAGTACAACCGCGCGATCATGATGGGGCTCTTCCAGGAAGTGGTCCGCAAGGAGTTCAAGAAGGCGAAGGTGACCTTCGAGCCGGTGATCTCCTGCCAGCAGGAGGATGCCGAAGGTCAGATGAGGACCGTCGAGTACCGCCCTGGTGTGATCAGCTGCCATCACAACTATGTCAGTGAAGAGCGGTATGAGGGCATGGATCTGCTGGTTACCCGGAAGGGTGCGATCAGTGCGGGCTCGGGGGAGTGGGGGATCATCCCGGGCTCGATGGGCACCGGCTCGTACATCGTCCGCGGCCTCGGAAACCCGAAGTCGTTCAACTCGGCGTCGCATGGGGCCGGCCGGAAGATGAGCCGGAACGCGGCGAAGCGGCGGTTCTCGACGAAGGACCTGGAGGAGCAGACGCGGGGTGTGGAGTGCCGTAAGGACTCCGGCGTCGTGGATGAGATCCCGGGTGCGTACAAGCCGATCGAGAAGGTGATGGAGCAGCAGCGGGACCTGGTGCAGGTCGTCGCGAAGCTCAAGCAGGTCATTTGTGTGAAGGGCTGAGGAACAGCACACCACCTGATCGACAAGCCCCAGACTGATAGCAGTCCGGGCCTTCCGCTCGTTGGGGTGTCTGTAAGCCGCCACCTGACCATGCAGGACATCAAGGCCGCCCCGGCTCCGGACCTGGTCGGGCGGGACTTCACCGCCGCACGGCCCGGCACGAAGCTGGTCGGGGACATCACGCATCTGGCGACGGTCGAGGGCTGGTGGTTCCTGGCCACGGTGATCGACCTGGCGACCCGCGAAGTCATCGGGTACGCGATGGCCGAGCACCACCGCGCCGAGCTGGTCACCGACGCCCTGCGCATGGCCGCCGGCCGGGGCGCGCTCCAGGCCGGCTGCATCATGCACACCGCCGCGGCAGCGAGTATACGAGCGGTGAATTCCGTGCTCTGGTAAGGGAGTTGGATCTGAGGCAGAGCATGGGAAGAACTGTCATATGCTACGATAACGCCGCAGCGGAGAGCTTCTTCGGACTGCTGAAAGCGGAGATCGGCACCACCCTCTGGGAGAGCCGCGACGCGGCCCGCGCAGACGTCTTCCGCTTCATCGAGGTCGAGTACAACCGCACCACGTTCCGCAGACACCCCGAGTTCGGGTACCTCACCCCCCTCGAAACCCGGACCAGGCTGCAGCACGACTTCACCCCCCCCGCAGCGTAAGAACACGCTGTCCAAGATCAGGGGGGAACTTCACGGCCTGTGATCGGGTGGGCCCCTGCTGAGGGCGCGTGAGTGTCGAGACCATCGCCTGGTCGAGACGGAAAGTGAGTCGACGCCAGCATGACAGCCGAAGTGAGAGGGGAACCCGTCGGCGGATTTCCCGGCCGGGCGCGAGAAGTCGCGATCCTGCGCGCGGTGCTGGCGGGCGAAGGTGGCACCGGGTGCGTCGCGGTCACCGGTGAACCGGGGATCGGCAAGAGCCGGCTGCTGACGGAGCTGGGGAAGCTCGCGAACACAGCAGGATGGACGGTCCGCAGCGCACGCGCGGCGGAGTTCGAGTCCCACATCCCGTTCGGTGTGTTCGTCAACGCGCTCGACGACCAGCTCGCCGAGCTGGGCCCGGAGCGTCTCGCCGCCCTCGGGCAACAGCAGCTCGCACTTCTCGCGTCCGTGTTCCCGGCGATTCCCGCCGCCGGCCCCGCCGACCTGGTCGACGCGGAGCGGTACCGGCTGCACCGGGCGGTTCGGGCGTTGCTGGAGCTGGTCGCCGAGCCGTCCGGGCTGGTGCTCGTCTTCGACGATCTGCACTGGGCGGACGAGGGTTCGGTCGAGCTGCTCGACCACCTGTTGCGCCACCCGCCCCAGGCGCGGCTGGTCTTGGCATTGGCGGGCAGGCCCCGGCAGACGTCGCTGCGGCTGTGGCACGCGCTCTCCCGCGCCGCGACCGACGGAGGGGCCGAGCTGCTGGAACTCGCACCACTGAGCCAAGCCGATGCCGGCCACCTCATGCCGGAAGGTCTGGGCCGTTCCCGGCGGGAAGAGCTTTACCAGGCCAGTGGCGGAAACCCGTTCTACCTGGAAGCCCTGGTGCGGGCGGGTGAGCGGGGTATCGCCGTCGGTGATACGGCGCTCCACCCCGACGGTGCGATCCCGGTGGCGGTCCACGCGGTGCTCGCCGCCGAGTTGGCCGCGCTGACCCCGCAAGAGCGCGTCGTCGCGCACGCCGCCGCGGTCGTGGGTGACGACTTCGAGGCTGATTCGCTCGCCGAAACGGCGGCAATGGACGCCGGGTCCGTGCTCGCCGCGCTCGATCGGCTCGCCGAGCGCGACTTGGTGCGGCTGGACGGCGCGACCGGCCGGTTCCGGTACCGGCATCCGCTGGTGCGCAGCGTCGCCTACCAGGACGCCGGTCCGGGCTGGCGGCTTCAGGCACACGGCCGGGCCGCGTCGGCACTCCGGAGCCGGGGCGCGCCGCCGGCCGAGTTCGCCCGGCACGTGGAGCGATCCGCCGTCCGCGGTGACCTCGAGGCGGTCGCGGCGCTCACCGAGGCGGCCGAGGCGACGATGCACACCACGCCGGCGACCGCCGGGCACTTCCTGCGGGCGGCCATCCGGTTGTTCCCCGACTCGGAGTCGGCCACGCCGCAGCGCCTGATCCTGCTCGGCCGGCTGGCACACGCACTCGGTGCCACGGGCGACCTGCGGCAGGCCAGGGAAACCATGCACGAGGTGCTGCGGCTCCTGCCTGCCGAACTCACCCAGATCCGGGCACAGACAGCGCGGGCCTGTGCGACGGTGGAGCAGATTCTCGGGCGCTACACCGAGGCCAGGGCGATGCTACACAGCGAGTGGAGACGCGTCGAAGGTGTTGACGCCCACTCGGCGGCCTTCCTGCTCGTCGCGCTCGTTGCCGGTGAAAGTGTCGAGCGCGAGCACGGACAGGACCGCGTGGCCGAGGCGATCGCCGCCGCGCGGGAAGTCGGGGATCCGATGCTGCTGGCGACGGCGTTGTCGGCTGCAACGCTCATCGACCGGCGGGCGGACCGGCTGGACGAGGCGGCCGCACTCCTGGACGCGCTGCCCGACAGCGACCTGGTCCGCGACATCGATGCGGCGTTCTGGCTGAGCTGGTCGGAAGTCTCCGCCGACCGGCTCATGGCGGCGAGCCGGCACATGAGCCGTGGCCTGCAACTGGCTCGCGCGAGCAGGCAGTCCCACAAGATCGCGCTGCTGACCGCGATCCGCGGCATGGTGCATGCCTACCTCGGCGAGCTGGCGGCGGCGACGACCTGCTTCGACGACAGCCTGGAGTCGGCGGAACTGACCGGCAGTGAGGAGCTGCGCGTCATGGCGTTGACCTTCGGGTGCTGGATCACCACCTGGCGCGGCGACCTGGCCGAGGCCATCCGCCTGGGTAAGGAGGCCATCATCGTCGACGACCAGGCGACGGCCATGAGTTCCTGGCGCAGTGGCCAGGCCGAGGCAATGCTGGCGCAGGCGATGTTGCACTCGGGTGATCCGCACGCTTGCATCGAGCTGCTGCTCACCAGTGGCGGTGGGACCGAGCTGCCCGCGGTGGGCCTGCGCACCAGGCCATTGGTGTACCTGATGCTCACGGAGGCGGAGGTCGCAGCCGGCCGGGTTGCCGCGGCCGTGGCATGGGCCGACCGAGCGGAGGACGCGGCCGGCCAGCTCGAGCTTCCGCTGCGCACCGCCATGGCACAGCAGGCCCGCGCGATCGCCACGCTGCCAACGGATCCGGCGGCAGCCGCACCGCTCGCTGTCGCCGCTGCCGGCACGTTCGGCCGGATCGGAGCGGCCGTGGAGGCCGGGCGGGCGCACTTGCTCGCCGCGACGGCGTTCGGCGGCAGCGGGGCGATCGACCAGGCCCGTGCGCACCTCGTGTCCGCCCGTGCGTTGTTCACCCGGTGTGACGCACAACTGTTCCTGCCTCAGGTCGCGCGCGAGGAGCGGCGCCTGAACGCGCGCGGCCCCCGGCCCGAAAGCGGCGCCGAGCGGTTCGACTTGACCGCCCGTGAGGTCGAGATCGTCAACCTGGTCTCGGACGGCCTGACCAACCGGGACATCGGCCTCCGGCTGCATCTGAGTCCCAAGACCGTCGAAGTCCACCTGGGCCGGGCCTACGCGAAGGTCGGCGTCTCCGGTCGTGCTGCTCTGGCCGGCGTGTGGGCCGCCGTGGCGCGTGATTGAGGACGCCACGGCAGCCAACAACTCAGTTGCCGAGGCCGCGTACGTACAGGTTGAACTTCCGGCTGGTGCCGTCACCGCCCAGGTTCGTCGCGCTGGTTGTGAAAGCGACGTGGTGGCCGTCGGCCGAAATCGAGGGGCTGTAGCTGTACCCATCGCTCTGCGAGCCGTCATTGGCGACGCTGACCCTGGTCGTGGTGGCGGTCACCCGGTCTCGCACGTACACGTCCCAGCTTGAGTTGGTGTCGCCGGTGACCAGCTTGTCCTCGCCGGACACGAACGCGATGTAGCGGCCGTCGGCGGAGAGCGTCGTCCGCTCCTGGCCGGGGGTCTTGCTGTCGCTCAGGCCATTGGGGCCAAGGTTCACCTGCGTCGTCGTCCGGGTAACCCGGTCGTACAGGAAGATGTCGGTGTCGATCGGACCGCCGGTGTCGCCCGCCACCAGATTCGACGCCGTGGATTCGAACGCGACGAAGCGGCCGTCGGCCGAGATGGTCGCCGTGCGACTGGCGGAATTGCCTTCGTTGCCGTCGGGACCGACGCTGATCCGGTCGGTGTACCCGGTCAGCCGATCGTGCACGAACACGTCGTCCGCGTGGTTGTTGTCGGGGAACAGGGACAGTGTCTTCGCCCCGGAGGAGAAAGCGACGTAGCGCCCGTCTGCCGAAATCGACGGCAGTTGGCTGATGTCGTCGCCCTGGCGACCGTTCGAATCGACGCTGACCCTGGTGGTCTCACCGGTCTGCCGGTCCCGCACGAAGACGTCGTGGATGTCGTTGGTGTCGCCGAACACCAGGTTCGACGCGGGAGAGTCGAACGCGACGAACCGGCCGTCGGCGGAGATCGACGGATGGGAACCCTCACTGTCGCTCTGCTCGTCGTGGCTTCCGACGCTGACCCTGGTCGTCTCACCGGACTGCAGGTCGTGCACGAAAATGTCGCGGTAGCGGTTGGTGTCACCGGCCACCAGGTTCGTCGCGAAGGACTCGAACGCGACGTAGCGGCCGTCGGCGGAGATCGACGGATTCCGGCTCACGTTGTTGGCCTGGTTGCCCGCGGAGTCGACGCTGACCCTGGTGATGACGCCGGTCTGCCGGTCGCGCACGAACACGTCGTCCGCTCGGTTGGTATCGCCGGGCACCAGGTCCCTTGCCAGCGAAGCGAAAGCCACGTAGCGGCCGTCGGCGGAGATCGACGGCCCGCTGGCGGAGTTGCTGATCGGTGCCGTGCCTGCCGGCTTCGGTTCGGCATCCGTGGCATGCGCGACGCCGCCCGATAGCAGCGCCGCGACGATTCCCGACGCGAGCACTGCGCGCCCTGCGTTGCGGATTACGGAGAGACGTCTCATGGGTGTCCTTCTGTTCGGTTCGCCGCCACGGCAGCCAATTGCCTTGATCAGCGTTCCGTGTCGGACCGGCCGAAGCATGAGGGAACCCCCTACACCTCCGGCGTCGCGTTCTGCGGGGCGCGCGGCCGCCGCGAACTCGCCTGGAGGAGCTGGTCAGTTGTAGGCACCACAACTATGTGGCGGAGGAGCGGTACGAGGGCATGGACCTGCTGGTCACCCGTAAGGGCGCTATCCGCGCCGGTAGCGGGGACTTCGGAATCATTCCGGGGTCGATGGGCACCGGTTCGTACATCGTGAAGGGGCTCGGGAACGCCAAGTCCTTCAACTCGGCTTCGCACGGGGCGGGTCGGAAGATGAGCCGTAGCGCGGCGAAGCGGCGGTTCTCGACGCGGGACCTGGAGGAGCAGACGCGGGGTGTGGAGTGCCGTAAGGACTCCGGCGTCGTGGATGAGATCCCGGGTGCGTACAAGCCGATCGAGAAGGTGATGGAGCAGCAGCGGGACCTGGTGCAGGTCGTCGCGAAGCTCAAGCAGGTCATCTGCGTCAAGGGCTGAGGTACAGCACGCCACCTGATCGAAGGGCCCCGGACTCACAGGAGTTCGGGGCTCCTTGCTGTCAGCTCGGTGTCAGACCCTGCTGGCAAAGTGGCGAGTATGGTCTGACCCGTTGCTTTCCTGCCCTCTGTGGAGTCGCTTTCGGCGGCATCTCGACATGTTTGATGTCTGCGGGCCGCCCGCGTCTCGCACGGCACCGCGTTCTCCCTCGCGGACCCACCGGCTGGGGTTATCTCGGTCGGCGCTTCGGGGGAACAGGACCAGGGATGACGTCCTTGCCCAGGTGTTCCTTGATCAAGTATTTGAGTTCTGGTCCTTCGATGAGCTGCAGACGGCCGTGCTGCCGGGCGAAGTCGTGGCTTGCCCTTCCGAACCAGGAGGTGGTGATCAGCACTCCCTTTGCGGCTCGTTTGTGCTCCACGACGCCAGCGAGTGCTTGGACTGACTCGACGCCGACCAGCTTGCTGTATCGCTTGGCTTGGATGATGCACTCGCCGTTGAAGACTGGGTCCTTGCTGACCGCTACAGCGTCAACGCCCTCGTCCTTGGATGCCTGTGTGTTCCACGCCTCCATGCCGATCGCCTCGAACAGTTGCCGGATCAGATGCTCGAACTCTGTGGGCGTCAGTTTCACCAGCACTGGTCTGCTGTCGAGGCCGGCTACGACATCCATGCTGTCCATCAAGCGATATTTCGACAGGTCGAACTCGATGATGGGTTTGATGGGTTCTAGGTCATAGGGATTGGGAGACACCAGTGCGTTGAGGCCCTTGAGACATGCCGCTGGGTCCACCTGGCTGAGTCGGAGTGTCCCGAATTGATCCCTGCTGGCGCTGAGAGTGACCAGGCAGGGAGAGACCTCTTGGCCCGTGGCGCGATCGATAGTGTTCACGTGCCCGTTGAGAGTGACACCGCTGATGATCCGGTCCGGATCGCTGGTCAGTACTTCGTGGACGGTCCGCAGAGCGACTTGAGCCAGGACAGATGAGTAGAGCTCCTTGCGCTCCTTCTCCGCACGCGGCACCACAGTTGTTTCATCCCGGGTCTTTACGTACTTGTAGCCGCGCGCCGCAGGAACGATCGCCTCTGGGGGCAGCTGGATCTCGACAAGCACGTCCCCGGTGGCGGGGCGGAAGGCGATCCGATGCCTATGGGGGAAGCCCTCCGGATAGGACGAGGCGTCCAGCACGGCCCCAAGGTGGCCCTCGACCGCCGCTGGATCTCCGCTTCGGTAGGCCTCTCGGTCCTCGTCCAACTGGTCGTTGAAGGCCTTCATTTCAGCGAGGGCTCGCTGCTCCGCCTGGCGGTGGTCCGCTCGCTTTCGTTCGAGTGTCGCCCGTCGCTTCTCTTCGGCTCTTTGGTGCCGCTCCTCTGCCTCACCAAAGCGTGCGCGTGCTGCGGCCACCTCGGCTTCATAACGCTTTCTGCCGAGTCCCAGGACGGCGGAGAGGCCGCCTGGCTCTGGGGGTGCGAACTCTTCCCAGCGGGGAGCGGGTTCGGGACGAGACCAGGCCCGCTCATCCAAGGCTCCAGGCACGTGCGTTCTACGCCGACGCTCAAACGAGGTGGGAGGATCGCTTACCAGGGCGTCACGTAGTAACTTCCCCAGTTGCTCAACCTCGTGCTCGACGCCGATGGTGCGGGCGCGCGCCAGCTCTGCCTGCTGCTGCTCGTGCGCCGCCTTCCGCTCCCGTTCGCGTTTCTTGCTGGCAGCCTCCGCTGCCTTGCGGGCTCTCTCCGCCTGGCGTGCCTGCTGTTCCTGAGTGCGTCGTAGTGCTTGCTGCTGCCGTTCGTACTCACTGCCTCGACCACCGCCACTGCGCGCCACCCGTCGCCCTCCAGCTCTCCCGCAGCTACGAGACGTGCATTCCCTGCGATCGTCCCGGAATCACGCATGCCGCGAGCCTGCTTGGGCACTACTGCTGCTGCGCATGTCGGTGGAGAGGCTCACTTGGCGGTCTCCGCTTCGATCTCGGTGATGAGTCCCTCGACGAGCTTCTTGATCTCGTCGCGGATCGGGCGGACGGCCTCGACGCCCTGGCCGGCCGGGTCTTCCAGCGTCCAGTCGAGGTAGCGCTTGCCGGGGAAGACGGGGCAGGTGTCGCCGCAGCCCATGGTGATGCAGACGTCCGACGCCTTGACCGCGTCGATGGTGAGGATTTTGGGGGTCTCGGCGGTGATGTCGATGCCGACCTCGCGCATCGCCTCGATCGCGGCCGGGTTGACCTGGTCGGCAGGGGCGGAGCCGGCGGAGCGGACCTCGATCCGGTCTCCGGCCAGGTGGCCGAGCCAGCCGGCGGCCATCTGGGAACGGCCGGCGTTGTGGACACAGACGAACAGCACAGACGGCTTCTCGGACATCAGGAGGTCTCTCTTGTCTCGCGACGAATCAGGCACACGTGACATCGGCACCCGATGGCGTCAGTCGCCACTGATGTGAAAATATCAGTCCATGATGACGTCAGTCGACACTGACCTGATCCGGGTGCTGGCCGACCCGCTCAGGCTCCAGATCGTGACCCTTCTCGCCCAGGAGACGCTCTGCACCACCCACCTCGTAGAGGAGACGGGTGCCAGGCAGACGAACCTCTCCAACCACCTGAAGGTGCTCCGCGAGGCCGGGGTCGTGGAGACGGAGCCCTGCGGACGGTTCACCTACTACCGCCTGCGCCCGGATGTCATCGATGCGCTCGCCGGTCAGTTCGCCGGCCTCGCCCGGACCGCGCGTGCCACCGCCGAAGCGAACCTCAAGCGGTCCTGCCCCTAGTTTCCGTGCTCTGCCTCGCCTGCCCCGGGAGAACCTGCCTTGACTGCTATCGAGCCCGTCGGCACCGCCGCCGCAGCGGAGTCTGTCGTGGCTGCCGACGCGCCTCAGCCCGCACCCGGCGCTACGCCGCCCCGCACCCCGCTGTTCGCCCGTGCCGCCGCCGAGCTCGTCGGCACCGCAGCCCTCGTTGCGATCGTCGTCGGCTCCGGCATCCAGGCCACCAACCTGACGAGGGACGTGGGCCTTCAGCTCCTTGCCAATTCCACGGCCACCGTCTTCGGCCTCGGAGTGCTGATCGCGCTGCTCGGTCCGGTCTCCGGGGCGCACTTCAACCCGGCGGTGACGCTGGCAGAGTGGTGGACGGCCCGCCGCGGCGGAGCTGGCGTCAATGCCCGCGAGCTGGCGGTGTACGTGCCGTCGCAGATCGTGGGCGCGATCGTGGGCGCCGTCCTGGCGGACGCGATGTTCGGCGAGCCGCTGGTGAAGTGGTCCACACGCGACCGATCGGCCGGGAACCTGCTGCTCGGCGAAGTCGTCGCGACCGCCGGCCTGATCCTGTTGATCTTCGGCCTGGCCCGCACCGACCGTCTACGCTCCGCCCCCGTCGCGGTTGCCTCCTACATTGGCGCGGCGTACTGGTTCACCTCCTCCACGTCCTTCGCGAATCCGGCTGTGACGATCGGCCGGGCGTTCACCGACACGTTCGCGGGCATCGCCCCGGCCTCCGTTCCGGCGTTCGTCGCCGTGCAGCTCGTCGGTGCGGTGGTGGGGCTGGCCCTGGTGGCGGTCGTCTTCATGCGCGGCAAGCCGGACGCGGGTACGCCTGCGGCATGACGCGGCTTGCAGATGTGGTGGTGATCGGTGGCGGCGCGAGGGCGGCGATCGGGTCGGCTCGCGCCGACAGCGTCAGCACGGCCGGTCGCCTGGCTGCGCTCAAGGAGTACCGCTGCGCTGCTGCCCGCTCGACTGCACGGGCTGACAGCGGGTCGCTGGGTGGTCAGGTGCGCAGGTCGAGCATGGCGGACATGGCCGCGACCACGGACGGGGCCACCTGGTAGTAGACCCACGTCCCGCGTCGCTCGGATGTCAGGAGCCCCGCCTCGCGCAGCTTCTTCAGGTGATGCGAGACCGTCGGCTGCGAGACGCCGACGTCGGAGATGTCGCACACGCATGCCTCCCCGCCCGGGTATGAGGCGATACGCGAGAACAGGCGCAGTCGCACCGGGTCGGACAGCGCCTTGAACATGGCGGCCATCTTCTCCGCGTCGTCCGGGGAGAGCTCCCCGGCGGTGATCGGCGGGCAGCACGGCACCGCGGCCTCGGCATCCAGGAGCGGCAGCTCCACCATCTCAGACTTCGACATGCGTCTATGTTGACACTCGTCGATGCAAGTGGCAAGCTCCAGACATCGACAGATATCGATACAAGGGGTTGTCATGGCAGGACTGATCCGTACCGCGCTCACCACCGCACGGGCCCGCCGCGAGGCCCGTCACCTGGCCGGCATCAGCTTCCGCGACGGCCGCGGGCAGGTCTGCGACACCACCTGCCGGGCCACCGCTCACCGCCAGCGCACCCAGCTGACCGTCCTCTCCGCCCGCTGATTCCTCGCACCCACTTCTGGAGACTGACCACCATGACCGAGCAGCAGCTCCCCGTCGTCGTCATCGGAGCCGGACCCGCCGGTCTGGCAGCCGCCGCCCACCTCCTCGAGCAGGGCCTCGAACCTCTGGTCCTGGAAGCAGGCGAAGCAGCCGGGTCCGCGGTGCGCGAGTGGTCCCACGTGCGCCTGTTCTCCACCTGGGGCGAGGTCACCGACCACGCCGCGGAGAAGCTGCTGGCCCCCGCCGGCTGGGTCAAGCCCGACGCCGCCACCTACCCGACCGGCGGGGACTGGGCCGAGCAGTACCTCCAGCCGCTCGCCGACGTCCTGGGCGAGCGCGTGCGCCTGGGCGCCACCGTCACCGGGGTCTCCCGCGTCGGCCGCGACCGTATCGTCGACGCCGACCGGGACAAGCAGCCGTTCGTCGTGCACGTCAGCACGGCCGACGGCAGCGAGGAGAGAATCTTCGCTCGCGCCGTGATCGATGCTTCCGGGACGTGGACCACCCCCAGCCCGGCCGGTGGCAGTGGCCTTCCTGCCCTCGGCGAGAAGGCGGCAGCCGATCGCATCACCTACCGCGTCCCCGACCTCAAGGACCCTGCGGTCCGTGGCCGTTACGCAGGAAAGCGCACCGCCGTCATCGGCTCCGGCGCCTCCGCGTTCACCGCCCTCGCCTACCTGGCCGACCTCGCCCAGTCCGCCGACGGCACCGGCACGCACGGCGTGTGGATCCTTCGCCGAGGCATCTCCGGCTCCACCTTCGGTGGCGGCGAAGCGGACCAACTGCCCGCCCGTGGCGCCCTCGGCCTCGCGGCGAAGGCCGCCGTCGACAATGGCTACGCGGATGCCGTCACCGGCTTCCGCACCGACACGATCGAGCGCAACGGCGACGGCCGACTGATCCTCGTCGGCGAGGACGGACAGCGTCTGGACCCGGTGGACGAGGTCATCGTCCTCACCGGCTTCCGCCCCGACCTCACCTTCCTCGACGAACTCCGCCTCGGCCTCGACGAGCGCCTCCAGGCCCCCGTCGACCTCGCCCCGCTAATCGACCCCAACCAGCACTCCTGCGGCACCGTCTACCCGCACGGCCACCGCGAGCTCTCCCACCCCGAGCAGGGCATCTACCTGGTCGGCATGAAGTCCTACGGCCGCGCCCCGACGTTCCTGGCCATGACCGGCTACGAGCAGGTCCGCTCCGTCGCAGCCGCCGTCGCCGGCGACGCCGAAGCAGCCGACCGGGTCGAACTCACCCTCCCCGAAACCGGAGTGTGTGGCGGCGCCGGACTCTTCGACGAGCCCGACAGCACCAAGGCGGATGCCGACGGCGGAGGCTGCTGCGCCACCCCCACCACCCTCCAGATCGGCATCGGAGCACCGGCCGCATCCGGCGGCTGCTGACGGCCGGTCCACCCAAATCAGCAGGAGGCTCACCATGTCCCGCGTTCAACTCGCCCTGCGTGTGCCCGACCTTGAGGCGTCCGTCGCCTTCTACACCAAGCTGTTCGGCACCGCACCGGCCAAGCGCCGTGACGGCTACGCCAACTTCGCCATCGTCGAACCCCCGCTCAAGCTCGTCCTCATCGAGGGCAGCCCGGGCGAGGCCACCCGTATGGACCACCTCGGCGTCGAAGTCGACTCCTCCGAGGCGGTCAACGCCGCCACCGCCCGGCTCGGCGCATCAGGCCTCGAAACCGACGTGGAGCAGGACACCACCTGCTGCTACGCCCTCCAGGACAAAGTCTGGGTCCACGGACCCGGCCAAGAACCCTGGGAGGTCTACGTCGTCAAAGCCGACGCCGACAGCCTGACCAAGCAGCAGGGCAGCACCTGCTGCACTGAAAACGCAGCCATCGACCCTGAGGCACCCGAGCCGGTCGCGTCCGGCGGCTGTTGCTGAACATGACCGACCTCCACACCAGCGAGGCCGCGACCGGAACAGGGGACCGGTCGCGGCCCCGCGCCGTGCTGCCCGCCCTGTGCGCCACACAAATCACCAGCTGGGGCATCGTCTACTACGCATTCCCCGTGCTGCTACCGCGCCTGACACGCGACACTGGCTGGTCCGTGACCGCAGCCACCGCCGCGTTCTCCGCCGCACTGCTGGTCTCGGCTCTCGCCGGAATCCCCGTGGGCCGGATCCTGGACCGACGCGGCCCCCGCGCCGTGATGACCACCGGGTCATTGCTGGCAGTCGTCTCGGTCCTGGCCATCGCCGCAGCCCCGAACCTGTATGTCTTCACCGCAGCCTGGCTGTTGGCCGGTCTCGCTATGGCGTCCACGTTCTACCAACCGGCCTTCGCCGCAGTGACCCGCTGGTGGGGAGAGGACCGCGTCCGCGCCCTGACCATCGTCACGCTGGCCGGCGGCCTCGCCAGCACCGTCTTCGCACCGCTCACAGCCGTCCTGGCTGATCACCTCAGCTGGCGCACGACCTACCTCGTACTGGCGGCGATCCTCGCCCTGGTCACGATCCCCGCCCACGCGCTCGCGTTGCGTGCGCCTTGGCCACCGGCGCCACCCCCACGGCTGACGTCCAGCAGGACGCCGATCGCCCGGAGTGGCCCCTTCCTGCTTCTCGCCACCGCCTTCACCCTGTCCGGGTTCGCGATGTACGCCGTCGTCTTCGGCCTGGTACCCCTGCTCACCGAACGCGGCGCCCATCCCACAACAGCGGCATGGACCCTGGGACTTGGCGGGGCAGGCCAGACACTGGGGCGAACCCTCTACGCCGCCCTGGCCCGCCGCACCCGTGTCACCTCGCGCACAGCAATCCTGATCGCCGCGGGCGGAGCCACCACGGCCGCGCTCGCCATGATCTCCGGCCCGATCCCGCTCCTGATCGTGCTCGCGATCTTCGCCGGGGTCGTACGAGGCAACCTCACCCTGCTCCAGGCCACTGCCGTAGCAGACCGCTGGGGGACCGCAGACTACGGCCGACTCTCCGCGCTACTCATCGCGCCAGCAACCGTGGCAGCGTCCCTCGCCCCCTGGGCCGGTGCCGCAATGGCCGGCGTGCTGGGCGGCTACGACGGCCTGTTCCTCGTCCTCGCAATGGGTTCCGCACTGGCGGCCGTCCTCGCCCTCTGTTCAGGCCGTCTCGCTCGAAGCCGCTGAAATGGTTCCCCCCGCGGCGCTCCTCTCTTCGGACGCGCGGGGTGCGGCTGCGGCAACGTCTTTAACGCGACGCGCGAGTACGCGGCCGCGAACTCGTCCTACTGAGCAGGTCAGTTGTAGTCAGCAGGAGGATGCCGAAGGCCAGATGAGGACCGTCGAGTACCGCCCTGGTGTGATCAGCTTCCAGCAGGGAGTTATCGGGTCGGTTAAGGGTTGTCCCGCAACTAATCTTTGGCATAAGGGTCGTTGGTCGGGATTGGATCCTGGGTCCCACCGGTGGGCTACGCCGCCGGGGCTGTGTCGTCCTCGCGGGCTGTCCGGTTTGATCAGCTGATGTCCAAGGTGGCCGAGGGCCTGGCGGGGTCGCGGGCGTGAGCGGCTCGGGGTGGGTGCGGTTCCGGTCCTCACTCGGGAGGAATCGTCTCCGTAGGTGCTGCCCCGGGTCGGCAGGCTGTCGTCGGGAAACGCAGCGAGGGCCGTGGCCGCGGTGGTCCGGAACGGCGAGCAACCCCTTGGAGGCATCGACATCGGTTCACCCCCTGCGACCGCACGACACGGCAGCGGCCCGCAGAGGCCATCCTCCCGACAACATGCGGATCCACCTGGGGAAATGAGCAACAGAGTCCCCCTGCTATGGTGCGCCGATGTCATCGATCAAGCAGTTCCAAGTCACCTTCGACTGCGCAGAACCTGAGCGCGTCGCTCGTTTCTGGTGCGAGGTGTTGGGGTATGTCGTACCGCCGCCACCGGAGGGGTTTGCTACTTGGGACGATTTCAGTCGCTCGCTGCCGCCTGAGCGCCAGGGTTCAGGGTTTGTCTGCATGGATCCCTCAGGTGTGGGCCCGCGAATGTACTTCCAGCGCGTCCCCGAAGGCAAGGTCGTCAAGAATCGGCTGCATCTTGACGTGCGGGTCGGCACCGGGCTCGTGGGTGAAGAGCGCCTGGCCGCACTTGAGGCCGAGTGCGCACGACTGGTCCCGCTCGGCGCGGTACGCGGGCGACTACTGCTTGCCGATGACGACAATGAGTCGTGCCTCGGGATGCAGGACATCGAGGGCAACGAGTTCTGTCTCGACTGAGCATCCACCGAGCCGGCGAGGTGGGGAGCAGTCTTCCTTGGGCCTCTCTTACAGATGGTCTCGTGTGGGGCGGGAGTTATCCCGTGAGGGCGAGGTTGTGCAGTCGGGCGATGCCGAGCATCGCGGAGGGAACGCGCACCATCGATGTCGCGACGTCCCCGGGTTCGTCTATCTGATCTCCGGTGATCCGGCGCAGATAGTCACCGACTACCGGAGGCTGCGACGGATCGAGGAGACCCAGCTCTAGCCGTGCGCAGCACCGACAACACGCCGTCCTCCGCTCAGCCCGGGGCGCCGACGAGCTCAGGCAGAGCCTGCTGAGCCGGTCCGGGAAGAAGCCTCGATCCGGTAGAGGAGGCTCTGCTTTCCGCTCCCGTCGGGCCGTGAGCCCGCTCGCACGCCACCGATCTTCTCCACAGCACGCTGGGAACGCACGTTGTCGGGCCCGACAAGGAAAATGACGCTGCTGACGAACCGGAAGGCATGGTCCAACATGAGCCTTTTCAGCTCACGGTTGTAGACGCCGCCCCAGTGTGACCGGGCCAGGAACGTCCAGCCGATTTCGACCTCGTCCCGCTCCTCGTCGTATCCGTGGTATCGCGAGGACCCGATGAGACGGCGGTCTCCTTGGTCGATGACGGCCAACGCCCCTCGGGATTCCAGGGCGTTGCGAAAGAAGCCGCTGAACGCCTCTTCCTGGTACCGCTCCGGGTCGGGATGCTGCTCCCAGACGAGCGGGTCCGCCGCGACGGCATAGAGGTCTCCGTAGTCTTCCTCGCGGAGTGGCCTGAGTTCGAGCAATTCGCCCTTGAGATAGGGCTGAACGTCAAATGGCATTGAGAACTCGCAATGCAAATCGTGCAGTCGATGTCAGCGGGGTACTGGTATTGCCAGTGAAGTGCATCCCGCAGCAGGAGTGAAGACTACCCGGGGCAGGCGCTGTGGTGGGCGAGATCGCAAGGTGGCTGCGAACTCGCCTCGGTGAGCAGGTCAGTTGCAGTCACCACAACTATGTGGCGGAGGAGCGGTACGAGGGCATGGACCTGCTGGTCACCCGTAAGGGCGCTATCCGCGCCGGTAGCGGGGACTTCGGAATCATTCCGGGGTCGATGGGCACCGGTTCGTACATCGTGAAGGGGCTCGGGAACGCCAAGTCCTTCAACTCGGCTTCGCATGGGGCGGGTCGGAAGATGAGCCGGAATGCCGCGAAGCGGCGGTTCTCGACGCGGGACCTGGAGGAGCAGACGCGGGGTGTGGAGTGCCGTAAGGACTCCGGCGTCGTGGATGAGATCCCGGGTGCGTACAAGCCGATCGAGAAGGTGATGGAGCAGCAGCGGGATCTGGTCGAGGTGGCCGCGAAGCTGAAGCAGGTCATCTGCGTCAAGGGCTGAAGGCGCCTACCGTCGAGGGGTCGTGGACTCCGCACATTGTGCGACGTCTGCGGCCCCTCCTCGCTGAACCGACTGTCCAGCAGGGAGTTTTCGCGTGGGTACCGATATCAATGGGTTCGTCGAGTGCCGAGCGTGGCACCTCCATGAGGAAGAGGAAGACGCAGTCTGGCGCGCCGCCATCGACCTGTTCTTCCTCAACATCACCCGGAACTACGACGCGTTCGGCTGCCTGTTCGGGATGCGCAACTACGCCAACTTCCGGCCCCTGGCTGCCGAACGCGGTCTGCCGGCCGACGCGTCGGAGACTGTCCGTAGCGAGCTGGACGCACTTGCCCAGTGGCCGGATCAGGCGTACGGCACCACCTGGATCACCTGGGCGGAGCTCAAGGCGGTTGACTGGGATGAGCAGGCGGAACTGCCGGACAGCCGCATCCACCAGTACCGGCAGACCTCTGACGGGCTCACGCTCGTAGGGAAAGCGTCCTGGGACGCGAGGTTCGCCCAGGCGCTCCAACTGCCGCAGCGACCGTCCGACCCGCCGCAGAGCTGGCCCGACGGAACGGAATGGCTCATCGGCGACACGCTCTACAGGTCCGAGACGCTCCGTCGGCGGGACGCGGTCCGCGAGGACGGTGAGTGGAAGCCGGTCTGGACCGTGATGGAAACGCTCGCTTCGCGGCACGGCGACGACAATGTTCGACTCGTCGTCTGGTTCGACAACTGAGTCGACCTGCCGAGGACAACGCATGGCCTCCGGTGTCTGGGTGAGATCCCGGGTGCGTACAAGCCGATCGGGAGGTCATCGACCAGCAGCGGGACCTGGTGCAGGTCGTTGCCAAGCTCAAGAAGGTCATCTGCGTCAAGGGCTGACCTTCAGCAGACCACGTGACCGACAGGCCTCGGACTGACGGCAGTCCGGGGCCTGTTCTTTCAAATGATCTCGCCCGAAATCTGGACGCGTTCGCGAGCACTGGCCGCCTCTACCTCACCTTCCTTGTGCTCGCCCTTGGAGGCGAGGAGTTCGGCCTGGACCTCTCTCCGACGGGTTTCCGCACCACGGTGCCAAGACATGGTGTCGTCGCCCGCGACGCGAGACGGGCATCGAGTCGGCTCAGCTCGCGAAGGGGCCACGCCGCAGGGGGCAGGCAGCCAAGAGAGTGAATCTTCGACGCTGAAACATCCCTGCTTCCGCACGCATGCCTAATATGACCGATCTGTCCGGCTGGGGCATGGCGCACATTGAGTGTGCGCAGTCGCCATCTGCGCGCATTCCTCCTTGTAGCAGCCGACCCGAGAAGAGACCATGAACGTAGGTACGTGGGCATTGGCAGTCCTCATGGTGATAACCGGCGGATATGCCGTCACGCGTCACGCGATCGCGGCAGTGACCGCACTCGAAAAGGATGTGATCGCGGCGATCAACTCGCTGCGCAACATCAAAGACGCCGCACGCGGGACGGCCGGCACCGAACCGACCGGACGCCCACCAGCCGCGGGCCCTACGGTCGGGCAGGTAGCGGCCCAGGAGCTGAACACGGCCCCTCCAGCGGATCCTCCGGAGGAGCGTCCACCGGCTACCGGGGCACGTGACGTGTCGCTTAGAGCCGAGGTCCCGGCCCAGGCTTCCGCCGCCGCATCGAAGCCGCTCGCCGGCATCCAGCACGAACCGCCCTCGGCTTCCACGGTCGAGGATGATCATGCATGGGACGTCTTCATCTCGTACGCCAGTGAAGACAAGGAAGCGGTCGCTCGCCCTCTGGCCGAAGCGCTCAGGAGCCGAGGCGTGGAAGTCTGGCTGGACGAACTGGTGCTTCGGATCGGCGACAGCTTGCGCCGAAAGATCGACTACGGGTTGGCGCGCAGCACCTTCGGCGTTGTCGTTCTTTCGAAGCCGTTCTTCGCCAAGGGATGGGCTCAGTACGAACTGGACGGCATCGTCACTCAGTCAGTCGCCGGAAGCCAGCGCCTGCTGCCCATTTGGCACGAGATCAGCAAGGAGGAGGTAGCAAGGAAGTCGCCGTCGTTGGTCGACAAAATCGCCCGCGACACGAGCACGCACAGCATCGAGGAGATCGCGGAGGAAATCGCCGCGCTGATTGACTCGATCGGAACTGGCTGACGTTCTCTCGCGCACCGGCCCTCAGGCGGACTCCCTGAGGGCCGGTGTCCAGACAATTGGTGATCGTTTCTCCGGCGAACTGGTCACCCGGGTTGGTGAGGGCCTGGTGACGGCGGCCAACTGGCAAGCGGGTGGTGCGGGCTCGGGGCCGTGGGGGATCATCCCGGGCTCGATGGGCACCTGCTCGTACATCGTGCTCATCGCCTTACTCGCCAGCCACCGGCTGACGCGCACCATCGATGCTCGGCAGCGGCAGGTCGAGGAGACCCAGCTCTAAGCCATGCGCAGCACAGACAGCACGCCGTCCCCTCGACCCAGTCCCACCCAATGAAGGCGCCATGCATCTGTAGGCTTCGGCCAGCCGTCGACATGTGCGCATCGCGCCCCTGCCACACGCTGTAAGCATGACCAACGATGCTCAAGAGGCGTTCCGCCCCGCCGCTATCGTCGTCCTCGGCGTCGTGCCGGGCGACCCGCCCTATCGCCTGGTGGAGATCAACGGGGAGGTGGCCGGGACCGCCTACAACATGCTCGATGTGATCAGGCTGGCGCAGCAGGCGGGGCTGCCCCATCTCGACCTTGACGATCCCGCCGTCGTGAGATGGGTCGGCGGAGGAAAGTACAAGTGGGTCCCGTGAGCGGGCGGTTTTTCGGCGAGTGGGTCCGTCGGAGTCCGACCGAGATCGCCCCCGCGCGAGGACGGCAAGCCATTCGCCGAGGCGCTGGTGGCCCGGCTGGCTGCGCACTCGAAGACCGAGATCCTTGGGTTCCAGGAGCGGTTCGATAGTTGGCCAGTCCGAGCACTCTCGTTGGCGACCATCCGCTGTCGGCGTCGCTCGCGCCGCCCTCGACATCGCCACTGTCGCCGTCAAGCCCCGCCCCGGCACCCGCCCTCCCGTCCACCGAGCCGGCCGCGCCGCCCCAATCCGGGGCCGCGCGGCGTTTCATGTCCGCCGTGGCCGTGGCCGCGGGCAAAGGGGAGCCGATCGCTGTATTCGACGTACCCGTGATCAGCGAAACCCATCCGCTCCGCTAGCATGTTCGAGCTCGCAACGATCACGTTGAAATATCACAAATCGGCTGAAAAATTGATATCTACGGTAACGCGAAGGCTTTCGCGAATAGGCGGCAGCCTTCGGTTGGCTGCATGGCGTCAACCACGCGTCATGCTGTGGGTCGCGGTGAGTGTGGTGGGCCTCGGATTCCTCATTGCACTGGAGATCGCCGCGCGTCGGTACGGCGAGCCGGGGCCGATCACCGACCAGGCGCGAGAGGTGATATTCGCCCCCAAATCGGGGACGGTGTTGTACGTCAGTATGGCGTTGATGATGGTGGTGCTCACCTGGCGGCAGCGGTTCATCGCGGCCGGCGCCGCGATCGGCATCGACGTCGTCTTCTGGCTCGTGCGGTGGGCTGTCGACGCCGAGATGATGTACGGCAACGGCGCGTTGTGGGTGACTTTGGCCTGTGCCGTCATCGCCGTCACGCGCCGCACCGGCCGGGACCGCGTCCTGCTGCTGAAAGGCGTCGGACTGGCCCTGCTGCTGGTCGCCGGCCGCAAGACCGGCTACACCTGGCTGCTGATCACGTCGAAGACCCGCCCGACGGTGCTCGACCAGTACGTGGCAACCGCCGATCACGCGTTGGGCAACCCGTCGTGGCTGGTGGGCCGGATAGTCGCGGCCACCGGCACGGTCGGCGCCAACGTTCTCAACTGGGTCTACGTTCAGCTCGCGGTGGCCGCGGTCGTCGTCGCGCTGTACCAGATGCGCCACGTCGCGGTTGAGCGCCGCTTCCCGGGCCATCATCTGGTGCGCACCTTTCTGGTCATCGGCCTGCTCGGGCCGGGCATCTACATGATCTACCCGGTGGTCGGACCGATCTTCGCCTACGGTGCCGACGGGGGGCACTGGGCGGTGGCCAACCTGTGGCCGGACACGCCGCCGCCGGTCAGTACCCCGCACCCGATGCCCTTCGACGAGATCACCCCGCGCAATTGCATGCCCAGTCTGCACACGGCGTGGGCTGCCGCGATCTTCATTCATTCCCTCAAGGGCCCGCGGGCTCTGCGATTCCTGGGCGCGTTCTGGATGATCGCCACGCTCGGCGCAACGCTGGGCTTCGGCTACCACTACGGCGCGGACATCGTCGCCGGTGTGGTGTTCACGCTCACGATCGAGACGGCGCTGCGCTCGCTCGACCGCGGCTGGGACCGGCCGGGAATCCAGCTGGTCGTCTACGGCGCCGCGGTCTTCGCTGCGCTCTTGGCGTCGTATCGCTATCTGTCGATGGAGATGGCCGAACATCCGTGGGTGTTCGGGCCGCTGCTCATTCTGGCGATGAGCTCAGTGGTCTACGGCTACATACGGACCACCAAGCTGTGGGAACGGAAGCCCGCGTCGGCGCATCTGCCGGAACCGCGACGCGAACCGCAGCCCGAACTGGTTTGAGTCATGTTGCTGCGGGTCGTGGGCTGAGCGCCTCCCGGGTGGGGCCGGCAATGTGGTTGGTTCTGACCGCGCTTTTCGCATGGAGTTCTGGAGGCTGAGCGGGCCCCCGCGCCTCGGTCGTCGTACGTCGGCCTCCGCTGCCCAGTGATCACCAGTTGTGGTCACTTTGCGTAGGAGGCAGCCCGGCCTCCGCTGCGAGATGCTGATTGCACAGACAGCCGTGCTGGGTTCGGTGGCGAAGGAGGCCCTTACGGCATGCACCCCGACTACGCCGAGGCACTACTCCACACGCTGTTCACCCAGCCCCCGATCGGCCTGCACGTACTGGACCCCGATCTGCGGATCGTGCGGTTCAACGCCGGGGCGCCGGGCGCACAGGGCTTCAGCGAGAGTGAGGTCGTGGGCCATAGCTTTCGGGACCTCGGGCTTGGCGTGGACGACGTCGAACGCATGCTCCGCGGGGTGCTGGCCACCGGGGAATCGGTCAGCAACTTCCAGTACGAGGGCCGTCTGCCCCGTGGTCCCGATGGAGTGCGGGTGCTGGCCGTCTCGGCATTCCGCCTCCAGAGCGCCGACGGCCGCACCCTGGGGGTCGCCGCCACGGTGGTCGACATCACCGAGCAGCATCGCGCCCAGCGACGGCTGGAACTGCTGTACCGCGCCGGTGAACGGATCGGGACCACCCTGGACGTGTTCCGTACGGCGCAGGAGCTCGCCGGCGTCGCTGTGCCCGGCCTGGCCGACGTGGTGGCGGTCGACGTTCTCGATTCCGTGCTGCACGGCGATGCCCCCGCTCCGGGGCCCTTGCTCAACCAGGTCACCCTGCGACGGGCGGGCTTCCAGGCGGCGGCTCCGGAGGCGGTCCGGAGCTCGTACGAGGTTGGGGATGTCAGGTTGATGCGGTACGGCACCCCGTACGCCCAGTCCCTGACAGACCTGCGGCCCCGTCTCATTCGCGGACTGGGAAAGGACGAAGGTTGGCCGACCAGCGACCCGGTTCAGGCTCAGATGCTGCGGGAGGCGGGTGCGCACTCGTTCATGGCCGTGCCGCTGGCGGCGCGTGGAGTGGTCCTCGGGATGGCGGCCTTCTTCCGCACGAAGCGTTCACCGCCCTTCGAGGAAGCCGACGTGAGCGTCGCCGCTGACCTGGTGGCCCGTGCTGCTGTATGCATCGACAACGCCCGCCGCTACACGCGCGAGCACACCCTCGCCCGACTCACTCAACGGTCATTGGTGCCCACCCGGCTGCCCACGCACTCGGCCGTGGAGACCGCGTACACCTATTTGCCGGTGGCCTCCGGCGGCGCCTGGTACGACGTCATTCCGCTGTCCGGCGCGCGGGTCGCGCTCGTGGCGGGCGATGTGTGCGGGCAGGGCATGGGGGCCGTGACCACCATGGGGCGGCTGCGCACGGCAGTCACCGCATTCGCCGCCATGGACCTGCCGCCCGACGAGCTTCTCGAACGTCTCCACAGCCTGACCGATGAACTCTCACGCGACTACCCGCCTGCGCAGGACGATCACTGGTCAGAGCTGACGGCGACCTGCCTCTACATCGTCTACGACCCCTCCGACGGCAGCTGCGTCCTGTCCCGGGCCGGACACCCGCCGCCCGTCCTCGCCCTGCCCGATGGCACGGTGCGGATCGTTGAGACCCCGACCGGCCCCGTCCTGGGGCGGGGAGCCTCCTCGTACACCAGTACGAGCGTGGATGTGCCCGAGGGAAGCATCCTCGCCCTCCACAACACCGGGCTCCTCCAGGGCACCACAGAAAGCCGGCTCCCCCTCTACCGGAAGGCCCTGGGTAGAACCACGGGAACCCTGCAGGACACGTGCGACGCTCTGGCTGCCTCACTGCTTCCCGAGGCCCCCGACGACGACGCCCTGCTGCTACTCGCACGTACCCGCGCACTTGGCGCGGACAAGCTGGCCTCCTGGACGCTGCCCAACGCCCCGGAGAGCGCCGCCGAGGCCCGCCGTCTGGTCAGCGGACGGCTCGCGGAATGGGACCTCACCGACCTCGACTTCAGCACCGGGCTCATCGCCAGCGAACTGGTGACCAATGCCGTCCGCTACTCCGACGGGCCGATCGGGCTCCGCCTGATCCGCGACGCCGTTCTGACCTGTGAGGTCGTGGACTTCAGCAACGCCTCCCCACATCTGCGACACGCCGAGGACGACGACGAAGGCGGCCGCGGTCTGTACCTGGTCGCCCAGCTCACCCAGAACTGGGGCACCCGACGCACGGCGAGAGGCAAGACCATCTGGACGGAGCAGACGCTCCACTGACGCGAGCACACCGGGGGTGAGTAGTTGGAGGCGCGGTGGGCGTGGGGCAGCCCTCAGTGCTCGCGGTGCACCTTGGAGTTGGAGGCCTGGGCGCGGGGGCGGACCACCAACAAGTCGATGTTGACGTGGGAGGGGCGGGTGACGGCCCAGGTGATGGTCTCTGCGACATCGTCGGCGGTGAGGGGCTCGGCCACGCCCGCGTAGACCTTCGCTGCCTTCTCCTCGTCACCGCGGAAGCGGGTTGTGGCGAACTCCTCGGTCTTGACCATGCCCGGGGCGATCTCGATCACGCGGACCGGGGTGCCGACGATCTCCAGGCGGAGGGTCTCGGCCAGGACGCGGGCGCCGTTCTTGGCGGCGACATAGCCGGCGCCGCCCTCATAGGTGGCGTGGCCCGCGGTGGAGGAGAGGATCACGACGGTGCCGTCGCCGCTCGTGGTGAGCGCCGGGAGCAGGGCCTGGGTGGTGTGGAGCGTGCCGATGACATTGACCTCGTACATCGTGCGCCAGTCGGCGGGATCGCCGGTGGCGACGGGGTCGGCGCCGAGTGCACCGCCGGCGTTGTTGACGAGGACGTCGCAGCGGTCGAGGGAGGCGGCGAAGGTGTCGACGGCCTGGCGGTCGGTGATATCGAGGGCGTACGCGGTGGCCTGGTAGCCCGCGCCGGTGAGATCGGCGGCGAGTGCCTCGACGCGGTCCTTGCGGCGGGCGGTGAGGACGACGTGGTAGCCGACGGCAGCCAGTTGCCGTGCTGTGGCGGCTCCGATGCCGCTGCTGGCTCCAGTGATGACGGCGACGGGGGTCCCAGCGGCGGTCATGTCGTACTCCTCGCGCGTGTGATCTATTACGGCCAGGATAGGCGGCCTCGTGCGGGTCGCGGAGTCAGCGGCCGCGGGGGGCGTACATGATCACGGCCATGCCCGCCAGGCAGACCATGGCTCCGATCACGTCCCAGCGGTCGGGGCGATAGCCGTCGGCGACCATGCCCCAGGCGATCGAGCCCGCCACGAACACTCCGCCGTACGCGGCGAGGATGCGCCCGAACTCGCCGCCCGGCTGGAGGGTGGCGACGAAGCCGTAGGCACCGAGGGCGATGACTCCTGCGCCGATCCAGATCCAGCCCCGGTGCTCCCTGAGCCCTTGCCAGACGAGCCAGGCTCCGCCGATCTCGAAGAGGGCGGCGACGAGGAAGAGAGCGGCGGAACGGGCAACGAGCATGGATACAGGCTGTCATGCAGGAGGCCGGAGACTCGCCGGAGCTGATGAATAATCAGGTCAATGGGGATTAATCGGTATCTTCTGACTATGTGTGCGATGCGCAAGGCGCTGTGGGCGGTGTCCGCCGCGGCGGTGATGGTGGTCGGTTCGGGGGCGAGCGCGGCCGCGGGTGACCGGGTGATCGCGCCGGAGTCGGATGTGGCGCACCACGGCCATGTCTCGCTGACGGACGGGTGGTTGGCGGTCTGGCTGCTGAGCGAGAGTCACGGTCCCTCCAGCCTCACGAACGCGACCGTGCGGCTGTCCTTCTCGGTGCCTCTGGCCGGAGTGCAGGAACTGCCGGCCGGGTGTCTGTGGGCCGAAGACCGGGTGGTGTTCTGTGCCACGGGCTCGCTGCCGGCGGGCGGGGTCGGACGGCAGCTCGCGCTAGATCTGAGGACGGTGGGCACACCGGACGAGGTGGTCGTGACCGTCGGTACGCAATGGAACGGCGGCGCGACCGACCGGAACCCGCAGAACAACGAGCACCGGGTGCTGGTGCCGGCGACCGGGGACCGGTACGTCTTCTGAGCGGGTGCCTTCCCGGCGGGCTGCTCAGCGGCCGGCTGCCCAGGCGATATAGCCGTCGGGGCGGATCAGGAGCGCGGTGCGGCGGTCCGTCGTCCAGTGCGCCCGTATGACGCGGCCGGGGGCGGCCGGGGCCGCGGGTGTCTCGCCTGCCGGGCCGACCAGCACGAACTCGCCCTTGCGTAGCAGTTCGTAGAGCCGGCCCTCAGTGAGATCCAGGTCCGGTGCGCGCCTGCCCGTGAGGCGGTGGGCGCCGCGCGTCGCGCCGTACGAGATGCCGATCCCGGAGATCATGCCCATCGCCCTGTCGGCGGCGGGACGGACCGCGTTCAGGAACCGGGAGGCGAGGGAGCGGGCCGCGCGCTGAAGCGGGGTGTGGGCCATGGCGAGGCGGACGATCGCGCCACTGCTGCGCAGCACCATCGCGCCGACGCGGTGCCGCTCGGTCTGGTAGCTGTCGAGCAGGGCCTGGGGGTCGGGGGCGTCGCCGTGGAGCACCGAGGCGAGCTTCCAGGAGAGGTTCGCCGCGTCCTGGAGGCCGGTGTTCATGCCCTGGCCGCCGGCCGGGGAGTGGACGTGCGCCGCGTCGCCGGCGAGGAAGACGCGACCGGTCCGGTAGGCGGGCACCTGGCGCTCGTCGCTGTGGAATCGGGAGATCCAACGGGGGTCGTGCATGCCGTGGTCGGTGCCGAGGGCGAGGCGGGTGATCTCGCGCACCTCCTCGAGGTCGACGGGCTCGCTGTCGGGGACCTGGCGCTTGCGGTTCCAGCCCATGACCCGGTACCAGCCGTCGCCGAAGGGGGCGATGAAGGCGAAGGCGTCTCCCGTGCCGTTGACGGTGAGCAGGTCTTCGGGCTCCTCGGTGAGCTTCACGTCCGCAAGGACGATGGATCGGATCACGGAGACGCCCGGGAATGGCAGGCCCAGGGACTTGCGCACGGCGCTGCGCACTCCGTCGGTGCCGACCAAATAGCGGGCCCGGAGGGTGGTCCGCACACCTTCGGCGTCCTGGATTTCGGCGGTGACCGAGCCCGCGTCCGAGCCCGAGCCCGCGTCGGCGGATTGGTGCAGGCCGAGCAGTTCCGTCCCGTACCGGAAGTCGACGCCGGTGGACAGCGCCCGGCGCTCCAGCAGATGCTCCACCTCGTACTGCGGGGTGATCAGCAGATAGGGGAAGCGGGACGGCAGCCGGGACAGGTCCAGCGAAAGCCGGCCGAACAGCCGCAGGCCGGTGATCGGGGTGCCCTTCTTGACCAGCTCGTCGGCCAGGCCCCGGGCGTCGAGGAGCTCAAGCGTGCGGGCGTGCACCCCGAAGGCGCGCGTCATATTGCTGGTCTCGTGCGGACGGCGCTCTATGACCGTGACCGAGATGCCCGCTGCGGCGAGGTCGCCCGCGAGCAGCATCCCGGTGGGGCCCGCGCCCACGACGAGGACGTCGGTGATGTCGCCCGCCGCATCGGCTGCGCGGGATGTTCCGTTGGTGCTGGGCTTGCCGGTCATGGCTCTGCCTCCTGAATGCCAACGCTCGTTGGTCAACGCTTGTTGGCAAATGTAGAGCCGGCGGCTCTGGCGTGTCAACACCTGTTGGCCTACAGTTGTTGGCATGATGACGGAAGCCCCCAGCGGTCCACGCCGCTCCGATGCCACCAAGGCCGCGATCCTCGAAGCCGCCCGCGAGCGCTTCGCGGCCGACGGGTATGAGCGCGCCACCATCCGTGCCATCGCGCGCGACGCCGGCATCGACCCGTCGATGGTCATGCGCTACTACGGAAACAAGGAGGGGCTGTTCGCCGCCGCCTCCGAATTCGACCTGCGACTACCGGAGTTGGGTGCTCTGCCCCGCAAGCACATAGGCGCGGTACTCGTCTCCCACTTCCTCGACCGGTGGGAGCAGGACGAGGTGCTGACCGCTCTGCTGCGGGCCAGCGTCACCAATGCGGCGGCAGCCGAGCGCGCGCACCAGATCTTCAAGGGGCAACTCGGGCCCGTCGCCGTCGGCGTCTGCCCGGACCCCGCCGAGGCTCCCCGCCGGGCCGCACTTGTCGCCTCGCAGATCCTCGGCATGGCGCTTGCGCGCTATGTGCTCCACTTCCCGCCCGCCGTCGAGATGACTCGTGAGGAGGTGGTGAGCTGGCTGGCCCCGACCGTGCAGCGCTATCTGACGGACGAGCGACCGTAGCGGGTGCCGTTGAGCCAGGGTCGGGGGCTTGGGCCGTCGAGCCTTCGCCGAGTTGTGCAGAGTTGCGCTGAAGCTGCGCCGTACAATCTCTGCATGACGCAGAAGAGTACGGACGGCCGCAGCGGGCTGATGAGAGAGCTGTCCACCGCGTCGCGCCGCTATATGGCCTCGTACGCCCTTTTCAACCAGGCGCTCGCCGATCATCTGCAGCTGCACCCCACCGATCTGCAGTGCCTCAATCTGCTCAGCCTGGAGCCGGAGCCCGTCACCACCGGCCGGGTCGCCGAGCTGACCGGGCTCACCACCGGGTCCGCGACGCGGCTCGTCGACCGGTTGGAGAGGGCCGGATATGTCACGCGTGAGCGCGACACCGCGGACCGGCGACGGGTACTCGTGACCCTCGTGCCCGAGCGGGTGGCGGAGTTCGGTGCGGTGTGGCAGAAGCTGAACGGCGCCTGGTTCGCGATGTTCGATGCGTACAGCGACGACGAGATCGCCCTGCTCACGGCTCATATGCGACGGACTGTGGAGCTCAGCGCCGCGCAGGTCGAGCGGCTGCGCGGCGGGCAACTCTGAACTACGGCACCACCACTACGGCACCACCGCATTTTTCAGGTGCGGCACCACGGCCCCACGGCGCTGACGCACTACGCGGCAGCGCCGCCGAATTCGCGCAACGCGTCCTCGACGATCGCTTCCAGCCGTGCGTGGTGCGCGCCCCGCCAGTAGACGCGCTCGCACGCCGTGCACTGCGCGAAGACGTCGTACGAGCGCTGTGTGCAACGCTCAAGATGTTCCTGGACCGAGTCCTTGTCGGTGTCGGTCAGCCGGCCGTTGCATGCCGTGCAGCGGGTCCATGGCGCGAGCACCGGCGCGAACCGCTCCAGTACGTCCCGGAGTTGGTCCTCGGGCCGGTCGCTGTAGACGTACGCCCCCGCCCAGAGCTCCCGCCGCCGCAGCAGCCCGCGGTCCCGGGAGAGCAGTACCCGCCGCTCCTTCGCCGAGAGCGCGGCCAGGGAGGGGTCGCCGATGTCCTCGTTCTCGTACGCCGCATCGACGCCGAGGAGTCGCAGCCGCCGCGCCAGGGTGCCGAGGTGGACGTCGAGCAGAAAGCGCAGCGGCGCACCGGGCACCTGCTGCGGCCGCTCGACGGAGCGGACCTCGACGTTCTCGCCCGCGCGCGGGATGTGGGACACGGTGACCTGGCGGCCGTCGACGAGCAGCCGGCCCGCCTCGGTGAGCGGGACGCCGAGTGACTCGACGACATGGCCGAGTGTCGAGGAGCCGTCGGTGACCAGGGTCGTACGGCCCGCGCGGCGCTCCGACGGGACGAAGAGACGCAGCTCAGGGGCGACGCTGAGGGTGATTTCCGGTCCGTTCACGCGGCAAGCATGTCATCGGGCGGCGCGCGTCAGCCAGGGCTTTCCGGTCCGGCGGGCTCCGGCGGGATTCGCGGGGTCCGGCGGGTTCCTGCGGATCCCGCGGGCTCCGGCGGGCCCGGTGGGGTGGAGCTGCGGCCGACCGGTCCGGCCGGGGCCGGTGCGGCTCGGTCGGATCCGGTCAGGCGCGGAAGGAATCCGCGTTCTCCTTCGCCCACTCGGCGAAGGTGCGGGCCGGGTGCCCGGTCAGCGCCTCGACGTTGCTGGTGAGAGGAGTGGGTGAACCGTCCGTCGAGGCCCAGTAGTCGAGCAGCCCGTCCGCGAAGGTGCCGGGCATGTAGTCGGTCATGGACTCCTTCCAGGCCTCGCGTGTCACGGTGTTGAAGGGGATGGTGCGGCCCGCGGCGTGCTCGAGGATCGCGATCTGCTCGGTGAAGGTGAGGGACTCGGGACCGGTCAGGTGGTACGTCGCGCCCCGCAGCAGCGGCCGTGTGAGGACCGCGAGCGCGGCTTCGGCGATGTCCCGCTCATGGATCGGATCGCCGTAACTGCCCGGGTACGGAAGGTCGATCGCGCCCGTGGACCGCAGTGCCCACAGCCACGGGCGCGCGTTGCTCGCGAAAGCGCCGGGCTGCAGGACGGTCGTTTCGAGGGGTGAGGCCGCCAGCGCCTGCTCGACCGCGAGATGGGACGCGGCGATCGGGTTGTCGGCGGCGCCGGGGTCGAGGACCGAGCTGGAGGAGAGCAGCACGATGTGCTCGACCCCTGCCGCCGCGGCTTCTTCGAGGAAGGTGCCGATCTGCGCCGGCTCGGCGTAGAGGAAGACGGAGGTGACCGATTCGAGGGCGGCCGGGAAGGTCGCGGGGTCGTCGAGGGCGCATTTCACGGCCTTGACGCCCGCGGGCAGGCTGAGCTTCTCGGGGCTGCCGGAGGCGGCGCGGACGTCGACTCCCGCATCGTGCAGGAGCGTTATGAGGGTGGAGCCGACCTGGCCGCGGCTTCCGGTGACGAGGATGGGCATGGAGGGATTCCTTCGTAACTCGGAGAGGGGCAGCCGCAAACGGAAATATTCTACGTTGCGCAGAAGCTGCGTGACGCAGATAAATATCCGCGAAAAGGGCCCTCTCGTCAAGCGGGCACCGCCCTCCTAATCCATCAGGCTGATGCGCCAGTCGTTGGACCGCAGGATCTGGCCGGGCGGGTACTCGAAGTCGCACTCGCCCACCAGTTCGAAGCCCGCCTTCCTGCACACCGCGTTGGAGGGGCCGTTGGCCACGGACGGGAAGGCATGCAGATGACGGTGCTTCTGCTCCGCCCGCGCCATCGCGACGACCGCCACCGTGCCCGCCGTCGCGATGCCCCGCCCCTGGAACCGGGGCAGGACACTCCACCCCGTCTCGTACACCTGCCCCCCGTCCCACGTCTGCTCCCAGAAGCCGACCGTGCCGACGACCTCCTCGCTCCCCTCCAGCACAATGCGGAACATCCGGCCCTTGCCCGTCCGGTCCGCGCTCAGATCCACATACCGCTGGTGCCGCTTGATCAGCTGTTCTTCCGTCTCAGGGCCCCCCAGGTGATCCATCAGCTCCGGTGCGTTCGCAGCGCGGAGCAGGTCGAAGTCGTCCTCGGACCATGGCTCGATCCGTACCCTCGATGCTTTGATCTCCATGCCACGCACTGTAGGACGAGGGTCGGACAACCGGGGGTCGGAAGATGAGCTTCACCGGTGTATGGGCGGTCGGCGCCGTTCCCGACGCCGAAGTCGCCGCCCTGCCCGGACGGTTCGCCCATCTGACGGGAGACCTCGCGGGGGAGTGGACCACACCTCCCGGCTACGCCGAGGATCTGACCTGGTGGCTCGGCGGCGGCGACCGCGAGCCCTACTTCACGCCCGAACCCACCCCCGCCGCCCTCCGCTTCGCCGCCTTCGCGCGCAGCGGCGGCCCGAGCTCCCCGGCTGTCGCCGCCATGAAAGAGGCCGGCATGAACCTGCTGCGCGATACGGAAGGGAGCGCCACGTTTGTTGCCTCGGCGCGCAAGGGCGACCCGGCCGGAGCTCTCTGCTACGGGCTCGGGGCGGAGGCCACGGCCCGACTGCCGGGCTGGTTCGGCGACTTTCTGCTGACCGCCGCCGAGGTACGCGCCGTCCTCCCGCACGCCGAGTCCGCACTCGCCGTCACCGGGCCCCGCCGCACCGAGGTCCTTGCCCGCATCGACGCCTGGATGTCGGCCATGAGCGACGCCCCGGAATTCGACGCGCGCACGCTGCTGGACGGGCCGTTGCGGGTGCTGCGGTACGCGGCGGCCAATGGCTCGGGCGCGGTCGGCGTCACCGAGAGCTACTGAGAGTTGCCAAGGGGTGGGCGCGCGTACGCGGTCGGCGGGACGCCCACCGTCGCCGTGAAGTCCCGTACGAGATGCGCCTGATCGCTGTACCCGAGCTCAGCGGCCAGCGCTGCCCAGTCAAGGCCGCCTCCCGAACGTTCGCCGTCGCCCGGGCCCTCACCCATCGGGCCCTCACCCATCGGGCCTTCACCCGCCGGGCCCTCGCCCGACTCGGCGCGCTCCAGCGCCTCGTGGATGCGATAGCGCAGGATGACCCACTTGGGACCGACCCCGACGTACGCGGCGAACAGCCGCTGCAGCGAGCGCGCCGACACCCCTTCCGCGGCTGCCAGCTCGGCGACCCGCCGGATCGAGCGGTCCGTACGCACCAGGTCGACCAGCGCCATCGCGCGCAGCGCCTGCGGGTCGGCGTCCGGCTCGAGCCCCAGCAGGAAGGCGTCCAGCGCGTCGACCCGCGCGTCCTCCGCCTGGGCCTGAGCCCCCGCCTGAGGTCCCGCCTGAAGCCCCGCCCCCGCCTGGCCCTGCGCCCCCGGCCGCCCGTCCTCCGCCGCCTCCGGTCCGAGGATCCCGAGGACGGTTGCCTGGTCCGCGCCCGGCAGAACGTCCGCGATCGGCAGCCGCTGTCCCGTCCAGTCGGACACCGGCCGGTCCGGCGCGAACGGCCGGAAGCCGCCGGGGCGGAACTGCACCCCGCACACCCGCCCCCGCCCCTCCAGTTTCTGCGTGAAGAGCCGCAGGCCGATGCCCGCGACCTCGCCCCAGCCGGCCTCGTCGCCGTACCGCTGGAAGACGACGTTCACGGACGGATGGGGCACCACATGGGAGGCGTACGGCTCCGTCAGGTCCCAGTCGATGAGCCAGTAGTGCTCGAGATACGGACGCAGTGCCGGGGCGGGCTCGCGGCGGCGGAAACGTACGCGCGCGAAGAGCTCTTGGGCTTCGACGATGCCCCGGGTGTCGCGTCGCGGACCTGCCATGCCGGGATCCTATGTCGCCTTTGTTCAATACGCAGGGCATCGGCCGCGCCTACCGTCGAACCATGACGAACAGCATCAGTGACCTGCTCGAATCGGCCGTAGAACGTGCCGTACCGGTGGTACGCGGCATCGCCGACGACCGGCTGGCCGACCCGACCCCCTGCACCGAGTACGACGTACGCGACCTGATCGATCACCTCCTCCAGGTGGTGATCAACTTCCAGGCCCTGGCGGCGCGGAAGGATGCCGACTTCGCCTCCGCGCGGCACTACACCCACGGTGACTGGCGAGGCCGGTTCGCCGACGAGGCCGCCGCGCTCGTCGCGGCGTGGGCGGTTCCCGGCGCCGAGGAGGGCACGACGGGGACCATGGGCCTGCCGGCCAGGACCGTGGGGCAGATGGTGCTGGGCGATCTGACCGTGCACGCCTGGGACCTGGCCCGCGCCACCGGGCAGGAGTTCACGCCGGACCCGGTTGTGGTCGGTGAACTCGGGCCCTCGCTCGCGGAGATGGCGCCGATGGCGCGCAAGGGAGGCGTGTTCGGCGAGCCGTTCCCGCTGGCGGAGGGGGAGCGGGCATCGGAGTTCGACCGGGTGCTGGCCCTGACCGGCCGGGACCCGCACTGGCAGCCGTAACAGCAGGAACCGGTGCTACCGCCTCGTCGGCGGACTCCCGTCCCGGCCGCCCGGCTGCTTGCCCCGGCGACGGGCCTGGCGGGTCAGGCGGCCCCGGTTCTCCCGCTGGTAGCGCCGCTCCAGGCGGGCCTGGTGGTCGCGGCGGTCGCGGTACTCCCGGTACTCCATGTCGCCCCGGCCTCCGGAACGGCTGCCGCCGCGACCGTAACGGACATGGCCGAAGACCAGCACAGCCGCGGCCACCCACAGGACGGGCTCCATGAACCCGAAGCCGATCAGGGCCACGACGGCGAGCACCAATACAGGGTTCACGGTGGACCTCCGCGCGTGGACAGGAAGTTCACGCTGCCGGGGTCTCGGGCGGCCGCGGTGTTCAACCTAGCCCTGCCCGCGCGCCCGGAGAAGACACCCGACGAGCATTCCGGCAGGCACTCCCTGGACGAGCGTGAGCAGCAGAAACAGCGGCGAGGTCACGCGCGGGACGCTGTGTGTCGCCCGGAATCGTGTGGCTGTCCGGCGGGGCGGACGGCGTCGCCGTACGGCAGGCGCTCCCGGTGTCACATAGCGAGCGGCTGTGTCGTCCTAGAGGTATGAGGATCGCAGTTGCTGGAGGAACGGGAACACTGGGCCGACGCGTGGCCGCTGAGCTGCATTCGCGAGGCCACGACGTACGGGTGCTCAGCCGGAGCTCCCCGGAGTACCGCGTCGACCTGACGACCGGGGAGGGGCTGGCCGAGGCACTTGTGGGTTGCGATGCCGTGGTCGACGCGAGCAACAGCCAGTCGTCGGCGAAGCAGGCGGCGCAGACGCTCGTCGAGGGCTCGCGACGGCTGCTGGCCGCGGAAGAGGCCGCGGGCGTGGGCCACCACGTCTGTGTGTCGATCGTCGGCTGCGACCAGCTGCCGATGGGCTACTTCAAGGTCAAGGCCGACCAGGAGGCAGTCGTGGAGCAGGGGCCGGTGCCGTGGACCGTTGTACGCGCCACGCAGTTCCATGAACTGATGGACATGGCGTTCACGGCGGGCGCACGGTGGCGGGTGCTGCCGGTGCCGCGGGGGCGGCTGCAGACAGTGGCGTGTGCCGAGGTGGCCCGGGCGGTCGCGGACGTCGCCGAGGCGGCGCCGCGGCACGGACGCTTCGAGGTGGCCGGACCGGAGACCACCGACGTGCGGGCGCTGGCCCGGCGCTGGCGCGCGCTCACCGGCCGGCGGGCGCTGCTGCTGCCGTTGCCCCTGCCGGGGAGGACGGGACGGGCGCTGCGCGCGGGTGTGGCTACGTCGGAGCGGCCGGATGTACGGGGGACGGTGCTGTTCGACGACTGGCTGCGGGACAAGACGGCGGACGGCCCGGCCGCGGACCGCCGGAAAGCGGACCGCCGGAAAGCGTGCCGGCGGTGACGGGGCCGGAAGAGGCCCCGCATCCGCGTTGCGTACGGGACGCGGCCGCCGCCACGTCGGCCGGAGAGGTTCCCGCTGCCTCCTCCGACGGGCCCGGCACCCCTGCCGACGTGCCCGCCGCCGACGTGCCCGCCGCCGGGTCGGCCGCCGCCGGGTCGGCCGACCGGCCCGCCACCCCGACCCCCTCCGACCAGGCCGCCCTCGCCGATGCCTTCCAGGAGGAGCGGCCTCGCTTGTTGCGCGTCGCCTATACGACCACCGGGTCGGTGGCCGAGGCCGAGGACTGCGTCCAAGAGGCATGGCTGCGGCTGCGCGGGCTCGACGACCCGGGCGCGATCCGGGATCTGCGGGCCTGGCTGACGACCACCGTCGGGCGGCTGGCGCTCGACGCGCTCGGCAGCGCCCGCGTGCGGCGGGAGCGTTACGTCGGGACCTGGCTGCCCGAACCGCTCGTTGAAGCCGTGGTCGAGGACGATCCCGCCGAGCGGGTCACGCTGGACGAGTCCGTGAGCATGGCGCTGCTCGTCGTTCTGGAGCAGCTGTCCCCGGCCCAGCGCACCGCGTTCCTGCTGCACGACGTGTTCGGGGTCTCCTTCGACGAGGTCGCCGGTGTCGTCGGCCGCTCACCCGCGGCCGTACGGCAACTCGCCGCCCGCGCCCGCCGGGACGTCGAGAGCGGGCGGCCCCGCTTCCCGCCCACCGCTTCTCAGCAGCGCGACCTGGTCAACGCCTTCGCGGCCGCCTGCCAGGAGGGCGACCTGGAGGGGCTGGTCGCGCTGCTCGACCCCGACGCCCAGCTGCGTGGCGACGGCGGCGGCAAGGTCACCGCGCTGCGCCATATCGAGCAGGGCGCCGAGAAGGTGGCGCGCGTGCTGCTCGCCTTTACCCGGCGCCCGCCCCGCGAGCTGCACCTGGCCCGGGTCAACGGCGCGCCGGGCCTTGTCGTGCATGACGCGGACGGACTGCTGTCGGTGGTCGCGTTCACCGTCGACACCGACCGGATCACCGCGGTCGATATCGTACGCAATCCCGACAAGCTCACCGCCGTACGGGACTCGGACGACGGCTAGACTCGCCGCCCATCATCCCGAGGGGAGCCTGTGGACGTGCCGGATGTGTCTCGACCGCGTGTGGGTGTGGCCGTACTGACGAGGGGCACGCGGCCCGCCGAACTGCGAGCCCTGCTCGACTCGGTGGCCCGGCAGGACTGCCCCGCGACACGCGTGGTGGTCGTCTGCAACGGCTCGCCGGTCTCCGAACTGCCCGAGCTCCCGGACCGCGCGACCGCCGTCGAACTGCCGGAGAACCTCGGCGTGTCCGGCGGCCGCAATGCCGCCATGGTCCGACTGCGGGAGTTCGGGGATGTGGACGTCCTGGTCGACCTCGACGACGACGGACTGCTGATCGCGGCGGACGTCTTCCGCCGGATCGGCGATCTGTACGCCGCCGATCCGGAGTTGGGCATCGTCAGTTTCCGTATCGCCGACGAGACCGGCTTCACCCAGCGGCGGCACGTGCCCCGGCTGCGCTCCGGCGATCCGATGCGCGGCGGCCCGGTAACCACGTTCCTCGGCGGCGGCCACGCCCTGTCGATGGCGATGCTCGACCGGATCGGCGGCTGGCCGGACGACTTCTTCCTCACGCACGAGGAGACCGACCTGGCCTGGCGTGCTCTGGACAGCGGCTGGAAGATCGTTTACGCGCCGGAGCTGGTGCTGCAGCATCCGCGTACGTCTCCGGCCCGGCACGCGGAGTACTACCGCATGACCGCCCGCAACCGGGTCTGGCTCGCGAAACGCCATCTTCCGGCCCCGCTCGCGCCGGTCTACCTGGGAACCTGGACCGCGCTCACGCTGCTCCGTACGCGGTCGGCGCCCGGCCTGCGCGCCTGGTTCGGCGGTTTCGCGGAGGGAGTCCGTACGCCGTGCGGGAAGCGGCGGCCGATGCGCTGGAGCACCGTGTGGCGGATGGCCCGCCTGGGACGCCCGCCGGTCATCTAGCCCGCAGCCGAAGCCGCAGCGCAGTCGCCACGGCCGAAGCCGCAGCGCAGTCGCCACGGCCGAAGCCGCAGAGACGGCCGCAGCCGAAAGCTCCTGACGGCTCAGGGCCACACCAAGCAGTACGGCTGGTGCCCCGCCTCGTGGAGCCGCACCGAGAAATCCTGCCACTCGTGCAGCAGTTGGTAGACATTGAAAGCGTCGCGCGGCCCGCCCCGGTCCGGGACCGTCGACCAGATGAAGGCTGCCGCGCCCACGGACTCCTCGCCGATGCCGCGCAGCGGGTCGACCACCGTCATCGGAAGCTTGACCACCGCATAGTCGGGGTGGAGGACCACCAGCTCCAGCGGCGGCACCTTGTTCAGCGGCATGCCCTGGATACCCGTGAGCACCATGGCGGCTATGGTCTCCGGCTTGATCTTGGCGAACATTCCGCCCATGCCGAGCTCGTCGCCGCCCAGCTCCTCAGGGCGCATCGAAATCGGCACCCGAGCGGCAGTGGCCCCATCAGGTGCGCCGAAGTATTTGTAGGTCACCCCCACTCGGCCGCTCCTGCTTCCCATGGGTTCATCCGCGCCGGCATCGCCTCGCCGGTGCTTTCCCCGCCGGGCAGGCTCAGGACCCAGGTCGTCGGTCCCCTCGCCCAGTCCGCCACCGCGATGCATATCTCCACCCGACCACTCGCAGCCCCCGCCGCGCAACCCGATCATCGTGACAGTGACCTCCCCCACGAAAGTGCTGTGAAACACCGGTCCGCAAGAACTTCGGGGCCTCTGACACCATGGATTCCGTGAGCTTTCCCTATGTCGCCCCAGTTTCGCAGACGCGAGAGGGATGACGCCCTTTTGTAATACGAGGAGATCGCCCCATCCGCTCAACGGTGGCCGAGATCATCTGTCCCGGCCCCTCGACCGCCCGCATCGCAGATCAGGACCAAAGTGTCGTATTCATACGAAGCCCCAGTTTCGCAGGCGCTTTTCGACCGCGCGTCACTCGTGACGCCCGGCGGCGTGAACTCTCCCGTACGTGCCTTCCGCGCCGTGGGCGGTACGCCCCGGTTCATGGTGTCCGGTACCGGCCCGTACCTCACTGACGCGGACGGGCGCGAGTATGTCGACCTCGTCTGCTCGTGGGGTCCGATGATCCTCGGGCACTCCCACCCGGCCGTCATCGAGGCGGTGCAGGCCGCGGTCGCCCGCGGCACCTCCTTCGGCACGCCGGGCGAGGGCGAGGTCGCCCTCGCCGAGGAGATCGTGGCCCGCGTCGAGCCGGTGGAGCAGGTACGGCTTGTTTCCAGCGGTACGGAAGCGACGATGTCCGCGATCCGCCTCGCCCGCGGTTTCACCGGCCGGGCCAAGGTCGTGAAGTTCGCCGGCTGCTACCACGGACATGTGGACGCGCTGCTCGCCGCGGCCGGCTCCGGGGTGGCGACCTTCGGGCTGCCGGACACCCCGGGGGTCACGGGCGCGCAGGCCGGCGACACCATCGTGCTGCCTTACAACGATCTCGAAGCGGTGCACGAGGCCTTCCACAACCACCCGGGCGAGATCGCGTGCGTGATCACCGAGGCCTCGCCGGGCAACATGGGCGTCGTGCCGCCGCGGCCGGGCTTCAACGAGGGGCTCAAGGCGGCCTGCGCCAAGAACGGCGCGCTGTACATCTCCGACGAGGTCATGACCGGCTTCCGTACGTCGAAGGCCGGCTGGTACGGCGTCGACGGCGTCGCGCCCGACCTGATGACCTTCGGCAAGGTCATGGGCGGCGGCTTCCCGGCCGCCGCGTTCGGCGGCCGCAGGGACGTCATGGAGTACCTCGCCCCGGCCGGCCCCGTCTACCAGGCGGGCACCCTCTCCGGTAACCCCGTCGCCACCGCCGCCGGCCTCGCGCAGCTGCGGCTGCTCGACGACGCCGCGTACGAGAAGATCGACGCGGTCTCGGCCGCGATCCAGACGCTGCTGACGGACGCGCTCGCCAAGGAGGGCGTCGCCCACCGGCTGCAGACCGCGAGCAATATGTTCTCCGTCTTCTTCACGGACAGCGACGTCAGGAACTACGAGGACGCGAAGAAGCAGGAGTCCTTCCGCTTCAACGCGTTCTTCCACGTGATGCTCTCCCAGGGCGTCTATCTGCCGCCGTCCGCCTTCGAGTCCTGGTTCGTCTCCACGGCCCACGACGAGCGGGCGATCGAGCGGATCGCCGCCGCACTTCCCTCCGCCGCCCGCGCCGCCGCCGAGGCGACGGAGGTGTCCGCATGAGCGAGATCACCGTCGTCCATCTGGTGCGGCACGGCGAGGTCCACAACCCCGACGGGGTGTTGTACGGCCGCCGTTCCGGCTACCACCTCTCCGAGCTCGGCCGGCAGATGGCCGACCGGGTCGCCGAGCATCTCGCGGGCCGCGACATCACCCATGTGGTGTCCTCGCCGCTGGAGCGCGCGCAGGAGACCGCCGCGCCCGTCGCCAAGAGCCACGGCCTCACCCTCGACACCGACGAGCGGCTGATCGAGGCAGGCAATGTCTTCGAGGGCAAGACCTTCGGAGTGGGCGACGGCGCGCTGCGCAAGCCGGCCAACTGGAAGCATCTGACCAACCCGTTCCGCCCGTCCTGGGGTGAGCCGTACGTCGATCAGGTCGTACGGATGATGGGCGCGCTGAACTCCGCGCGGGACGCGGCCCGCGGGCACGAGGCCGTCTGCGTCAGCCATCAGCTGCCGATCTGGATCGTGCGGAGCTTTGTCGAGCGGCGCCGGCTCTGGCACGATCCGCGCCGCCGGCAGTGCACTCTCGCGTCCCTGACCACCTTCACGTATCAGGACGACAACATTGTCTCGGTCGGCTACACCGAGCCGGCGCGCGATCTCGTACCGGCGCATCTTCTGGCGGGCGCGAAACCCGTGAAGGGCAAGTCCAAAGCATTCGGTGCGTAGTTGCTCACGAAATTAGTTGGCACCCTTCGGAACCTCCGCCTTCCACCCGGCATCTAAGTCGGTGCCGGTGTGGATGGGCTCTCTGGACCAAGAGAGAGCGCGGATGGGGACGATATGCGCGACGTCAGTCGAAGGGGTTTGCTCGGGGCGGGACTTGGGGCGGCGGCCGCGATCGGGATCGCGGGCTGCGGCTCCACCGGCCAGGGCGGAGCGGGACAGGCCGGGTCCGGCAAGGGCAGCGGCAAGGGCGGCAAACCCTCCAAGATCGAAGGCCGGCCGATCGGCGACGGTTCCACGTCCGACACCGGAAAGCAGCCGCATCAGCCGCCGAAGCCCGTTCCTCTCGAACCGGGCCAGACGCCGCCGCAATTCGTGATCTTTTCCTGGGACGGGGCGGGCGAGGTCGGCAACGGCCTCTTCCCGCGCTTCCTCGAACTCGCCAAGAATCACGATGCGGCGATGACCTTCTTCCTCTCCGGGATCTATCTGCTCCCCGAGTCGAAGAAGACGCTCTACCGCCCTCCGAACAACGGCATCGGCGCGTCCGACATCGGCTATCTCACCGACGACCACATCAAGGCGACGCTGAAGTACATACGCCAGGCATGGCTCGACGGCCATGAGATAGGCACGCACTTCAACGGGCACTTCTGCGCCGGTTCCGGAACGGTCGGCAACTGGTCGCCCGCGGACTGGCAGAACGAGATCGACCAGGCTGTGAAGTTCGTCACCGAGTGGCGTACGAACACCGGCTGGACCGACATCGACCCGCTGCCGTTCGACTACCGCAAGGAACTGGTCGGCGCCCGCACCCCCTGTCTGCTCGGCCAGGACAAGCTGCTGCCCACCGCGAAGAAGCTCGGCTGGCGCTACGACGCGAGCTCGCCCGGCGGCCGCCAGATGTGGCCCGAAAAGCGACAGGGCCTCTGGGATCTGCCGCTGCAGCAGGTGCCGTTCCCCGGGCACTCCTTCGAGGTGCTCTCGATGGACTACAACATCCTCGCCAATCAGTCGCAGAATTCGACCAAGGGCATGCCCGAGCGCTATCCCGGCTGGAAGAAGCAGGCCACCGAGGCCTATCTCGCCGGATTCAAGCGCGCCTACGAGTCGAATCGCGCGCCGCTCTACATAGGCAACCACTTCGAGCAGTGGAACGGCGGCATCTACATGGACGCCGTCGAGGAAGCCCTCAAGGGCATGGCCGGCAAGAAGGACGTACGGCTGGTCTCCTTCCGCCAGTTCTGCGACTGGCTCGACGTCCAGGACCCGAAGGTGCTCGCCAAGCTCCGCACGCTCGAGGTCGGTCAGTCCCCGGCCGGCGGCTGGAACACATTCCTTAAGGCAGCCTGACAAGGGGCTATCCGGGCACCCCGGGGGGCGCGGAAAGATCCCCGGAACGGCCATGCGAAACTTTTCACATGAGCCTTAGCCGTGCCTCCCGCGCCGCCCTGCTGACCGCCGTGGTCGCAGTCGGCGCGCTCAGTCTGTCGGCCTGCAGCGGTGACTCCAACGGCAAGTCCGGGGGTGGCGGCAACACCAACTTCGTCACCGACTCCGGCGGTATCTCCACCGTCGCGAAGGGGAAGCGCACGGCCCCCAACAAGCTGTCCGGCGAGACCCTCGAGGGCAAGCCGCTCGACATCGCCGACTTCAAGGGCAAGGTCGTCGTGATGAACGCCTGGGGCTCGTGGTGCCCGCCATGCCGCGCCGAGGCCCCGCATTTCGCGAAGGTCTCGAAGGAGACGAAGGCGAAGGGTGTGGAGTTCGTCGGGATCAATACCCGAGACCCCAACAAGGGCCCGGCGCTCGCCTTCGAGAAGGATTTCGAGATCGGGTACCCCAGTCTGTACGACCCGGTGAGCAAGCTGATCGTCAATGGCTTCCCCAAGGGCAGCCTCAATCCGCAGTCCATTCCCTCGACGATCGTGCTCGACCGCGAGGGAAAGATCGCCGCCCGCTCCCTCAAAGCGCTCAACGCCACGGAACTCCGCAAGATCATCGACCCGTTGATCGCGGAGAAGTGATCCTGTGGAAGCTCTGACGCCGTGCTCCTGGGGGGAGCCCCAGTGAACGAGACGGTCTTCAGCGGGGCGCTGCTGGTCGCGCTGCCCATCGCCGTACTCGGCGGCCTCGTCTCCTTCTTCTCGCCCTGCGTACTGCCGCTCGTACCCGGCTATCTCTCGTACGTCACCGGGGTCAGCGGCAGCGACCTGGCCGAGGCCAAGCGCGGCCGGATGGTCGCCGGAGCCTCCCTCTTCGTCCTCGGCTTCACCGCCGTCTTCGTCTCCGGCGGCGCGCTCTTCGGCTACTTCGGCGCGACCCTCCAGGGCGAGAAGGAGACCCTCTCCAAGGTTCTCGGCGTGCTGATGATCCTGTTGGGCGTCTTCTTCATGGGGCTGATGCCCTGGCTCACCCAGCGCGAATTCCGCCTCCACAAGCGGCCGGTGACCGGTCTGGTCGGCGCACCGCTGCTGGGCGCGCTGTTCGGCGTCGGCTGGACGCCCTGCATCGGCCCGACGCTCGCGTCCGTGAACGCCCTCGCCGCCGAGCAGGCGAGCGCGGGCCGTGGGGCCATACTGACGGTCGCGTACTGCATCGGCCTCGGCCTGCCGTTCGTCCTCGCCGCGGTGGCCTTCCGTAAGGCGCTCGGCGCGTTCGGCTGGGTCAAGCGCCACTACGCCTGGGTGATGCGGACCGGCGGCATCATGATGATCGCGACCGGTCTGCTGCTGCTGACCGGTGTCTGGGACAGCCTGGTGCAGGGCATGCAGGGCTGGACCAACGGCTTCACGGTGGGGATCTGAGTTCCATGAGCAAGACAGAGTCCGACGAGCAGAGGGACAGCCAGGACGGCAAGGACCTCGGAGCGGCCGGAGCCCAGCTCTCCACCGCTCCCAGGGAAGAGCTCATCGCCGGTCCCTCCCTCTCCGTCCTCGGCTGGGTCCGCTGGTTCTGGCGGCAGCTGACCTCCATGCGGGTCGCGCTGATCCTGCTGTTCCTGCTCTCCCTCGGCGCGATCCCCGGCTCCCTCATCCCGCAGAACAGCGTGGACGAGCTGAAGGTGCAGACCTTCAAGGAGGCGCACAGGACGGTCTCGCCGCTCTACGAGAAGCTGCAGTTCTTCGACGTCTACAGCTCGGTGTGGTTCTCGGCGATCTACATCCTGCTGTTCGTCTCCCTCATCGGCTGCATCGTGCCGCGCACCTGGCAGTTCGTCGGCCAGCTCCGCGGCCGGCCGCCGGGCGCCCCCGGCCGGCTGACCCGGCTGCCCGCGTACACCACATGGCGCAGTGAGGCGGAGCCCGAGCAGGTGCGCGCCGCCGCGCTCGCGATACTGAAGCAGCGCCGCTTCCGCGCCCACACCGTCGGCGACGCGGTCGCCGCGGAGAAGGGCTATCTGCGCGAGGCCGGCAATCTCCTCTTCCACATCGCGCTGATCGTGATGCTGGTCGCCTTCGCCGTCGGCCAGCTCTTCAAGTCGGAGGGCGGCAAGCTGATCGTCGAGGGCGACGGCTTCTCCAACAGCCTCACCCAGTACGACGACTTCAAGTCCGGCTCGATGTTCAGTACGGACGAGCTCGCACCGTTCAGCTTCACGCTGGACAAGTTCACGGGCACGTACGAGAAGAACGGGCCGCAGCGCGGCACGGCGCGCACCTTCGAGGCCGACGTCAGCTACTCCCAGGGCGACGGCCCGGACAAGAAGTCCGTCATCCAGGTCAACAAGCCCCTGGTCGTCGACGGCACCAAGGTCTATCTGCTGTCGCACGGATACGCGCCCGTCGTGACCGTCCGGGACGGCAGGGGCAAGGTCGTCTTCAACGGCGCGGTGCCGCTGCTGCCGATCGACAACAACATCACATCGACCGGCGCGATCAAGGTGATGGACGGCTACCGCGACAAGAACGGCAAGAAGGACCAGCTGGGCTTCCAGGCGTTCTTCGTGCCGACGTTCGGGGGCGCGGGCAAGGGCACGATGTTCTCGCAGTTCCCGGGTCTCGAGTTCCCGGTGCTCGCCCTCACCGGCTACCACGGCAGCCTCGGCGTCAACGCCGGTCTGCCGCAGAACGTGTACCAGCTCGACACCCGCAAGCTGACGCAGTTCAAGGACGCCAAGGGCCAGATCCTCAAGGCACGGCTGCTGCCCACCGAGACGATGACGCTGCCGGACGGCGCGGGCTCCATCACCTTCGAGAAGGAAGTGAAGGAGTGGGCCAGCTTCCAGATCTCGCAGCAGCCGGGCAACGGCTGGGCGCTGACCGGCGCGATCGCCGCCATCGGGGGCCTCGTCGGCTCGCTGTTCATCCAGCGCCGCCGGGTCTGGGTCCGGGCCGTGGCGGGGGAGGACGGCGTGACCGTCGTCGAAATGGCGGGGCTCGGCCGCAGCGAGTCCCCGAAGCTTCCCGAGGAGCTGGCCGACCTGGCGGTCACGCTCCATGCAGAGGCGCCGACCGCGCCAGATCCCGATCCCGCAGATGTACCTGCCGAAGGGGCTGAGAAGTGACTCTCGCCGCCGCAACCACCAACGAAAATCTGGCGCACATCAGCAATGTGCTGATCTATTCGTCGATGGCCGTCTACACGCTGGCCTTTCTCGCCCATGTCTCCGAATGGGTCTTCGGCAGCCGCAGCAAGGTGGGCCGTACCGCCGCCGCGCTGACCGGCACCGGCACCGCTGCCGCGGCCGGCTCGGTGAAGGTCCAGGTGAAGCAGCAGGGTGGCGGCACCGCCGTACTGGACAAGCCCAAGGTCATCACCCGCTCGGCGGCCGGCACGCGTGACGTCCCGGACGGGCCCGGCGCCGCGGGCGGCACCGAGAAGGGCGATCTGTACGGCCGGATCGCCGTCTCGCTGACCGTCCTCGGTTTCTTCATCGCGGCGGGCGGCGTCGTCACCCGCGCACTGTCGGTGCAGCGGGCCCCCTGGGGCAACATGTACGAGTTCTCCATCACCTTCTCCACGGTGGCGGTCGGCGCGTACCTCGGCTTCCTGCTCGCCGGGAAGAACGTCCGCTGGATGGGCCTGCTGCTGGTCGCGACCGTGCTCGCCGACCTGGGCATCGCCACCACCTGGCTGTACACCGACAGCGATCAGCTGGTCCCGGCCCTGCACTCGTACTGGCTGTGGATCCACGTCTCCACCGCGATCTTCTGCGGTGCGGTCTTCTACCTCGGCGCGGTCGGCACGCTGCTCTATCTGTTCCGTGACAGCTACGAGAACAAGCTCGCCCGCGGCGAGCAGCCCGGCGCCTTCGCGACCTCGGTCCTGGAGCGGCTGCCCGCGGCCGCCTCGCTCGACAAGTTCGCGTACCGCATCAACGCCGCGGTCTTCCCGCTCTGGACCTTCACGATCATCGCGGGCGCGATCTGGGCCGGCGACGCCTGGGGCCGCTACTGGGGCTGGGACCCCAAGGAGGTCTGGTCCTTCATCACGTGGGTTGCGTACGCCTGCTATCTGCACGCCCGCGCCACCGCAGGCTGGAAGGGCCGGAAGGCGGCAACCCTGGCGCTCATCGCCTTCGGCTGCTGGCTCTTCAACTACTACGGCGTGAACATCTTCGTCACCGGCAAGCACTCCTACGCCGGCGTCTGACCGTTACGCACGCGTCCGACCGTCGCCCACGGCCCCCGGGCGCAGGCGTGCGGAACGGCTGAGTGCGCGCGAGGCTGGTGCCATGACCGCAACCATCGACCAGGGCACCAGCCGGAGCGAGGGACACACCCACACCCTTCACTTCGAGCTCCGCCTCGCCCACCCTGTGGACCGGGTCTGGGCGGCCGTGGCCACACCCGGGGGCCTGCTGGGCTGGCTCGCGGCCGCCGATGTGCTCGAGCCCCGGCTCGGCGGCGTGGTCACGCTGCGCCGGCTGGACACGGATGCCGAGGGACGGCACACGGTCGTCGAGGGCCGCATCACCGCCTGGGACGTCGAGCGCGTCGCCGAGTACACAGTGGACACCCTCCCCGGCCGGATGCGCTTCCATCTGGAGCCGGCCGGCAGCACCGGCACGACGGTCCGCTTCACCAACGAGTTCAACGGCGACGACGAGCTGCGTCTGGACTCCCTGGCGGGCTGGCACAACCACTTCGAGTACCTCGTCGACGCACTCGACGGGCGGCCGAAGGACTGGTCCGGCTGGACTCCGGAGCGCCGGCAGGAGCTGCGCGAGGCATACGTGGCCAGGGGGCGGGACGTCAGCCGGCCGTGATCGCGTCGAGCTGGGCCCGCAGATAGGTGTGCGAATCGATGCCCCGGACCTCGGTGCCCGGATCGCACTCGTAGAAGTAGACGAGCGAGATCAGCTCCTCGGCCGGTACGTCCGCCGGCGGCGGCAGCACCCGGTGGCGGCCCGAGCGCCAGCGCTCGCCCGTCCAGCGGGCCATCAGATCCCCGATGTTGATGGTGAACGCCTCGGGGTCGTACGGCGCGTCCTCCCAGCCGCCCTCGTCGGTGAACACCTGCAGCCCGCCCTTGCCCGCCTGCCGGTCCAGGACCGTGACCGTGCCGAAGTCGGTGTGCGGGCCGATGCGGAACTGGCCGGGCTGCGGCTCGCCGACGGTGTCCGTCCCCGGGTACCAGTTGATGTTGAAGCCCCAGGTGGGATGCCCGGTGTGCCGGGTGAAGAAGTCCTCGGCCTCGCCCAGCGCGACCGCGAGAAGCTCCAGCAGCAGATCGGAGAGCGCCCGCAGTTGCCCGAGATACGTCTCCACCCGCTCCTTCAGTCCCGGCACCTCGGCCGGCCAGGTGTTGGGCAGGAACCACTCGGCGTCGACCGCCGGCTCGCCGGTGGGGGCCTCGGCCGCGAAGGACAGCGACTCCTTCAGGTCCGGTGGTGTCTCGGTACCCTCGGCGTACCCGTTCGCCTCGGCGCCGGGTCCCAGCCAGCCGCGTCCGCCGACCTTGACGGCGTACGGCTCCTTGACGCCGGACGGCAGCCGGAAGAACTCCCTTGCCACCTCCCGGATCTCGGCACGCAGCCCTGGGTCGATTCCGTGTCCTGTGACCAGGAGGAATCCGGCGGTCCGCAGGGCCTGGTCGACGGTCGCCGCGATCTCCGCGCGGACGGCCGCATCCCCGGTGAGCCAGGGGCGCAGGTCGATGCTGGGAATCCTGGAATCAGTCACCGATGTCCTCGTTCCACAGTTCGGTGTCGGCCTTGATGACGTCACGCATCAGGCTCCCGCACTCGGCGCCGTTCAGGACTGCTTGGGGTCGTCGCCGTCCTCGCGGCGCTTGAGCTCCTCCTCGCGGCGGCGCAGATCCGCCTCCCAGTCCTTGAGGAGCGCCTCGTCCTCTACATCTTTGGAAGGTGCGGCCTCGTCCTTGAGGGACTTGAGGAAGTCGGGGTTGTCGTCGGGCGCGACCCACTCCGTGCGGTGGTTGCGATGCCGCTCGGGGGATGTGCTGCCGTCGGCGGAGACCTTGCGTGCCCGGCCGGCGACGAGCCAGGCGACCGGGCCGATCAGCACCTCGCCGAAGAGCAGCACGATGATGATCCACACCACCTTGGGGAGGTGTTTGACCTCTTGCTCAGGGGTGTTGAGGCAGTCGATGAAGGCGTAGATCCACAGCGCCAGGACCAGCAGGAAGGGCAGATACCGGAGCATGGTGGTGCGATCCCCTCGGGGGAGCGGTGGCGGGGCGGCGTGGGCCCCGGTGACGGGTACAGGGTAGTGGGTGGCCGATACTGGTTGGCATGGCTTACGACGATCTTCGCTCCCTGCTCCGGGCGCTGGAGCGCGAGGGAGACCTCAAGCGCATCAAGGCCGAGGTCGATCCCTGTCTGGAGGTCGGGGAGATCGTCGACCGCGTGAACAAGGCGGGCGGTCCCGCGCTGCTCTTCGAGAATGTGCGCGGATCCGCGATGCCGCTCGCGATGAACGTCTTCGGTACGGACCGCCGGCTGCTCAAGGCGCTCGGCCTGAAGTCCTACTCGGAGATCAGCGACAAGATCGGCGGGCTGCTCAAGCCGGAGCTGCCGCACGGCTTCGTCGGTGTGCGCGAGGCCTTCGGGAAGCTCGGCACGATGGTGCACGTACCGCCGAAGAAGGTGAAGGACGCGCCGGTGCAGGAGGTCGTCCTGCACGGCGACGACGTGGACCTGGACCAGCTGCCGGCGCTGTTCACCTGGCCGGAGGACGGCGGTTCCTTCTTCAACCTGGGCCTCACGCACACCAAGCATCCGGAGACGGGCGTACGCAACCTCGGTCTCTACCGCCTGCAGCGCCACGACAGGCGCACCATCGGCATGCACTGGCAGATCCACAAGGACAGCCGCAACCACTACCAAGTGGCGGCCAAACGCGGTGAGCGGCTGCCGGTCGCGATCGCCTTCGGCTGCCCGCCGGCCGTGACGTACGCGTCCACCGCGCCGCTGCCCGGTGATATCGACGAGTACCTCTTCGCGGGCTTCGTCCAGGGCAAGCGGATCGAGATGGTCGACTGCAAGACGGTGCCGCTGCAGGTCCCGGCGAACGCCGAGGTCGTCATCGAGGGTTGGCTGGAGCCCGGCCAGATGCTCCCCGAGGGCCCCTTCGGCGACCACACCGGCTTCTACACCCCGCAGGAGCCCTTCCCGGCACTGACCATCGACTGCGTCACGATGCGCAAGCGCCCGCTGCTGCAGTCGATCGTGGTGGGCCGGCCGCCGACGGAGGACGGTCCGCTGGGCCGGGCCACGGAGCGGTTCTTCCTGCCCCTGCTCAAGATCATCGTGCCGGACATCGTGGACTACCACCTGCCCGAGTCCGGCGGCTTCCACAACTGCGCGATCGTCTCGATCGACAAGAAGTACCCGAAGCACGCACAGAAGGTCATGCACGCCATCTGGGGCGCGCACATGATGTCGCTGACGAAACTGATCGTCGTCGTGGACGCCGACTGTGACGTCCACGATCTGCACGAGGTCTCGTGGCGGGCGCTCGGCAACACCGACTACGCCCGTGACCTGACCGTCGTCGAGGGCCCGGTCGACCACCTCGACCACGCCTCGTACCAGCAGTTCTGGGGTGGCAAGGCGGGCATCGACGCGACGAAGAAGCTCCCCGAGGAGGGGTACGTACGGGACGGCGGCTGGCCGAACATGGTCGAGTCCGACCCGGAGACGGCGGCGAAGGTCGACCGCCGCTGGAAGGAGTACGGCCTGTGAGCAGTGCCGCCGCCGCCGCAGTCCCGCAACCCGGTGGGACCAAGGCCTTTCTCCGGCTGGTGATGATCGAGCACTCGGTCTTCGCGCTCCCTTTCGCGTACATCGCCTCGCTGACCGCGATGTTCCAGCTGGACGGGAACATCCACTGGGGGCGGCTGCTGCTGGTGACGATCGCGATGGTGGGTCTGCGCACCTTCGCGATGGCCTGCAACCGCATCATCGACCGCGAGATCGACGCCCGTAATCCGCGTACCGCGGGACGCGAGCTGGTGACCGGCGCGGTCTCGGTGAGGTCGGCCTGGACCGGCGCACTGGTCGCCGTGGTCGTCTTCCTCGGGGCGGCCGCCGCGCTGAACCCGCTGTGCCTCGCGCTCGCCCCCATCGCGGTGATCCCGATGGTGGTCTATCCGTACGGCAAGCGGTTCACGAACTTCCCGCACGCCATCCTCGGACTCGCCCAGGCGATGGGGCCGGTCGGCGCATGGATCGCGATCACCGGCCAGTGGTCCTGGGACGCGGTGATCCTCGGTCTCGCGGTCGGCGTCTGGATCGGCGGCTTCGACCTGATCTTCGGCTGCCAGGACGTCCAGGCGGACCGTGCGCACGGCGTGATGTCCGTCCCGGCCCGCTTCGGCATCCCGGCCGCGCTGTACGGCGCGCGCGTCTCGCATGTCGTCACCACGGTCCTGCTGGTCTGGTACGCGCTGGCCACGGACGCGGGCGGGTTCTTCTGGCTGGGCCTGGTGATCGTCGCGGCTGCGTTCCTGTACGAGCACACGATCGTGACGCCGCACGACCTGTCCCGTCTCGACCGTGCGTTCTTCACGGTCAACGGCTTCATCGGGATCGCTCTCTTCGCGTGTGCGCTGCTCGATCTGCTGGTGCGCGGCCTGACCGTGTAGCCATGGCGCACGTGACGGCTGAAGACCGCGAGCCGCCGGATATGGTCAGAGGTGTGGAGCCTGTGGAAGTGAAGAGCCGTCAGCCGTGGGTGGTGGGGGTCTCCGGCGCGTCCGGGACGCCGTATGCCGCCGCTGTACTGCGCGGGCTGCTGGCCGCGGGCGAGAGTGTGGACCTGGTGGTCAGCCGCGCCTCGCGGCTGACGCTGCTCGACGAGACCGGGATCGCCTTCCGCGACGCGTACTGGCGCGAGGATCTGCGGGAGTGGCTGGCGCGCGGGGCCGACGGGAAGCCGGGCACCTTCCGGGTCGATGTCGATGCCGTACGGCACTGGGCCGCGGGGGATCTGGCCGCCGGGCCTTCGTCCGGTTCGTATCCTGTGAAGGGGATGCTGATCGTGCCGGCGTCCACGGCGTGTGTGGCCGGGGTGGCGCTCGGGCTCTCGAAGGACCTGCTGCAACGCGCGGCGAGCGTGACGCTCAAGGAGCGGCGGAAGCTCGTGGTCGCGGTGCGGGAGACCCCGCTGAACGGGCAGACCCTCAAGCATCTGGTGACACTGGACGAGGCGGGCGCCGTGGTGCTGCCCGCCTCTCCGGCGTTCTACGCGGGGGCGACGCACATCCAGGATCTGGTGGACTTCGTCGCTGGGCGGGTGCTGGACGCGGCAGGGGTGCCGCATCAGCTGTACCGCCGTTGGGAGGGAGAGCTGGGTGGCTCTCGTACGGATTAGCCCGGGTTAGCGCTTCTTGGCGCGGCGAGCCGTGCGGGTCTTGTCGACCCGGTGGGCGGCAGCGGGCTGATGGGCACGCGAGCGGTTGGCCAGCTCCTGCAGCTGTCGCATGTGGGCGTAGGCCATCTCGATCGAGTACACGGTGCCACTCCTGAAGTTTCGAAGGATCATTGCTGATCGTCTGAAAGATTTGCAGGGTGTTGACCCTGCGTGCCTTAGATTCTATACGTAAACTTGCGAGATCGCTGAACAATGGAAGGGTCCAGGCATATGGACGCGGTGGACAGGCAGCTCATCCAGGCGCTCAGGGAGAACGGCCGGGCTTCGTACGCCGAGCTCGGCCGGCTCGTCGGGCTCTCGGGGCCCTCCGTCACCGATCGCATCAACCGCCTCGAGGCGGCAGGCGTCATCACCGGCTACCGGGCCACCGTCGACGCCGCCTCGCTCGGTCTCGGTGTCACGGCACTGATCGGGATCTCGCTCTCCGACGCGGCCGACCATGAGGATGTGGCGCGCCGGCTGAAGGACCTCGCCGAGATCGAGGACTGCTGGTTCATCGCGGGCGACGACTCGTACATGCTCAAGGTGCGGGCCGACAACGTGGACGGTCTGGAGAAGACGATCCGCCGGCTCTCCGGCACGAGGGGCGTCTCCCGTACGCGTACCACGATCGTGCTCTCCACCAAGTGGGAGAACCGGGTCGGCGATCTGCCCGAGGAGGGCTAGGCGTACGGTGGTGGAGCCTCCGGGGGTCCCGGGGGTGTCCCCTCGGGACAGCATGGCGCAGACATATGGGAGGCGGCCTAAGTGACTGCATCTATTCAAGATGTGGGCCTCAAGCGCGAGCTGGAGGAGAAGGTCAGGGCCGGGGAGCGGCTGACCCGCGAGGACGGCATCGCCCTCTACGAGTCGGACGACCTGGCATGGCTCGGCGGACTCGCGCACGAGGTGCGGACGCGCAAGAACGGTGACGTCGTCCACTTCAACGTCAACCGCCACCTCAATATGACGAATGTGTGCACCGCGTCGTGTGCGTACTGCTCGTTCCAGCGCAAGCCGGGCGAGAAGGACGCGTACACCATGCGCATCGAGGAGGCCGTCCGTCTCGCCAAGGCGATGGAGGGCGAGAACCTCACCGAGCTGCACATCGTCAACGGGCTCCACCCCAACCTGCCGTGGCGGTACTACCCGCGCTCGCTCAGTGAGCTCAAGAAGGCTCTGCCGAACGTCTCCCTGAAGGCCTTCACCGCCACCGAGATCCACCACTTCGAGACCATCTCCGGGATGTCCGCCTCCGACATCCTCGACGAGCTGATCGAGGCCGGTCTGGAGTCGCTGACCGGTGGCGGCGCCGAGATCTTCGACTGGGAGGTCCGGCAGCACATCGTCGACCACCGCACCCACTGGGAAGACTGGTCGCGCATCCACCGCCTCGCGCACTCCAAGGGGCTCAAGACCCCGAGCACCATGCTGTACGGCCATATCGAGGAGCCCCGCCACCGCGTCGACCATGTGCTGCGGCTGCGTGAGCTGCAGGACGAGACCGGCGGTTTCCAGGTCTTCATCCCGCTGCGCTACCAGCACGACTTCGTGGACATGCAGGACGGCAAGGTCCGCAACCGGCTGCAGGCACGGACGACGATGGCGACCGGTGCCGAGGCGCTGAAGACCTTCGCGGTCTCGCGGCTGCTGTTCGACAACGTGCCGCACGTCAAGGTGTTCTGGGTGATGCACGGTGTGCAGACCGCGCAGCTCGCGCTGCAGCACGGCGCGGACGACATGGACGGCTCGGTCGTCGAGTACAAGATCACGCATGACGCGGACAACTACGGCACGCCGAACAAGCTGACCCGCGACGATCTGCTGGACCTGATCCGCGATGCGGGCTTCCGTCCGATGGAGCGGAACACGCGCTACGAGATCATCCGCGAGTACCCGGGCCCGGACGCGGATCGGCGCGAGTCGCCGCAGCCGATGCGGGTCTGACCCCAACTCCCAACTCTCCAACTCATCGGGAAGCCCCGGCCGCAGGCCGGGGTTTCCCGCGTTCTGGACACGGCTTGAGCATCGCCACTTGTAATGACTAGCCTCGCCCCATGGGCCTTACCTTTGAGCTGGATCCACCGATCGACCGTCCCCTGCGGGACGGGGTCGTCTCGCTCTGGGCCGACGTGTCCAACACCGGCGGCGCCGTCGGCTTCGTGCCGCCGGTGACCGACGACGCCGTGCGGCCCGAGTTCGTGAAGCATCTCGTCGCGATGGCCGAGGGTCGCACCCGGCTGCTCGTCGGCTACGACGACGAGGGCGCCGTCGCGGCCACCGCCTTCTTCACGTACAACACGCACCGGCTGATGCTGCACTGGGTCTGGCTCTACACGGTGATGGTGCACCCCAAGCACCAGGGCAAGGGGTACGGGCGCGAGCTGATGGCCGCGGCCGCCGAAGCCGCCCGGAGCTTCGACGGGATCGAGGCGATACGGCTCACCTGCCGCGGCGGCACCGGAGCCGACCACTTCTACGCCGCCTGCGGCTACAAGGAGGTCGGACGCGTGCCCGGCGGGATCCGGGTCGCCGAGGGCGACGACCGCGACGACATCGTGATGCTGCTGCCGCTGATCTGAACCCCCTTGAATCGGACAGGACGGGGCGTGCTTCACTGGACGGGCACGACCTGTCGTACGAAGAGAGAAGGCCCGCCGTGTCCGCTGCCAAGTCGAGCGCCGCGATCCGGTACACCACGATGCGCCTCGCCATCTTCATCGGCTGCTTCGTCCTCGTGGGCACCCTGGTCCAGGTCGGCGTACTGCCCAAGGGGCTTGGTGACTCCAACTTCGTCTGGGTGATCCTGCTCGCGCTCGTCGTGTCCGCGCCGCTCAGCTTCATCCTGCTGCGCAAGCAGCGTGACGCCATGTCCGAGCAGATCGTCGGCAAGGTCGACCAGGCCAAGGCCAGGCTCGAGGCCAACCGATCGCAGGAGGACGGCGCCGTCCAGTAGACGCCGCGTCAGCTTCTTCACACTCAACCCGCGCCCCGGCAGGAGCAGTCGCTCCGCTGCCGGGGCGTCGGCGTTCCCGGCGTGCCAGGCCTGCCCGGGACCCAAAGGGGAGCTTTGAGGTTCTCAAAGTTCAAGTGTTAACGTGTTCGATGTGAAGACAGCAGTGCGCCACCACGACGCCGTGAGCATCCCGCTCGTGGCGCGCCTGCATGTCGATCTGTGCCGCTGTATGTCCGCGGTCTGTTGCCGCTCGGTCTGATCCCGGCATCACAGCGGCGCTGCGCACTGCGCATGGGCGCCGCACCCCCGTCCCCGTATGTCTTCGATACGCCATATCTGGAGTGTGTCCTCCGTGTCCGCGAACACCGCGTCCACCACGGCCGGAAAGCCCTCGGGCTCCGGTTTCCGTATACCCAAGCTCCCCTTCTGGGCCCAGATCGCCGCCGGTCTGGCGCTCGGCGTCCTGCTCGGCTGGCTCGCCCGCAGCCAGGACATCGGCTGGCTGAAGGACACGCTCGACCAGGTCGGCTCGATCTTCGTGCAGCTGCTGAAGCTGGCCGTCGCACCGCTCGTCTTCTTCGCGATCCTGGTGTCGATCACCAACCTCCGTAAGGTCAACAACGCGGCCAGGCTGGCCACCCGCACGCTTCTCTGGTTCATGATCACGTCGCTGATCGCGGTCGCCATCGGCCTCGCGATCGGCCTGCTCACCAACCCGGGCGCGGGCACCGGGCTTACGCCGAAGGACGGCAAGGCCCCCGAGCACCACGGGACCTGGATCGACTTCCTCACCGGAATCATCCCGACGGACATCGTCACGCCGTTCGCCACGCTCGAGGTTCTCCAGATCGTCTTCCTGGCCGTCGTCGCCGGTATCGCCGCGCTGGCGCTCGGCGAGAAGGCCAAGCCGATCCTCACGCTCAGCGAGGCCGTGCTCGAGCTGCTGCAGAAGGCGCTGTGGTGGGTCATCCGCCTGGCGCCCATCGGTACCGTCGGCCTCATCGGCTTCGCCATCGCCGACTACGGCTGGAACCTGATCAGCAAGTACGCGACGTTCACTGCGGACGTCTACATCGGCTGCGCGCTGGTGCTGTTCGGCGTCTACCCGCTGCTGCTGGCGACCGTCGCCAAGGTCAACCCGGTCCAGTTCTTCAAGGGCGCCTGGCCGGCCATCCAGCTGGCCTTCGTCTCCCGCTCCTCGGTCGGCACGATGCCGGTCACCCAGAAGGTCACCGAACGTCTCGGCGTACCGAAGGAGTACACCTCGTTCGCCGTTCCGTTCGGCGCGACGACCAAGATGGACGGCTGCGCCGCGATCTATCCGGCGCTCGCCGCGATCTTCATCGCGCAGATCTTCGATGTGCAGCTCGGTGTCCAGGACTACCTGCTGATCGCCTTCGTCTCGGTCGTCGGCTCGGCGGCCACCGCCGGACTGACCGGCGCGACGGTCATGCTGACGCTGACTCTCTCCACGCTGGGTCTGCCGCTGGAGGGTGTGGGTCTGCTGATGGCGATCGACCCGATTCTGGACATGATGAGGACTGCCACGAACGTCGCAGGCCAAGCGCTGGTTCCGGTCATCGTCGCGGCCCGCGAGAAGATCCTCGACCACGACGCGTACAACTCGGCGACGTCCTCGCCGATCGACGAGTACGACGTCCGCGAGGCCGAGCAGAAGGTGGCCGTGCCGGTCGCCGCGCAGGTCACAACGGTCTGAGACACCTGTGCCCGCACCCGGACCTCCGGGTGCGGGCACAGCCGCTGTCGCGGGGCCGCCGTTCCGCAACGCGGGCTTTCGGCCGTTCTGGGCTTTCAGTCTTCCTTCGGGCCCACCCGCAGTGCCTTTGGCATCTGAACCGCGGCGGTCGGTTCAGGGATCGTGGCCACCCGCTTCGCGGCGAATTTGCGGTTGGCGACCGTCTGCTTGCGATAGGCGTCGGGAAGGTCGGGCATCGCAAGAAGGCGGTCGCACGCCTGGAGCGAGCCGGCGTAGTCGCCCACCCAGTAGGCAGTGATCGAGAACTCGAACAGCAGTCCCCAGCGGTACACCCACGGCTGGATGAACAGCAGGTCGTCCGGCGGCTCCTGGCCCAGCCCGGCACGGACGATCGCGTGCGCGGCATGATGGCGGCCCAGTTTGCGCAGCCGCGCGGAGAGTTCGTAGGACGCTTCGAGCCGCTGTGGACGCGACTCCCAGGCGCGGGAGAAGGCGTCCATCGCTCCCGGCCAGTCGTCGGAACCGTCCTTGAGAATCCCGACCTGCAACAGCGAGTAGTACACCTCTTCGACCCAGCCCCCCATCGCGGCGCGGCGCTCGTACAGGGTGATCGCCTCGTCGGTGTTGCCCATGTCGCGCATGGTCTGTGCCAGGTAGAAGACCGTGCGGGTATTGGCGGGGTCGCGCTCCATCTCGGCGCTCAGCAGGCGCGCGTCGCGCTCGAACTTGTCGTGCCGTGAGCCTCCGTCGTGGAAGTCCTCGATGATGAGCGCGTCGAGATTCTCCTGGTCGTGCCGCTGGTCGGCAGTGAGGTACTCGTGGGTGACGCCTTCGTAGCGCCAGGCGATGTCGCCGCGGACCAGGCGCCTGATGCGGTACTCGGTCGCGCCTTCGTGCCGCAGCATGTAGGCGTCGGCGGTCAGCCGGGGCAGCGGGCCGTCCCGGCGGATCACGAGGTCGGCGTCGAGGAGGAGCAGATAGTCGGCCTTGCCGTGGGCGTGCCTGATGTTCAGGGTCCGGTTGTGGCCGAAGTTGACCCAGGGCTCCTCGTGCAACTCGCCCGGGATGCCGTGCATTGCCGTACGGATCAACTCCTGGGTTCCGTCGGTCGAACCGGTGTCGGAGATCACCCAGGTGTCCACCAGGTCACGCACTGAGGCGAGGCATCGTTCGATGACTTTCGACTCGTTCTTGACGATCATGCACAGGCACACGGACGGCTTCACAGCATCACCACTTCCGGCGGGTCGGTCCGGCGGCGACCCTATGCACCGGACTCAGCGGCGCGGAGACGGCACGCCGACGGCCCGTGCCGGTTCGCTGCCGCGTACGCACCCATTGGTGTGTCTCTCATAGGCCATTCCGTTGATAACCCTGGGAGGGTCTCAAGGCGTTGCGTCCGCGAACCGATGATGCCGAAGGAAGCCCGAACTCGCTTCCGGAGCGTCACTCGAACTGGTTCAAAAAGGAGCAGTGTATGAGTCCTGAACACAGGACCAAGTCCCCGCTGGGCCCGCTTCCAAGGCGGCGTGCCTGGCTGACCGGCGGCACGATCGCGTCGATCGCGCTTGTGCTTACGGGGATGGCGAGTCCCACGATTGCCGCCGCGCAGGCCACCAAGGCGAACTCTGACGTTGTCGCGGCCGGCCAATCGGACAGAGACAGATGCGACAACAAAACGAAGGCGCAGCCCAGGGCGGAGACAGCGCCGCAGGCAGCGGGCGGCAAGGACAAGTGCAAGGTGGGCCCCACCGGGCCTACGGGTCCCAGAGGGCGCAAGGGGGCCACGGGGCCCACCGGGCCCACCGGGGAGCCGGGTCCCACGGGTCCGACCGGGCCCGCTGGTCTGGACGGTCTGGACGGCAACACGGGTCCGACCGGTCCCACGGGTGACATCGGGCCGACGGGTGACACGGGTCCGACCGGGCCGGCGGGTGACACCGGGCCGACGGGGCCGACGGGTGACATCGGGCCGACGGGTGACACGGGTCCGACCGGGCCGGCGGGTGACACCGGGCCGACGGGGCCGACGGGTGACATCGGGCCGACGGGTGACACGGGTCCGACCGGGCCGGCGGGTGACACCGGGCCGACCGGGCCGGCGGGTGAAACCGGGCCGACCGGGCCGGCGGGTGAAACCGGGCCGACCGGGCCGGCGGGTGAAACCGGGCCGACGGGTCCGACGGGACCGGCGGGTGACACGGGGCCGACCGGGCCGGCGGGTGAAACCGGGCCGACGGGTCCGACCGGGCCGGCGGGTGAAACCGGGCCGACGGGTCCGACGGGACCGACCGGGCCGAGGGGTAACACCGGGCCGACCGGGCCGACCGGGCCCACCGGTCCCAAGGGGCACTGCAATGACACCGAGAGCTACACTGCCACGCTCACGGCAGGTGGGACGGTCCAGCACCACGTCCTGCTCGTCGAGGGGGTTGCGTACGACCTGAACGAAGTGACAACGGTCCATACCAACCTCAGCACCCTCGCGGGCTTCCCGCTGGACGTCTGCGGCGTGGACGTCGAGGTGAACGGCCTCATTGTCACCGTCAGAGTGGTGGCCGGGGACGGGGGCATTTGGGAGATCACCGGCACCATCGATCCGCTCACGGGTGGCGTGACCTTCGTTGGCCCGTGGGTCCAGGTGGCACTGCCGCCGCCGCTGTTCCGGACAACCGAGTTGAAGGGTCCCCTGTCTGCCAACGGCGAGATGAACTATGGCCTGATGGGTATGGACCGCCCCTGATCCCGTCGGGATCGTGACGACGCGTGCTGTGCCCGTTCTCGGGTACAGCACGCGTCTTCTTGTGTGGCTCCAACTGGACCTACGCCCAGGGCAAGCGCTCACAGCGTTGCTCTCGGCCTTGCTCACCGCTCCGCGTCACCGCCGCTGTGAAGGGGCCGTAGGCTTACCGCGGAGTTGGGGTGTGGGGTGGGGAGGATGTCTGACATGGGTGCTGTGAAGGGCATGAAAAGCAAACGCATGCCGCGCGCCGTGCGCGAGCGGCAGATGATGGACGCGGCCGTGCAGACTTTCGGGCAGCGCGGCTACCGGGCAGCCTCGATGGATGAGATCGCGGAGCTGGCCGGGGTCTCCAAGCCGCTGGTCTATCTGTACTTGAACTCCAAGGAAGAGCTCTTCACGGCGTGCATCCGGCGCGAGGCGGAGGCGCTGATCGTCGCCGTGCGAGCGGGAGCCGAGCCGGGGCTCGCAGCGGACTGTCAGCTGTGGTCGGGGCTCGCGGCGTTCTTCACGCACACCGCCGAGAACCCGGACGGCTGGGCGATCCTGCACCGGCAGGCGCGCACGCACGGAGAGCCGTTCGCCGCTGAAGTGGCGGCCATGCGGGACGAGATAGTGGCCTTTGTGACCGGGTTGATCGGGGCCGCGGCACGCGAGAAGCAACACAACCCCGAGCTGGCCGGCCGGGATGTCGGGGGGCTGGCGCAGGCACTGGTGGGCGCGGCGGAGTCGCTCGCAGGGTGGGCGAACGAGACCGAGGGCGTCTCGGCGAAGGAAGCGGCGGGGACGCTGATGAACTTCGCCTGGATGGGGCTCGGGGACCTCATGAAGGGTCAGCGCTGGTCTCCCCGGTGAGGTGGACACGGTCGCCGCTGCGGAGTTGGAACGCCGAGCCGTCGGCCGCGTATGTCACGGTCGTGGGGAGCGGTACGGGTGCCTTGAACTCCGCGCGTACGTACGTCACTTGATCCGGATCGGCCTCGGCGAGGCAGCGGGCGAAGGTCCACATGCCGTGCGCGATCGCGCGTGGAAAGCCGAAGAGCTTCGCCGTCAGCGGATGAAGATGGATGGGGTTGCGGTCGCCGGACACCGCGCCGTAGCGGCGTCCGAGGCCGGCGGGCAGCCGCCACTCGGCGACCGGGGGCAGGGCCGGTACCGGAGTGGCCTCGCGAGGAGCGTCGGGACGGTCGTACGTGGTGCTGTGCCGGGCGAGGTAGCCGCTGCGTGACTCCCACACCAGCTCGCCGTTCAGCCGCGCCTCCGTCACCATGGTGACTTCGGTGCCGCGCCGGTGTGGCAGCAACTCCTCTGCGTACACGGTCAGTTCATGGCTTTCCTTGGCATGTGTCGCTCGGTGCCGGGTGATTTCGATGCGTGTGTGGACCAGGCCGAGGAGGGGCAGCGGGAAGCGCCGGTCCGCCATCAGCCGCATCGCGAGCGGGAATCCGAGTATGTGCGGATACGGGAGGGGCAGCGGGTCCGTCTGTCGGAAGCCGCAGATCTCTGCGTACGCGACGAGGCGGGCCGGACTGATCCGTACACCCCGCTCCACCAGCCGGGTCGCGGGCAGCCGGGCCTCCGCGTGGACGTTCCGCTTCAATGGTGAGGTCAGTGCCCCGCGGGCCAGGGTCAGCGCCGGCAACGGCCCGTCCAGGGACCGGTGTTCCGGGCTCCAGCGGTGCGGCGGTGCCGGCCCCGGCCGCCGGTTCGGGAAACGGCCGAATGCTGAGCGAGAGAAGTGCGGATGCCGGTCGGCCATTGTCCAGGCTCCCTGCGCGGTCGTGGATTTACTCCGAAGTAAGTTTACTTGGGAGTCAGGAACTGGTCGAGATGGCGCACGCGGTCGGCGAGTTCGGGGCGCGGCGGCGCCGTCCTGAAGTACGGCCGGGACGTCAACCTCGCCCGGGAGGCGACGGGGAATCGAGCTGCGCGGCGCGCCGCAACGGGCGGTCGACGCGGCCAACCGCCCGGTGTCACGGGCTCAAGAGGGCAGCGGTCGTACGGGACTTCGCGGCGGAGATCGAGGCGCTGTACGCGGGGCCGGCCCGGTGACCTTCTGAGAGGGCCCGGTTGCCCAGAGTGCGGACGAACGGGGCGGCCGACGAGTGCGGTTCGCCACAATCGGGCCTTCGGGGCCGGGTCGTACGGTGGTAGTGAGGACGGCTCCGGTGACGGTCCTGAGCAGGATCGATGCGATTCGACCAGGAGCCGCGCGGGCTGATGCGGTCCGGTGGGCTGAGCCGCGTACAACAGGCGAGTTGGGTCAACGCTGGATAAACTCCTCGTTTGCCGTGCGCGGGATGGGGATTCGGCGCGCACTCCACACGACCGACGGAGAGTGAGAGATGCGTACGAGCCAGCCTGGCATCCACCGGAGCCAACCCGCATGGAGCGACCTGTCGGCCGACGATCGGTGCGCTGTATGACTATGGCCCCGGAGTCCCCGGCACTCCTCGATCCGCTGCTCGACGAGGCACCGGCGCCCGCGCTCTTCACCGCGGGAGGTGCCGCCTCCGAGCGCACTCTGCTCGACATCCTCGACGAGACCGCACGCCGTCACCCGGACGCACCAGCCGTCGACGACGGTGACGCACCGCTCACGTACCGCGCGCTGCTCGACGAGGTCGAGTCGCTGCGACTGCGCCTCGCCGCCGCCGGGATAGGCATCGGCGACCGGGTCGGCGTACGCGTGCCGTCAGGAACCGCCGACCTGTATGTCTCGATCCTCGCGGTGCTGGCGGCGGGCGCCGCGTATGTCCCGGTCGACGCCGAGGACCCCGACGAGCGGGCGGAGCTGGTCTTCACCGAGGCGGCGGTGAGCGCCGTGATAGGCGCGGGCCGGGCCATCGAGCCGTGCGGCACCGCGGCGGGTGCGGCGGGTGCCGGCCCGGGGCCGGAGGGTGCCCCTGGTGATGCCGTCGGCAGTCGGCCGGGCCCGGACGACGACGCGTGGATCATCTTCACCTCGGGCTCCACCGGCAAGCCCAAGGGCGTCGCCGTCAGCCACCGCAGCGCTGCCGCCTTCGTCGACGCCGAGGCCCGGATCTTCCTGGCGAAAGAGCCTCTCGGCCCGGACGACCGGGTCCTCGCCGGGCTCTCCGTCGCCTTCGACGCCTCCTGCGAGGAGATGTGGCTCGCCTGGCGTCACGGCGCCTGCCTCGTCCCCGCACCCCGCTCCCTCGTACGCACCGGCCTCGACCTTGGCCCCTGGCTGGTCGAGCAGCGCATCACTGTCGTGTCGACGGTCCCCACGCTCGCGGCCCTCTGGCCCGCCGCGGCGCTCGACGACGTACGACTGCTGATCTTCGGCGGTGAGGCCTGCCCGCCCGAGCTTGCCGAGCGGATGGCCGTCACGGACCGTGAGGTCTGGAATACGTACGGCCCGACCGAGGCCACGGTCGTCGCCTGCGCGGCACCGCTCACCGGCGAAGGGCCGGTACGGATCGGGCTGCCGCTGGACGGTTGGGAGCTCGCCGTCGTGGACGGCGCCGGTGACCTCGTCCCCATGGGCGGGACCGGTGAGCTCGTCATCGGCGGCGTCGGCCTCGCCCGCTACCTGGACGCCGACAAGGACGCAGAGAAGTACGCGCCACTGCCCGCGCTCGGCTGGGCGCGCGCCTACCGCAGCGGCGACCTGGTCCGGGCGGAGGAGGACGGCCTGCTCTTCGTGGGCCGGGCGGACGAGCAGATCAAGCTCGGCGGCCGCCGTATCGAACTCGGCGAGATCGACGCGGCGCTGCAGGCGCTGCCGGGCGTCGCGGGGGCCGCGGCTGCGGTACGTACGACGGCCGGCGGGCATCAGCTGCTGGTCGGCTATGTGGTGCCGAGCGAGCCGGCCGCCGGCGACCTGGCGATCGCGGACACCGCGGACGGCGCGGGCTCTGCGGCCCCTGGCCTCGTCGACGGCCCGGCCTCCGCCCCGGTGGCCGACGCCGACGTGCCCGGCGCCCCCGGCATCGGTGCCGCTGCAGACCGCGCTGACAGCGCACACGCCTCCAGCGACGCGAGCGTCGGCGCTGCGCCCAGCAGCCGGTCCGGCCTTGTGTCCGAGGTGGGCAGGGACGCCGTGTCCGGCGTCGGTGTGCCGGATGGCGCGGGCCTTGCGGCTCGTAGTCTCGTCGGCGATGCGGCCGTCGGCCCGTCGGCGGACCCTGGTGCCCGCGGCCCTGTGTCCGAGGCGGGCACGGACGCTGACTCCGGCGTCGGTGTGCCGGATGGCGCGGGCCTTGCGGCTCGTAGTCTCGTCGGCGATGCGGCCGTCGGCCCGTTGGCGGACCCTGGTGCCCGCGGCCCTGTGTCCGAGGCGGGCACCGACGCCGATGCCGGCGCGGCCTCCGCCGCCGCAGGCGGCACCCGCCCCGCCGACGCACCCGACGTCGTCGCCGACGCGCTGCCCCTCGACGCGGATTCCTTCGACCAGGCCGACGCCCTCGCGCGGCTGCGCAAGGAGCTGCCCGCCGCTCTCGTGCCGCTGCTCGCCGTCGTGGACACCCTCCCGACCCGTACCTCGGGCAAGGTGGACCGGGCCGCGCTGCCGTGGCCGCTGCCCGCTCTGGACATTCCGGCCACCGGTCAGGCCGAGCTCACGGCCACCGAGGCCTGGCTGGCCGAGCAGTGGACCGATCTTCTCGGGGCGCCGGTGAACAGCCCCGACGTGGACTTCTTCGCGAGCGGCGGCGGCAGTCTGGCCGCCGCGCAGCTGGTGTCCCGGATCCGGGAGCGGTACGCCGCCGGATCGGTCGGCGACATCTACCAGAACCCGACGCTCGGCGCGCTCGCCCGGACGCTGGAGGCGCCCTCCGCGGGCGCGGCGCCGGAGCGGGACGTGCGGCCGGTGCCGCGCCTGACCGGTGTCGCGCAGGTGGTGCTGATGCTGCCGCTGCTCGGCGTCGCCGGGCTGCGCTGGGGCGTGGTCGCGGCCGCGGTCAGCAATGTCATCGGGCTGCCGTGGGCGCCGACGGTGTCGTGGTGGTGGGTGGCGCTCGGCTGGCTGCTGCTCGTCAGCCCGCCCGGACGGATCGTGATCGCGGCGGGCGGTGCGCGGCTGCTGCTGCGCGGGCTGCGCCCCGGCACGTATCGGAGAGGCGGCAGCGCGCACCTGCGGTTGTGGACGGCGGAACGCCTTGCCGAACTGAGCGGCGCGACCAGCCTTGCCGGGGCGTGGCTCACGTACTACGCACGGGCGCTGGGCGTCCGTATCGGCGAGGGCGTCGATCTGCACGCCCTGCCGCCGGTGACCGGCATGCTGCGGCTCGGCAAGGGCTGCGCGGTCGAGCCCGAGGTGGATCTGTCCGGGCACTGGCTCGACGGCGACCGGCTGCACATCGGCGCCGTCCGTATCGGTGCCGGAGCCACCGTCGGCGCCCGCAGCACGCTCTTCCCCGGCGCGCGGATCGGCAAGCGGGCCGAGATCGCCCCCGGGTCGGGTGTGACGGGCGCGGTTCCGGCCGGCGAGCGCTGGGCCGGCGTGCCGGCGGCCCGCAAGGGCAAGGCCAACCGCCGTCTGCCCGACGGCCGCCCGCTGCGCAAGCGCCGCTGGACGGCGGTCTACACGCTCACCTCGCTGGTCCTCGGCCTGCTGCCCGCGCTCGCGGCGCTGCCCGGCCTGCTGGTGGTCGGCCTGTTTGTGCACGGCCGGACCGGCCTCGGCCAGGCGCTGACGGCCGCGCTGACCGCCGTACCGCTCGCGACGGTCGCCTCCATGATCACGTACGCGCTGATCGTTCTCGCCGGTGTGCGCCTGCTCAGCATCGGGCTGCGCGAGGGCTACCACCCCGTCCACGGCCGGATCGCCTGGCAGGCGTGGGCGACCGAGCGACTGATGGACATGGCCCGGGTGCACCTCTTCCCGCTGTACGCGAGCCTGTTCACGCCCGTGTGGCTGCGGGCGCTGGGCATGAAGGTGGGCCGCGGCGTCGAGGCGTCGACCGTGCTGGCGCTGCCCGCGATGACGACGGTCGGCGACGGCGCGTTCCTCGCCGACGACACGATGGTCGCCTCGTACGAACTCGGCGGCGGCTGGCTGCGGATCGCCGAGGCGCGGGTGGGGAAGCGGGCCTTCCTCGGCAACTCCGGTATGACGGCCGCGGGCCGCTCCGTGCCCAAGCGCGGCCTGGTCGGCGTGCTGTCGTCGACCCCGAAGCGGGCGAAGGCGGGCAGCTCCTGGCTCGGAATGCCGCCGATGAAGCTGCCGCGGGCGGCCGAGGGGGGCGATCAGAGTCGTACTTTCGCCCCGCCGAAGCGGCTGAAGTGGGCACGCGCGACCGTCGAGATCTGCCGGATCGTGCCGGTCATGTGCAGCGTGGCGCTCGCCGTACTCGCGCTCGCCGCCTTCGAGCTGCTGGCCGACCGCCTCGGCCTCGCGCTCGCGGTGCTGAGCGGCGGCGCGGTGCTGCTGGCCGGCGGAGTGGTGGCCTGTGTCGTCGCGATCGCGGCGAAGTGGCTGCTCGTCGGCCGCTTCCGGGCGGTGGAGCACCCCTTGTGGTCGTCCTTCGTATGGCGCAACGAGCTCGCGGACACCTTTGTGGAGGTGCTCGCCGTGCCGTGGCTGGTCGGCGCGACCGCCGGCACACCGCTGATGAACCTGTGGCTGCGCGGGCTCGGCGCCCGCATCGGCCGCGGAGCCTGGTGCGAGACGTACTGGCTGCCGGAGGCCGACCTGGTCACCGTCGGCGTCGGTGCGAGCGTCAATCGCGGGTGTGTTGTGCAGACGCACCTCTTCCACGACCGGATCATGCGCATGGACAATGTCGTTCTCGGAACGGGCGCGACGCTCGGTCCGCACGGAATCGCGCTGCCCGGCGCGGTCATCGGCGCCCGGGCCGCGGTCGGTCCGGCGTCGCTCGTGATGCGTGGGGAGCGAGTGCCCGCGGGCACCCGCTGGCTGGGTAATCCGATCGCGGCGTGGAAGCCGTAGCACCTAGAACACGCGCAAGACAGGCAAGACAGGCAAGACGGGCGAGACCGGCAAGACGAGCAAGACGCAGAGGACGCACAAGGGTGACGGATTCGTACCTGCCGCAGCACGGCGACAGCGGCTACCGGACGACGGAGTACGACCTGGAGCTGGACTACCGCCCGCACGCAGGCCGGCTCTCCGGCCGGGCCAGGATCACCGCCGTCGCCCAGCGCGCACTGTCCGAAGTCGTCCTGGATCTGGGCCCGTTCCGGATCAACCGCGTCATGGTGGGCGGCGCCCGCCCGGCCCGGTACACGCACCGCGCCGACAAGCTGCGCGTACGGCCCGCCAGGCCGCTGCGCGCCGGGGTGCCCTTCACCGTCGAGGTGCGCTACACCGGCGTCCCCCGCCCCGTCCGCACGCGCGACTGGGGCGACCTCGGCTGGGAGCAGCTGGAGGAGGGGGCGCTGGTGGCCTCCCAGCCGAGCGGTGCCCGGTCCTGGTTCCCGTGCAACGACCGCCCGGACGACAAGGCCGTCTACCGGATCGCGGTGACCACTCCGTCGCCGTACACCGTGGTCGCCAACGGCTCCCTCGTCTCCCGGACGATCAGTGCCTCCACCACCACCTGGGTGTACGAGCAGTCGGCGCCGATGGCCAGCTATCTCGCGACCGTCCAGATCGGCCCGTACGAACTGGTCGACGTGGCGCATGCCGGGCGGGTGCCGCAGCCGGCCGCCGTGCCCCGCGGGCTGCTCGAGCGCTTCGAGTACGACTTCGCCCGGCAGCCGCAGATGATGACGGCCTTCACGGACCTCTTCGGCCCCTACCCCTTCGACGACTACGCGGTCGTGGTGGTGGACGAGGAACTGGACGTGCCCGTCGAGGCGCAGGGCCTGTCGATCTTCGGCGCCAACCATGTGGACGGGCGGCGCGGCAGCGAGCGTCTGGTCGCGCACGAGCTGGCCCACCAGTGGTTCGGCAACAGTCTGACCGTCGCCGACTGGCGGGACATCTGGCTCAACGAGGGCTTCGCGAAGTACGCGGAGTGGCTGTGGTCCGAGGTGTCGGGCGGGCCGTCGGCGGCGGCTCTCGCGGCCAAGTCCCGGGCCCGACTCGCCCTGATGCGGCAGGACATCAAGATCGGCGATCCGGGCCTGCGGCGGCTGTTCGACGACCAGGTCTACGAGCGCGGCGGCCTCACGCTGCACGCGCTGCGTACGGTGATCGGGCACGCGGCCTTCGTGGCGGTGCTGCGCGAGTGGACCGCGACCCACCGGCACGGCACCGTGACCACCGAGGAGTTCATCGCCCTCGCGCAGCGGCACTCGGCGCATCCGCTCGACGGGCTCTTCAGGATGTGGCTGTACGACGAGAAGCTCCCGGCCCTGCCGCAGCCGCGGCGCTGAGGCGTTGGGCGGTCCGGGTCGCTCTGCGGCGGGCCCCCGGGCCCCGTACGCCGGCGGGACACATCAGCCTCGCCGGCGATTGAGGCGCGGGGTCTGCGGCGGAGCCCCGGTTACGGACGGGCCGCGCGCCAGTCGCGTACGACAGCCTCGACGTCGAAGGGCGTGAGCCCCAGCGGCGGGCCCGGCGGCGGGCGGCGGATCGCCGCCTCGATCTTCTCGTTGACCTCGGTGAGGATGCGCCGTACCTGGGCCTCCGTCGCGGCGCTGTCGACCGCCTCCCGCGCATCCTCGGCCTCCTTGCGCAGGGCGAGCGTCGGAGGTAGGACGGAGACGCCCTCGCGGTGCAACTTGCCCTTGACCCACCACAGTTCGTCGTACGGGGCGGTGTCGTCCGGCAGCGGCTTCCCGAAGCCGGCCAGGGACGAGAAGTCGCCGCGGTCGGTCGCCTCCCGGATCTGCCTGTCCACCCACGACTCGAAGCTGACGCCGGGGGGTTTGCGCTCGGTCACGGTCGGCTCCTCACGTCTCGTCCTTCCATCGTAGGAGCGGAGCGTGCGGTGACCGGAAAAGCCGCCCCCGGTATACCCCGGGTACAAAGGCAGGAGCCCCGATCCATACGGAACGGGGCTCCTTGGTACTGCTGAGTCGTGCGCGATCGCCGACCCTGGCTGACTAGGCCGGGGTGACGTTCTCCGCCTGCGGGCCCTTCGGGCCCTGGGTGACGTCGAAGTTCACGACCTGGTTCTCCTCGAGAGAGCGGAAACCAGACGCGTTGATCGCGGAGTAGTGGACGAAGACATCCGGGCCGCCGCCGTCCTGGGCGATGAAGCCGAAGCCCTTTTCAGCGTTGAACCACTTGACGGTTCCGGTAGCCATAAGCCCTCCTTGGGCCAAAGGGTTGCCCTGCTCCAGAACCTGCAAGAAGTCTGAAAACTACAAAAGCCTGCGGGTTACATGCTCCGCAGGCTCTGTACTGCAAGGGAAACCAAACTGCAACTTGCGTCGAGCCTAGCACGCAGCGTGTGCGCAGCGGTAGAGGGAAAGATCACGTCACCCGTGAGTTTGATGAGACCCAAATCGGCTGACGGTGCAGCTCGGACGGGGGCGAGAAGTCGTACGGCGTCGGCCCGGCCCCGGCGCGGTCAACGGCGGGCCGCGGGTCTAGCCTCGCGATGTGGACAGTCTTGGAGAAAGCACAGCAACCGACCACCGTCGCAGCCGGCCACGTGTCGGCCACATCCAGTTCCTGAACTGTCTGCCCCTCTACTGGGGGCTGGCGCGGACCGGAACTCTCCTCGATTTCGAGCTGACGAAGGACACCCCGGAGAAGCTCAGCGAGAAGCTGGTGCGAGGCGAACTCGACATCGCGCCGATCACCCTCGTGGAATTCCTGCGCAACGCCGATCAGCTGGTCGCCTTCCCCGATCTCGCGGTCGGCTGCGACGGGCCTGTCATGTCCTGCGTGATCGTGTCCCAGGTGCCGCTGGAACAGCTGGACGGGGCGCGGGTGGCGCTCGGTTCCACCTCGCGCACGTCGGTACGGCTGGCGCAGCTGCTGCTCGCCGAGCAGTACAAGGTGACGCCCGACTACTACTCGTGTCCGCCCGACCTCGGTCTGATGATGCAGGAGGCGGAGGCGGCCGTGCTGATCGGGGACGCCGCGCTGCGCGCTTCGCTGCACGACGCCCCGAAGCTCGGCCTCCAGGTCCACGACCTGGGGCTGATGTGGAAGGAGTGGACGGGACTGCCCTTCGTGTTCGCGGTGTGGGCGGCGCGCAAGGACTATCTGGCGCGCGAGCCCTTCGTCGTACAGAAGGTGCACGAGGCCTTCCTCGCCTCGCGGGACCTGTCCCTGGAGGAGGTCACCAAGGTCGCGGAGCAGGCGGCGCGCTGGGAGATCTTCGACGCGGAGCTGCTGGAGCGCTACTTCACGACGCTGGACTTCCGCTTCGGGGCCGAGCAGCTCGCCGGCGTACGGGAATTCGCGCGCAGGACCGGACCGACGACCGGGTTCGCGGCGGATGTGACGGTCGAGCTGCTCGGCGGCTGACGGTCTGCGGGGTGGGACCGTCCACGGGGTGGAACTGGGCCGGGCGGTCTACGGGGTGGGGATGGGCGCCTGCATGTGCTCGCTGATCCACTGGATCGTCCCGTCCTCCATGCCCTTCACATAGGTCTTGGCGTTGTGCTCGCCGCCCTGGATGATCTGCAGGCGGGTCTTCACCGGGCCCTTGCCGTAGTTCCGGATGAAGTGCTTGAGGTTGTTCATCCCGCGCTCCTTGGTGCCTATCTGGAACGCGAGACAGACGTCCTTGTCCTTGCCTGCGGGCGAGGTGGAAAGGGCCTTCGCGAGCTTTTCCGGGTTGTTGGCCGCCTTCTCCTTCGTGTGGCTGCCCCAGAGCGGGGAGTCGGGCACGGTGTCCGGGCCGGAAGCGATCACGGCCTTGAACTTGTCCGGGTGCTGCAGTACGGACTTCAGGCCGACGAACGCGCCGGACGACGATCCCATGAAGGCCCAGCCGTCGCGGGACTTGAAGGTACGGAAATTGGCCTTCACGAAGTCGGGGACGTCCTCGCTCATCCAGGTACCCATTTTCGGCTGCCCCGGAATGTCGCTGCCGTCGTAGTAGTACTTGGCGTCCGGATTGAGTACCGGCATCACCACGATGAACGGGAGGCTCTTGCCTTCCTTCGACCACTTGCTGATGCTGCTCTGCAGCTTGAGGTCGGTGCCCATCCAGTAGTTCTTCGGATAGCCGTTGCCGCCGGGCAGGGCTATCAGTACGGGGAAACCGCTGTTCGCGTACTGAGGGTCGAAGTACTGCTTCGGCGCCCACACCCATACCTTGCCCGTGAAACCGGACTTGGCGCCTTCCAGGGTGGTGACGCCGATCTTCGTGCCGTCGTCCAGGGTGTTCTGCGTGGTGAACGAGGCCTTCGGGCCGGTCGGCATCAGGGTCTTCGCGGAGGCTTCGTTCGCCGCTGTGCCGCCGTTGCTGTCCTGTGCGCCGCCGCCCGACTGACCGGCGGCGGGGGCCTTGGCGCTGGGGCCGTCGAAGGAGACCGGATCGCCCTCGTCCGAGCAGCCGGCGACGAGCGCGACAGAGCCGATGGCGACGGCGGCTATGAGGGCCTTGGACAGGCGTTTCATGGAAGGCTCCGAGGGTTCTGGCACCGTCGGCACGGACGGTTTCGGACAACACGTGTGAATTACGCCCAGGGAGACGGCGGTTGGCTCTGTTCGGTTGGCTCCGCGGCGGCGGGAATCCTCGTGATGCGGCACACGGCGGGCCCTAGGCTGAAGCGCAGCACGCGCAATACAAGGCGAAAACGCGAGGTAATCGGGGGAGTGCAGATGCAGCCGCTGGACCCGGGCGATCCGCAGAACATCGGTGCGTACCGGCTGCTCGGCAGGCTCGGAGCGGGCGGAATGGGCCGCGTCTATCTGGGTCGCAGCGCCGGTGGCCGCACGGTCGCGGTGAAGGTCGTCCATCCGCATTTCGCGCTCGACGAGGAGTTCCGGGCGCGGTTCAGGCGTGAGGTGGAGGCGGCGCGGCGGGTCGGCGGGGAGTGGACGGCGCCGGTGCTGGACGCCGACCCGGAGGCGTCCGTGCCGTGGGTCGCCACCGGCTATGTGGCCGGTCCGGCCCTGTCCCAGGCGGTGACCTCGCACGGTCCGCTGCCCGCCCGTTCGGTACGGGTGCTGGGCGCCGGACTCGCGCAGGCGCTGGCGGCCGTCCATGCGCTGGAGCTGGTGCACCGGGATGTGAAGCCGTCCAATGTGCTGCTCACGCTGGACGGTCCGCGGCTGATCGACTTCGGGATCGCCCGGGCCACCGACGGCACCGCCTCGCTCACCTCCACCGGGGTCTCGGTCGGCTCGCCCGGCTATATGTCGCCGGAGCAGATCCTCGGCAAGGGCGTCACGGCAGCGGCCGATGTGTTCTCCCTGGGCGCGGTCCTGGCGTACGCGGCGACGGGCGAGGCACCCTTCCCGGGCGACTCCTCGGCCGCTCTGCTCTACAAGGTGGTGCACGAGGAGCCCGAACTGGGTTCACTCGAGGGCGACTTGCGGGAGCTGGTCGCCGACTGCCTCGCCAAGGAGCCGACGGCGCGGCCCGCGCCGGCCGAGATCGCGAGCAGGATCGCGCCCGGTGGGGCGGCCGGACCGGTCGGGGCCGGGTGGCTGCCCGGACCGCTGGTGGAGCAGGTCAGCAGGGCGGCGGTGACGCTGCTGAACCTGGAGCCTTCGGCGGACCCGGTGGTGTCGGGGCCGGTGGCGTTCAGCAGCCCGGCGGTCGGGGTCTTCGGCCCACCGGTGGAGCCGCCCCAGGACGCGCCGCCGAAGACGGAGGGCGCCTCCAACGGGCGGCTGTCCCTGTCGGTGACGGCCGATTCCGTACCGACGGAGTCCGTTGCTCCTGGCGCACGCCGGGGCCGGAAGGTGAGCTGCACGGTGGCCCTGGCGGTGGCGGGTGCGCTCGCCGGCGTGACGGTGGGCGGCGCGGTGCTGTTCGATCTGCTCCCGGGCGAGAACGACAAGGCCAGCGACACGGCGGCCCGACCGCCGGCCAGTAGCCCGTCGGCGCCGGACGGTTCGTCGGCCGAGCCGGGCGAGCCGGGCGAGCCGGATGAGCCGGTGAAGGAGGTGCCGAAGGCCTTCATCGGCGCCTGGAAGGGGCCGTTCGACGTCGACCTCGCCGGCAGCAAGATCAGCGCCGGGACCTTCAGGGTCGTGATCGGCACCGGGAAGGCGGGCGCGAAGATCGGCACGGTCACCCAGTTCGACGTCCTGGGGAACTTCGCCTGCGAGGACAACCTGGTGCTGCGGAGCGCGACCGCGACGGAACTGGTCGCCGACGGCAAGTCCAGCGGCAAGGCGGGAAACCACTGCACGCCGGGCACGCACACGGTGAAGCTGCGACTCACCGGAGCCCGCCTGCAGTACACGTCCCAGGAACCACGGGCGGGCGACCCGCGCGCGCTGCTGGACCGGGAGCAGTGACAGGGCGGGCCGGCCGGCCCCGGAGCGGTGACCGGCTGCCGTGCCTCCCGACCGCGCCCGCGGATCGTGACAACGGCTGGCGTAGGCTGGATCGGCCCGCAGATGCTCTGAAACACCGCCGAAAGGTGACGCCCGGTGACCGAGAAGGCCGACCTTCAGTCCGTGCTGGACCGTGCTGCCGAGGGGGGCCGGATCACCCCGGAGGAGGCGCTCGACCTCTACCGTTCCGCGCCGCTGCACGCGCTGGGCGCTGCGGCGGACGCCGTACGGCGGCGGCGGTACGCCGGTACGGAGCACATCGCGACGTACATCATCGAGCGCAACATCAACTACACCAATGTGTGCGTCACGGCGTGCAAGTTCTGCGCCTTCTACGCCCCGCCGAAGGACGTCGAGAAGGGCTGGACGCGCGACCTCGACGACATTCTGCGGCGCTGCGCCGAGACCGTGGAGCTCGGCGGCACGCAGATCATGTTCCAGGGCGGGCACCACCCGGACTACGGCGTCGAGTACTACGAGAAGCACTTCGCCGCGATCAAGAAGGCGTACCCGCAGCTGGTCATCCACTCCCTCGGCGCCTCCGAGGTCGAGCACATGGCCCGTATCTCCAAAGTCTCCGTCGAGGAGGCGATCCAGCGCATCCACGCCGCCGGACTCGACTCCTTCGCGGGCGCCGGCGCCGAGTTGCTGCCCGAGCGGCCGCGCAAGGCGATCGCGCCGCTCAAGGAGTCCGGCGAGCGCTGGCTGGAGATCATGGAGGCCGCGCACCGTCTCGGCGTCGAGTCCACGTCCACCATGCTCATGGGCACCGGCGAGACCAACGCCGAGCGGATCGAGCATCTGCGGATGATCCGCGAGGTGCAGGACCGGACGGGCGGCTTCCGGGCCTTCATCCCGTACACGTACCAGCCGGAGAACAACCATCTCAAGGGCCGTACGCAGGCGACGCTCTTCGAGTACCTGCGCATGATCGCGATCGCGCGGCTCTTCCTCGACAATGTCGCGCACATCCAGGGCTCGTGGCTGACCACGGGCAAGGAGGTCGGCCAGCTGTCGCTGCACTACGGCGCGGACGACCTGGGCTCGATCATGCTCGAGGAGAATGTGGTCTCCTCGGCGGGCGCGAAGCACCGGTCGAACCGGATGGAGATCATCGACCTGATCCGTAAGTCGGGCCGTGTCCCGGCGCAGCGGACGACGACGTACGAGCACATCGTGGTGCACGACGACCCGGCGAACGACCCGGTCGACGAGCGCGTCGCCTCGCACATCTCGTCGACGGCGATCGCGGGCGGTACGGCGCATCCCGAGCTGAAGCTGCTCGCGTCCAACTGAGGCTGTTTTGCTGACTATTCATGCCGCGCCGCTGGTTCTGCCGGTCGGCGGGGCGCCGGTGCCGGGCGGTGCGGTCGTCGTCGACGGCAACCGGATCGCGGCCATCGGCCCGTACGAGGAGCTGGCGGCGGACCGTCCGCGGGCCCGCGTCCGGCGCTGGCCCGGTGTTCTGACGCCCGGCTTGCGTCAGTGGCACGGCACCTGGCTGCTGAAGCGCTGCTACCACCCCGACCCGCGGGAGGCCGACGAGCTCGGTGAACTGCCGCTGTCCGGAGCGGAGCTGGAGGCGCTGGAGCTGGACGGTGCCCGCTGGGCGGGCAGCGTGCGCCGCGGTCTGCAGCGGATGCTGCGGCACGGCACCACGGCGCTGGCGGTCACTCTGAACGAACCGGTCGTACGTACCGCGGTCGTCCGCTCCGGCCTGACCGTCGTCTCCACGGTGGGCGCCCCGGGAATCCTCGCCGAGGGTCCGGATCTCGACCCCTTCGTGGCGGGGCATGACCTCGCGGGCTCCGTGCACGCCCCACTGGTCGTCGGCGCCCGGGCCGACTTCGCCGTGTTCGACGTGGCGGACGAGGCCGCTCTGCAGGCCACCGGCGCCGGGAGTTGCGTGGCCACCGTCCTCGACGGGCGGCTCGTCCACCGGGCGCGCTGACTGATCACCGAGGACAACTGGATGTTCCCGCCCGCAGAGGGCTGGGCCGTCGACCGGGTGAAGGACTTGGACCTGGCCGCCCTGCTCGAACCCTGATCCCGCCCGACCGGCACAATGGAGCCGTGACCCGAGCATCCCTGGACAAGCAGCCGCACGAAGTCGCCTCGATGTTCGACGACGTGGCGGCGAACTACGACCTCACCAACGATGTGCTCTCGCTCGGCCAGGACAGGCTGTGGCGCAGGGAGGTCGCGAAGGCGGTGGACGCCCGCCCGGCGCAGAAGGTCCTCGACCTGGCCGCCGGCACCGGCACATCTTCGCTGCCGTTCACCGTCACCGGCGCGTATGTCGTGCCGTGCGACTTCTCCCTCGGCATGCTGCGCGAGGGCAAGAAGCGCAACCCCTGGCTGCCGCTCACCGCGGGCGATGCGACGAAGCTGCCGTTCCGCGACGATGTCTTCGACGCCGTGACGATCTCCTTCGGGCTGCGCAATGTGCAGGACACGGACACGGCGCTGCGCGAGCTGTACCGGGTGACCAAGCCGGGCGGGCGGGTCGTGATCTGTGAGTTCTCGCAGCCGACCTGGGCGCCGTTCCGGACCGTGTACACCGAGTATCTGATGCGGGCGCTGCCGCCGGTGGCGCGGGCGGTCTCGTCCAACCCCGACGCGTACGTCTATCTCGCCGAGTCCATCCGCGCCTGGCCCGACCAGGCGGGACTGGCGAAGCGGCTGCAGCAGGCCGGCTGGTCCAAGGTCGCGTGGCGGAATCTGACGGGTGGGGTGGTGGCGCTGCACCGCGGCACCAAGCCCGCGACCCCGTCCGTGTCCCAGTCCCAGTAAGCCTCGATGAACTACCAGTCCGTTCTGGAACGGATCGCTCAGGACGTCACACAGCAGGTCGGCAGCGGCAGACCCGCCGAGTACATCCCGGCACTCGCCTCCGTCGACCGGCACCGCTTCGGCATGGCCCTCGCGGATGTGGACGGCAAGGTGTACGGAGTCGGGGACTGGCAGCGCCCCTTCTCCGCCCAGTCGATCACCAAGGTATTCACGCTCGCGCTGGCGCTGGCCCAGGGCGGCGACAGCCTCTGGGAGCGGGTCGGCCGTGAGCCCTCCGGCAACCCCTTCAACTCGCTGGTGCAGCTGGAGTACGAGAACGGGATCCCGCGCAATCCCTTCATCAACGCGGGCGCGCTCGTCGTCACCGACCGCCTGCAGACCCTGACCGGCGACGCGAGCAGCGAGCTCCTGGAATTCCTGCGACAGGAGAGCGGGAACCCGGAGCTGGCCTTCGACGCGGAGGTCGCCGAGTCGGAGTCCGCGTTCGGTGACCGCAACGCCGCCCTGGCCCACTTCATGGCCTCCTACGGCAACATCACCAACCCCGTCCCCACCCTCCTCGAGCACTACTTCTGGCAGTGCGCGATCGAGATGAGCTGCGCCGATCTGGCCCTGGCGGCCCGCTTCCTGGCCCGCCACGGGCTGCGCGCCGACGGCTCTCGCCTGCTGACCCGCAGCGAGGCCAAGCAGATCAATGCCGTGATGCTCACCTGCGGCACGTACGACGCGGCCGGAGAGTTCGCCTACCGCGTCGGACTGCCGGGCAAGAGCGGCGTGGGCGGCGGGATCGTCGCGGTCGTGCCGGGGCGCTGCACGCTGTCCGTATGGAGCCCGGGCCTCGACGAACGCGGCAACTCGGTGGTGGGCGTGGCGGCGCTGGACCGCTTCACGACGCTGACCGGGCTCTCGGTCTTCTAGGGCGCCGCGGAGAAGGACCGGAGACCGAGGCTCGTGCCCCGAATCGGCGTGTACGAGCGGCGAGTTGACGGGAACCGGCGGGCGGGGAAGATGAGTCAGTTGTTTACGACTTTCTTATCTCCCCGTCCCCGCCTGTCACCTCGGAGTGCTCCCCATGGCGTCGTACTGCCCGCATTGCGGAAACCCATCCCCGGATGAGGCGCGCTTCTGTATGAAATGCGGGCGTGAGCGGCTGCCGGAAGCCTCGGCGGCGCCGCCGCCCGCGATGCCTCCGGCGGCCGCCCCCGCCGCGCTTCCGGCTCTTCCCCCGGCCCTGCCCGCCGCTCAGCCGGCCGCGCCCGCCTACGCGCCGGTGCCCGCTCAGCCGTCGCCCGTCGGGGCGTTCCTCGGCCGGGCGTTCCGCGGTGACTGGCTCGCTTCGGCGAAGGCCGCCGCCTGGCCGGCCGGACTGCTGCTGGCGCTCGCGGTGGCGCTCGCCATCCCCTCGTACGGTCAGGACGACGAGGTCGTCGTCGGCTGGAGCGACCGGCTGCGGATCGCGCTCGCGATGCTGCTGCAGGCGTTCGGCGGCGGCTTCGAAGTGAAGGCCACGGACAGCTCCTCGCCGTTCGGCTCCGGCGGCTCGGGCTCCGGGTCCTACGGCGGCGGTTCCTCGGACGGGATGTACGGCGACGGTTCCGGATTCCCCGGCACCTCCGGCTCCGGCTCCTCGGGATTCTCCGACTCGGGCATGGACGCGATCGCACAGGGCAGCGCCTCGCTCTCGCTGGTGCCGCTGACGGTGACCGTGCTGTGGATCGGCGCGCTCTTCCTGGGTGCGCGGATGCTGCGTACGAGGGGTGCCGGGCTGGAAGCGGCCGTCCGGATCTCGGTGTTGGCCACCGGCGTGGTGCTGGTACTCGGCCTGTTCGCACAGCCGGAGATCGAGGGCGTGGAGATCTCCTCGTCCCCGCTGCTTGCCGCGCTCGGCGCGCTGGCGATCTCGCTCGCGGTGACCGCCGGGGTGCTCCAGCGCGACGACCTCGCCGCGTGGCTGGCGCAGCGGCCCGCCGCCCGGTCGACGGTGCGCGCCCTGGGGACGGCGGTGCGGGCGCTCGGCGCCGTCGTGGCCCTCTGCTCGCTGGTCGGCTTCATCGCGTACGCCAACGCGGACGGCGTGGACGGTACGGGCCTGCTCATCGCGCTGCCGATCCTGCCGAACATCGGCCTGGCGGTGCTCGGGCTGAGCTGGGGCGTACCGGTGAAGTACGACGTCCAGGGCCGGTTCAGCCTGATCGGCTCCGGCACGGAGCACGGCAGTTTCGGTCTTCCGGAGATCAGCGATGTGTGGGGTGGTGGCGCGGTCGCCGGGGCGGTGGCTCTCGGTGTGGTCTGCGCGCTCACGCTCGGTGTCTGGGCGGCCCGCCGCTCGGCGGACCGTCGCGAACAGCTGCTGGCCGGAGGCTTCTCGCTGGGCCTCGTCCTGCTGTTCACGGGCGTGAGTGGGGTCTCCGCCGAAATGGCGGGCGGTATGTCGGACTGGGGCGGCCAGGGCACATCGGAGTTCGCCCCGAGCGTTCCGGATGCGTTGCTGTTCGGCCTGCTGTGGGTGGGTGCGGCGACGTTCCTGGGCCCGTATGTGCTGCGGATGGTGGGTCAACAGGCGGCGGCGGTGCCACTGCCGGCGTACGGGCAGGGCCCGGCGTACATGCCCGGCGCCCCGGCCGCTCCCGCTGCCCCCGCGGCCACCCCGTTCGTGGCTGAGGCGCCCGCCCCGCCCGCGCCCTCTCCGTACGTCCCGCAGCCCCCAGTCCCCGGCGCGTACGACCCGCACACCGTGCAGCTCTCCGCTTCACCGAGCGCTGCCGCGGCTGCCTCACCGGCAGCCGCCGCCCACGATCCCGCCGCCGCGGCAGCCGCCGCCGAACGCAAGCGCAAGGTCCTCGTGTGGACGGCCACCCTCACCGCCGCGTTCGTCATCGGCGGTGGCGCGACGGCCGGGGCGCTGCTGCTGAAGAACAACGACGCGTCCGACGAGGCGAAGAACAAGCAGCCGGCCGCATCGCAGTCCCCTTCCCCGAAGCAGGACCCACAGGCCCCGGCGTCCCCTTCCGCAACCCCGTCCGGCAGTCCCTCCGCCACACCCTCCACGAGCCCGTCGACACCTCCGCCGGGCGGTGCCACGGTCCCGGAAGGCTTTGCGCTGAAGCAGGACCCCGCCGGGTTCACCGTCGCGGTGATGGACGGCTGGAAGCGCCGGCAGTCGGGCAGCCAGGTCTTCTACGAAGCCCCCACGGGCGGTTCGTATGTCCAGATCGGCGTCATCAAGAACACGCCGACGACCTCGTACGAGAACTTCCTCACCCTGGAGAAGAAGCACCTGGAGACTCCCGAGACCCAGTACGAGCGCACGCAGCTGATCCAGAACACGTATCAGGGACGGCCGGGCGCGCTCTGGGAGTTCACCCATGTCCCGGAGCCGGACGAGGGCAGCCTGAAGCGCCATGTCATCGACCAGGCGTTCGTCGCGGCGGACGGCACGGAGTACGCGATCCTTGCCGCCGGCCGCGCCGATCTCTGGGACCCGGCCAAGGACGTGGTCTTCTCGACCGCCCTCAACACCTTCAAAGTGAGCCAGTGAGCCAGTGAGCTAGGGCTGCTGGAGCTCCAGCCGGAACCGGTATCCCTTCTGCTGGGACACCGGCGTCGTGAACGTCTCGGCCAGCTCCATCCCCAGCCGCCGGATCACCGCGATCGAACGCTCATTGCGCGCGTTCACCATCGCCACCACCCGCTCCACCCCGGCCGCCCGTACCCGCTCCAGCGTGGTGCGGGCGGCGGCGGTCGCATACCCCTTGCCCCACGCGGCCCGCGCCAGCCGCCAGCCGATCTCGATCTCGCCGACCGGGCCGAAGGTCTCGTGCGGCCAGGGCTGCGCACCGGTGAAGCCGATGACCTCGCCGTCCTCGTCGAGCATGGTCCAGAAGCAGAAGCCGTGCTCGGCGTCGTGTCTGCGCTGCCGGGCGGTCAGCTCCTCGTAGACGGACAGCTCCGCCGCCTTCCCGCCGTGGAACTCCATCACCTCCGGATCGTTGAAGACCCGGTGCCAGGCCAGGGCGTCCTCGTCGGTGGGCACACGCAGCTGTACGGCGGGGAGCGGCCTGCTCATAGGGGGGAGCCCTTCAGTTTGTGGATCAGTACGCCCCCATAGACTGCACATGTCCTGTGCCATTCGGTACGCAATATCGAGTCTTCGGGAGAACCCGCCGTGACCGAGCCCCTCTCCGAACACACCGCCGATGTGATCGTCGTCGGGGCAGGCCCGGCCGGCTCCACGACCGCGTACTACCTGGCCAAGGCGGGGCTCGACGTCCTTCTCCTCGAGAAGACGGCCTTCCCGCGCGAGAAGGTCTGCGGTGACGGCCTCACCCCGCGTGCCACGAAGCAGCTGGTGGCGATGGGTATCGACATCTCCGAGGAAGCCGGCTGGCTGCGCAACAAGGGCCTGCGGATCATCGGCGGCGGCGTGCGGCTCCAGCTCGACTGGCCGGATCTCGCCTCTTTCCCGGACTACGGACTCGTACGCAAGCGCGACGACTTCGACGAGCAGCTCGCCAGGCAGGCGCAGAAGGCGGGCGCGCGGCTGTACGAGCGGTGCAACGTCGGGGCCCCGATCATCGACGAGCGGACAGGCCGCATCACCGGCGTCAACGCCAAGCTGGGCGAGGAGAAGACCCCGGTCACCTTCCACGCGCCGCTCGTCGTCGCCGCCGACGGCAATTCGACCCGGCTCTCCCTCGCCATGGGGCTGCACCGTCGCGAGGACCGTCCGATGGGTGTCGCCGTACGGACGTACTTCACCTCGCCGCGCCACGACGACGACTATCTGGAGTCCTGGCTGGAGCTCTGGGACCGCCGTGGCCCGCAGGACCGGCTTCTCCCCGGCTACGGCTGGATCTTCGGCATGGGCGACGGCACCTCGAACGTCGGCCTCGGCGTACTGAACACCTCCGCCGCCTTCAAGGAGCTGGACTGGCGCGAGGTGCTGAAGGCCTGGTGTGCCTCGATGCCGGAGGACTGGGGCTACACCGAGGACAACATGACGATGCCGATCCGCGGCGCCGCGCTCCCGATGGCGTTCAACCGTCAGCCGCACTACACCAAGGGCCTGCTGCTGGTCGGCGACGCGGGCGGCCTCGTCAACCCGTTCAACGGCGAGGGCATCGCGTACGCCATGGAGTCCGGCCAGATCGCCGCCGACGTGATCGTGCAGGCGCATGCCCGGCAGACCCCGGCGCAGCGGGAGCTGGCGCTGCACCGCTACCCGAAGATCCTCAAGGACACGTACGGCGGTTACTACACCCTGGGCCGCGCCTTCGTGAAGCTCATCGGCAACCCGAAGGTCATGAAGATCGCGACGCAGCGCGGTCTGACGCACCCGCTGCTGATGAAGTTCACGCTGAAGATGCTGGCCAACCTCACCGACCCGACGGGCGGCGACGCGATGGACCGGATCATCAACGGGCTCTCGAAGGTGGCCCCGAAGGCCTGATACGGCCAGGACCAGGGTGCCGAACTTCTTCCTCGCGGGGGACTACGTACGCACCGGCATGAACCTGGCGTCCGTGGAGGGCGCCAACGAAGCGGCCCGGTACGCCGTCAACGCCCTGCTGGACGCCGATGCCTCGGGCGCCGCGCGCTGCACCACCTGGGGCCGCTACCGGCCGCCGGAGCTGGAGCCGCTCAAGCGGGGGCCCGGCGGCCGCGGCACGACGCGACCGGCGGCACACCCGGGGTGAACGGACGAAGGGCCGCGGCTCCACCCCCGAGCGGGGGAGCCGCGGCCCTTCGAAGCGTGCCGGTCAGTGCGCGGGGCGGTCAGAGAACGCGGACCGCGCCGCTCGCCGGGTAGCCCGACAGGTCCTGGATCACGACGCCCTTGCCGGGGTTGGCGGCGTCGAGGTACTGGCCATCGCCGATGTAGACACCGACGTGGTACGCGGAACCGGCGCCGCCCCAGTAGAGGATGTCGCCGATCTGGAGGTTGCTGGTGCCCACCTGGGTGCCGGCCACCGACTGGTCCTGGGAGACGCGGGGCAGGTCGACGCCGACCTGCCGGAAGGCGGCCTGGACGAGGCTGGAGCAGTCCCACGAGTTGGGTCCGGTGGCGCCCATGACGTAGGCGTCGCCGAGCTGTGCCTTGAGGAAGGCGACGACGGTCGCGGCGGAGCCCGTGGCGTTCGAGGTGTTGGAGGGCGCGGAGAGCGTGGTGCGCTCGGACGACCGGGAGGCGCGCTGTGCCTCGGCGTCGGCGCGCTTCTTCGCCTCGGACTTCTCCTTGGCCTCGGCCTTGCGGTCCGCCTCGGCCTTGGCCTTCTTGGCGGTCTGCGCGGCCTTGACGGCGGCGGCGTTCTCCTGGGCCTGCAACTCGAGGTCGAGCGCGATCTCCTGAGTGGCCTCGGCGGACTGCGAGACGGCGGCGGAGAGCGAGGGGCCGGACGTGAGCGTCGGCATCTCGATGGTCTCGGTCACCGGCTCGGCGTTCGCCGGCCCGGCAGCTCCGGCCACCGCGATGGTGCTGAGGACGCCACCGGCAACTCCGGCCCGAAGCGCCAACTTCGAGGCACTGCGGCGGGGCTTCCGGTGGCTGGGTATGTGAGCGGTGTGGGACATGAGTACAACCGGTATCAAGTACTCACGGTTCCCTTCAAGAAACGTGTGTTGCGCCACAGTTGTGACCGGAACGTCTGAATCCGCTCTGCTCCGGCCTTTATTGACGCCGTAACGGGCAATTCGGGCACGAGCGATCACGGCTGTGATCATGGGCTTTCCGTAAAAGGTCCGAATTGCCTGGCACTTACCATCCCTTCACGCCGATGGCCAAGCCCCCTTTTATTGATGAATGAAGCGAGTGGTGCAGGTCACAGAAAGGTCAACGTCCTGGCGTCCGGCAGCTCGTGAATGCGAGCACGTGTCCACCCGGATCCGCGCGGGTCCCTCGGGTGGGTGAAGCGGAGTCCACTATCACCCGATGCGGCCCATTGCCAATTTGCCTGTACGGGCCATCGCTTGATAGGGCGCATGCCCTCCGACCTGCGGTAACACCACCGGATGTCACGTCTGGTGACCACTCGGGCGCTTCGCGTATGAAGATCACCGCTCATCCGACTTCATGATCGTTCGCCGGGTGGTGGAGATCACAAAGACGTTGTCGTACCCCGTGTCGCAGATCACAGACCGGCAGGCATAGGATGCGGAGCAGTCGGGCTTGTGAACTGCCTCACATGTACACGATCTTCGCGAGGCAGCGAGGCGGATGCCCGGTGCGGTCCAACGGTCAAGGACGACTGGAAGGAGCGAGGAGGGTGAATGCTTACGCGCCCATCCTTGTGCTCGGCGCCCTCGGGGCAGGGTTTGCGATCTTCTCCGTGGTCATGGCCACGCTTATCGGTCCAAAGCGCTACAACCGGGCAAAACTAGAGGCGTACGAGTGCGGCATCGAGCCGACCCCTACGCCGGCCGGAGGCGGCCGCTTTCCCATCAAGTACTACCTGACGGCGATGCTCTTCATCGTCTTCGACATCGAGATCGTCTTCCTCTACCCCTGGGCGGTCACCTTCGACGCCCTGGGGCTTTTCGGGCTCGTGGAGATGCTGCTCTTCGTGCTCACCGTCTTCGTCGCCTACGCGTATGTATGGCGGCGCGGCGGCCTGGAATGGGACTGAGGGGCTGAGGGGCACACCAATGGGAATCGAAGAGAAGCTGCCGAGCGGTTTTCTGCTGACCACCGTCGAACAGGCCGCGGGCTGGGTGCGCAAATCATCCGTCTTCCCGGCGACCTTCGGTCTGGCCTGCTGCGCCATCGAGATGATGACGACCGGCGCCGGCCGCTACGACCTGGCCCGCTTCGGCATGGAGGTCTTCCGCGGATCGCCGCGCCAGGCCGACCTGATGATCGTCGCCGGCCGGGTGAGCCAGAAGATGGCGCCCGTCCTGCGGCAGGTCTACGACCAGATGCCCAATCCCAAGTGGGTCATTTCCATGGGCGTTTGCGCCTCATCGGGCGGAATGTTCAACAATTACGCGATTGTGCAGGGTGTTGATCACATTGTCCCCGTCGACATCTATTTGCCTGGCTGCCCGCCGCGTCCCGAGATGCTGATCGACGCGATTCTCAAGCTGCACCACAAGATCCAGACCTCCAAGCTCGGCGTGAACGCGGAGGAAGCGGCCCGCGAGGCGGAGGAGGCGGCCCTCAAGGCGCTCCCCACCATCGAGATGAAGGGGCTGCTCCGGTGAGTGAGAGCAAGAACACCAACGGTAACAACGTCCCTGCGCCACGGGACGAGTCCGGCGACGTCATCGGCGTACGCAAGGGCATGTTCGGCGCAGGCAACGGCGGCGATACGAGTGGCTACGGCGGTCTCGTCAGGACGGTGACCCTGCCGGGCGCCTCCCACCGCCCCTACGGCGGCTACTTCGACGAGGTCGCCGACGAGCTCGAAGGCGCACTGGAGGAGCAGGGCCTCGTCCCCGAGAACGCCATCGAGAAGACGGTCGTCGACCGCGGCGAGCTCACCTTCTACATCGCCCGCGAGCATCTGCTCACCGTGGCGCAGACCCTGCGCGACGACCCGGCCCTGCGCTTCGAGCTCTGTACGGGCGTCTCCGGCGTCCACTACCTCGAGGACAAGGGCCGCGAGCTGCACGCCGTCTACCACCTGCGCTCGCTCACCCACGGCCGGCTGATCCGCCTCGAGGTCTCCGCACCGGACAGCGACCCGCATGTGCCGTCCCTGGTCACGGTCTATCCGACCAACGACTGGCACGAGCGCGAGACGTACGACTTCTTCGGGCTCATCTTCGACGGCCACCCCGCCCTCACCCGGATCATGATGCCGGACGACTGGCAGGGCTTCCCGCAGCGCAAGGACTATCCGCTCGGCGGCATCGCCGTCGAGTACAAGGGCGCCCAGATCCCGGCTCCGGACCAGCGGAGGTCGTACAGCTGATGTCTGCTTCACAGGGAACTTCCCCCGCTTCCGCCCGCGAGACCACCGAGGGGACCGTATATACGGTCACCGGCGGCGACTGGGACGAGGTCGTCCAGTCCGCGGCCAAGGCCGACGACGAGCGGATCGTCGTCAACATGGGCCCGCAGCACCCCTCCACGCACGGCGTGCTCCGGCTGATCCTGGAGATCGACGGCGAGACGGTCACCGAGGCCCGCTGCGGCATCGGCTATCTGCACACCGGGATCGAGAAAAACCTCGAGTACCGGACCTGGGTGCAGGGCACCACCTTCGTCACGCGCATGGATTATCTGACGCCGTTCTTCAACGAGGCGGCGTACTGCCTGGGCGTGGAGAAGCTGCTCGGCATCACCGACGAGATCCCGGACCGGGCGACGATCATCCGCGTCCTGCTGATGGAGCTCAACCGGCTCTCCTCCCACCTGGTGTGCATCGCCACCGGCGGTATGGAGCTCGGCGCCACCACGATCATGATCTACGGATTCCGGGATCGTGAACTGATTCTCGACATCTATGAGTTGATCACCGGCCTGCGGATGAACCACGCGTTCATCCGGCCCGGCGGACTCGCGCAGGACCTGCCGCCCGGCGCCATCGACCAGCTTCGCGAGTTCGTGAAGACGATGAAGAAGAACCTGCCGGAGTACGACAAGCTCGCCACCGGCAACCCCATCTTCAAGGCCCGTATGCAGGACATCGGCTATCTCGATCTGACCGGCTGCCTGGCGCTCGGCGCGACCGGACCGATCCTGCGCTCCGCCGGTCTCGCCCACGATCTGCGCAAGACCGACCCCTACTGCGGTTACGAGACGTACGAGTTCGACGTCCCGACCGCCGACAGCTGCGACGCGTACGGCCGCTTCCTCATCCGCCTCGAGGAGATGCGGCAGTCGCTGCGCATCGTCGAGCAGTGCCTGGACCGGCTCGAGCCGGGACCGGTGATGGTCGCCGACAAGAAGATCGCCTGGCCCGCGCAGCTCGCTCTCGGCCCCGACGGGCTCGGCAACTCCCTCGACCACATCAAGAAGATCATGGGCACCTCCATGGAGGCCCTGATCCATCACTTCAAGCTGGTGACCGAGGGCTTCCGGGTCCCGGCCGGACAGGCGTACACCGCGGTCGAATCGCCCAAGGGCGAACTCGGCGTCCATGTCGTGAGCGACGGCGGCACCCGCCCCTACCGGGTCCACTTCCGTGACCCGTCCTTCACCAATCTGCAGGCCATGGCGGCGATGTGCGAAGGCGGCCAGGTCGCCGACGTCATCGTCGCCGTCGCGTCCATCGACCCCGTGATGGGAGGCGTCGACCGGTGACAGACATCAGCTTGGGGATGCCACAGCTCCCCGCCCCCGACTACCCGGCCGATGTGCGTGCCAGGCTCGAAGCGGACGCGAAGGAGATCATCGCCCGCTACCCCGACAGCCGGTCCGCCCTGCTGCCGCTGCTGCATCTGGTGCAGGCGGAGGAGGGGTACGTCACCCGCACCGGCGTCCGGTTCTGCGCCGAGATGCTGGAGCTGACCACTGCCGAGGTCACCGCGGTGTCCACCTTCTACTCGATGTACCGGCGCAAGCCCTCCGGCGACTACCAGGTCGGGGTCTGCACCAACACGCTCTGCGCGGTGATGGGCGGCGACGCCATTTTCGAGGAGCTCAAGGAGCACCTCGGCGTCGGCAACAACGAGACGACCGAGGACGGCAAGGTCACCCTCGAGCACATCGAGTGCAACGCGGCCTGCGACTTCGCCCCTGTGGTGATGGTCAACTGGGAGTTCTTCGACAACCAGACGCCGGAGACAGCCAAGCGGCTCGTCGACGATCTGCGTGCGGGACGGCAGGTCCAGCCCACCCGCGGCGCTCCCCTCTGTACGTACAAGGAGACCGCGCGGATCCTCGCGGGCTTCCCCGACCGGCGCCCCGGCGCCGTCGAGGCGACCGGCGGGGCCGGACCCGCCTCGCTGATCGGCCTGCGCCTCGCCAAAGGCGAGCAGCCGGCCGCCCGGGTGGTCGCCCCGCGCGGTGAGGTCGCCCACGATGCCCCGCAGCCCGGGTCCGAGCACCTCAGCTCGCACGACGCGCCACAGCAGACCTCGGACTCCGACCCCGCGCACCCGGCCGGGCCCGCAGCCGAGGAGGGGGAGTGATGACCTTGGCACCCGAGCTCAACGAGACGAGCCCCGAGAAGCTCCTCGCGCCCGTCCTCTCCGCCTTCTGGGACGAGGCGGAGCCCTGGACGCTGGACACCTACCGGCGGCACGAGGGGTACGAGGGGCTGCGCAAGGCGCTGGCCATGTCGCCCGACGACCTCATCGCGTACGTCAAGGACTCCGGACTGCGCGGCCGCGGCGGCGCCGGCTTCCCCACCGGAATGAAGTGGCAGTTCATTCCGCAGGGCGACGGAAAGCCGCACTATCTTGTTGTCAACGCCGACGAGTCGGAGCCCGGGACCTGCAAGGACATCCCGCTCCTCTTCGCCAACCCGCACTCCCTCATCGAGGGGATCGTGATCGCCTGCTATGCGATCCGGTCGAATCACGCGTTCATCTATCTGCGCGGTGAAGTCGTCCCCGTACTGCGACGGCTGCACGAAGCCGTGCGCGAGGCGTACGAGGCGGGCTACCTCGGCAAGAACGTTCTCGGCAGCGGACTCGACCTCGAACTCACCGTGCACGCGGGCGCAGGCGCGTACATCTGCGGTGAGGAGACCGCGCTGCTGGACTCCCTGGAGGGCCGTCGCGGCCAGCCCCGGCTGCGACCGCCCTTCCCCGCGGTCGCCGGTCTCTACGCGTGCCCCACTGTGGTGAACAACGTCGAGTCCATCGCGTCCGTTCCCGCGATCCTCCAACGCGGCAAGGACTGGTTCAAGTCGATGGGCAGCGAGAAGTCCCCGGGCTTCACGCTCTACTCGCTCAGCGGCCATGTCACCAACCCCGGCCAGTACGAGGCCCCGCTCGGCATCACGCTGCGCCAGCTGCTCGACATGAGCGGCGGGATCAGGGCCGGGCACCGCCTCAAGTTCTGGACCCCGGGCGGCTCTTCGACCCCGATGTTCACCGACGAGCACCTCGATGTCCCGCTGGACTACGAGGGCGTCGGCGCCGCCGGTTCGATGCTCGGCACCAAGGCGCTGCAGTGCTTCGACGAGACCACGTGTGTCGTACGGGCCGTGACGCGATGGACCGAGTTCTACGCCCACGAGTCCTGCGGCAAGTGCACGCCCTGCCGCGAAGGCACGTACTGGCTGGTGCAACTGCTGCGCGACATCGAGGCCGGCAAGGGCGTCATGTCCGATCTCGACAAGCTCAACGACATCGCCGACAACATCAACGGCAAGTCCTTCTGCGCGCTGGGCGACGGTGCCGCGTCCCCCATCTTCTCCTCGCTCAAGTACTTCCGCGAGGAGTACGAGCAGCACATCACCGGCAAGGGCTGCCCCTTCGACCCTGCCAAGTCGACCGTCTGGGCCGACAAGCACCTGGAGGTGAACGCATGACTGAGGCGTATGCGCCGAGCCCCGGCCGCGGCTTCGCCGCCCACCGCCCTGCGGGCGAAGCACCGCAGTCCGACTCACCTCGTGCGGAGGTACGGGCATGACCGTCACGACGTCCAACCCCGCCGGAGGCGGCAGCGCGGCCGTTCCGCCGGAAGATCTTGTCTCGCTGACGATCGACGGCATCGAGATCTCCGTCCCCAAGGGCACGCTGGTCATCCGGGCCGCCGAGCTGCTGGGCATCGAGATCCCGCGGTTCTGCGACCACCCCCTCCTCGACCCGGTCGGCGCCTGCCGCCAGTGCATCGTCGAGGTCGAGGGCCAGCGCAAGCCGATGGCGTCCTGCACCATCACCTGCACCGACGGCATGGTCGTCAAGTCGCAGCTCACCTCGCCGGTCGCAGAGAAGGCCCAGCGCGGTGTGATGGAGCTGCTGCTGATCAACCACCCGCTGGACTGCCCGGTCTGCGACAAGGGCGGCGAATGCCCCCTGCAGAACCAGGCCATGCAGGTGGGCGACCCGGACACCCGCTTCGAGGGCCGTAAGCGCACATACGAGAAGCCCGTGCCGATCTCCACACAGGTGTTGCTCGACCGTGAGCGGTGCGTGCTCTGCGCCCGCTGCACCCGCTTCTCCAACCAGGTCGCGGGCGACCCGATGATCGAGCTGATCGAGCGGGGCGCCCTCCAGCAGGTCGGCACGGGTGAGGGCGACCCCTTCGAGTCGTACTTCTCCGGCAACACCATCCAGATCTGCCCGGTGGGCGCGCTGACCTCGGCGGCGTACCGATTCCGCTCCCGCCCCTTCGACCTGGTCTCGTCGCCGAGCGTGTGCGAGCACTGCGCCGGCGGCTGCGCGACCCGCACCGACCACCGGCGCGGCAAGGTCATGCGGCGCCTCGCGGCGGAGGACCCCGAGGTCAACGAGGAGTGGCTCTGCGACAAGGGGCGCTTCGGCTTCCGTTACGCGCAGAAGCCGGACCGGCTCACCACCCCTCTCGTACGCAATGACGAAGGCGTCCTGGAACCGGCGAGCTGGCCGGAGGCGCTGGAGGCGGCGGCCCGCGGGCTGAGCGGGGCGCGCGGCCGGGCCGGTGTCCTCGTGGGCGGCCGGCTCACCGTCGAGGACTCCTATGCGTACGCCAAGTTCGCGCGCGTCGCCCTCGACACCAATGACGTCGACTTCCGGGCGCGCGTGCACAGCAGCGAGGAGGCCGACTTCCTGGCCGCCCGCGTCGCCGGGCAGGGCCGCGATCTGGACGGCAGCGGCGTCACCTACACCTCCCTGGAGAAGGCCCCGGCCGTACTGCTGGCCGGGTTCGAGTCCGAGGAGGAGGCGCCCGGCGTCTTCCTGCGGCTGCGCAAGGCGCATCGCAAGCACGGCCAGCGCACCTTCGCGCTGGCCACGCACGCCACCCGGGGTCTGGCGAAGGCGGGCGGCACGCTGCTGGCCGCCGCCCCCGGCACCGAGACCGAGTGGCTGAACGCGCTGGCGGCCGGCACCGGTCTGGAGGGCGACGGCGCGAAGGCGGCCGAGGCGCTGCGCTCCGCAGGCGCGGTGATCGTGGTCGGCGAGCGGCTCGCGGCCGTGCCCGGCGGACTCACCGCCGCCGCACGGGCCGCCACCGCGACCGGTGCCCAGCTGGTGTGGATCCCGCGCAGGGCGGGTGAGCGCGGCGCCATCGAGGCGGGCGCGATCCCCTCGCTGCTGCCCGGCGGCCGCCCGGCCACCGACCCGCGGGCCCGTGAGGAGACCGCGGCGGCCTGGCGCGTACGCGAACTCCCGCACCGCTACGGCCGCGACACCGGCCAGATCGTCGAGGCCGCGGCCACCGGCGAACTGGGCGCGCTGCTGGTGGCGGGCGTCGAGGTCGCGGACCTGCCCGACCCGGCACGCGCACGCGCGGCACTCGACGCGGTCGGCTTCCTGGTCTCTCTGGAACTGCGGCCGAGTGAGGTCACCGAGCGGGCGGACGTGGTCTTCCCGGTCGCGGCCGTCGCCGAGAAGCCGGGCACGTTCCTCAACTGGGAGGGCAGGGCGAGGCTGTTCGAGGCCGCGCTCAAGCCGGAGCAGATGACCCGCCGCCTGGCGCCGACCGACGCGCGGGTGCTGCACATGCTCGCGGACGCGCTCGACGTCAGCTTCGGGCTGCCGGACCTCAAGTCCGTACGCACGGAGCTCGACCGGCTCGGCGGCTGGCAGGGCCCCCGGGCCACCGAGCCGACGGAGTCCGCGCAGTCCCTGCCCCGACCGGGCGAGGGCGAGGCGGTCCTCGCGGGGCACCGGCTGTTGCTCGACCAGGGTCTGCTGCAGCAGGGCGACGAGGCGCTGGCGGGTACTCGCCATGCGGCGGTCGCCCGGCTCTCCGCGGCGACAGCGGCCGAGACGGGCGTCAAGGACGGTGACGTCCTGGCCGTCAGCGGCCCGGCCGGCTCGGTCCGGCTCCCGCTCCAGGTGAGCGAGATGCCCGACCGGGTGGTGTGGCTGCCGCTGAACTCCGTGGGCGGCGGCGTCACTTCGGACACCGGCGCCGTCCCCGGACAGCTCGTCCGCATCGGCCCGGCGGCGCCGGAAGTCGTCCCCGCTGACGCACCGGAGGTGCAGTCGTGAACCCGACCCTCCTCGCGGCCGAGGATCTCTCGATGTTCGGGCACGACCCCTGGTGGCTCGTCGTCATCAAGGCAGTGTTCTGCTTCGCCTTCCTGATGATCACCGTGCTCTTCTCCATCGTGTGGGAGCGCAAGGTTGTCGCCTGGATGCAGCTGCGCATCGGCCCCAACCGGCACGGGCCCTGGGGCATGCTCCAGTCCCTCGCCGACGGCATCAAGCTGATGCTGAAGGAAGACGTCATCGTCAAGCGCGCGGACAAGGTCGTCTATGTCCTCGCGCCGATCGTCGCCGCGATCCCGGCCTTCATGGCGATCGCCGTGATCCCCTTCGGTCCGGCCGGCAACGAGATCTCGATCTTCGGCCACCGCACCACGATGCAGCTCACCGACCTACCGATCGCGATGCTCTACATCCTCGCGGTCGCCTCGGTCGGCATCTACGGCATCGTCCTCGCCGGCTGGTCGTCGGGCTCGACGTACCCGCTGCTCGGCGGACTCCGCTCCTGCGCGCAGATGATCTCGTACGAGATCGCCATGGGCGCGGCCTTTGCCTCCGTCTTCCTCTACTCCGGGTCGATGTCGACCTCGAAGATCGTCGAGGCGCAGGCGGACCGCTGGTACATCATCCTGCTGCCGGTCTCCTTCATCATCTACATCGTCACGATGGTGGCCGAGACCAACCGCGCCCCCTTCGACATGCCGGAGTCCGAGGGCGACCTCGTCGGCGGCTTCAACACCGAGTACAGCTCGATCAAGTTCGCGATGTTCATGCTGGCCGAGTACGTCAACATGGTCACCGTCTCGGCGGTCTCGGTCACCCTCTTCCTGGGCGGCTGGCGGGTCCCGTACCCGGTCTCCACTCTCTGGGAGGGCGCGAACCACGGCTGGTGGCCGATGCTCTGGTTCGTCATCAAGGTCCAGCTGCTGCTGTTCTTCTTCATCTGGCTGCGCGGCACGCTGCCCCGGGTCCGCTACGACCAGCTGATGAAGCTCGGCTGGAAGGTCCTGATCCCGGTATCGGTGGTCTGGCTGATGCTGGTGGCGACCGTACGGGCGCTGCGGAACGAGAACTACGACTTCCAGCAGATCGTGCTGTACGTCGGCGGCGCGGTGATCGCGGTGCTGCTGCTCTCCTTCGTCGCCGACATGTTCCGCGGCAAGAAGGAGAAGGAGGCGGAGGCCGCCAAGGGCGAGCCGCCGGCCTTCGACCCGATGGCGGGCGGTTTCCCCGTACCGCCGCTGCCGGGACAGACCCTGCCGCCCGTGCCCCGTCGACGGCCGCGCCGTGAGCGCGAGTTGATTGTCAGTGGTGGCACGGACACTGTGAGTGACGGTCCTGGTGACGGAAAGGAGGCTGACGGTGTCTGAGGAACCTGAGAACAAGTTCGAGAATCCGGTTGCCGGCTTCGGCGTGACCTTCAAGGCAATGTTCAAGAAGCGGCTGACCGAGCAGTACCCGGAGCAGCAGAAGATCACGGCGCCGCGCTTCCACGGCCGGCACCAGCTCAACCGCCATCCCGACGGGCTTGAGAAGTGCATCGGATGCGAGCTGTGCGCCTGGGCCTGTCCGGCGGACGCGATCTATGTGGAGGGCGCGGAGAACACCGACGAGGAGCGCTACTCCCCGGGTGAGCGCTACGGCCGCGTCTACCAGATCAACTATGCCCGCTGCATTCTGTGCGGACTGTGCATCGAAGCCTGCCCGACCCGGGCGCTGACGATGACCAACGAGTTCGAACTGGCCGACAGCAGCCGGGAGAACCTCATCTATACGAAGGAGCAGCTGCTCGCCGGACTCGAGGAGGGCATGGTCGACTCCCCGCACTCGATCTTCCCGGGCACGGACGAGCAGGACTACTACCGGGGCCTGGTCACCGAGGCCGCTCCCGGCACGGTCCAGCAGGTCGCCGTCTCCAAGGGGGAGAAGGGCGAGGAGGTGGACGTATGAACACGCTTGCCGCCTCCACCACTTCGGCGGGTGAGGCCTTCCAGTTCTGGGTCCTCGGCACCATCGCCGTCCTCGGGGCGCTCGGCACGATCCTGATGAAGCGGGCCGTGCACAGTGCGCTGAGTCTCGCCGGAACCATGATCGTCCTGGCGGTCTTCTACCTCGCCAACGGCGCGTACTTCCTCGGTGTCGTCCAGATCATCGTCTACACCGGCGCGATCATGATGCTGTTCCTCTTCGTCGTCATGCTGGTCGGTGTCACCGCCGCCGACTCGCTCAAGGAGACGCTGAAGGGCCAGCGCTGGTGGGCCGCTGCCTGCGGGCTCGGCTTCGGTGTGCTGCTGATCGCCGGAATCGGCAATGCCTCGCTGAAGACCTTCAACGGGCTCGGTCCGGCCAACAGCGCACACGGCGGCAATGTCGAGGGACTCGCCCGGCTCATCTTCACCAAGTACGTCTTCGCCTTCGAGATCACCGGCGCGCTGCTGATCACGGCGGCCGTCGGCGCGATGGTGCTCACGCACCGGGAGCGCACCGAGCGCGCCAAGACACAGCGGGAGATGTCCGAGGAGCGCGTACGCGGGAAGCAACTGCCGCCGCTGCCGGCGCCCGGTGTCTACGCCCGGCACAACGCCGTGGACATCCCCGGTCTGCTGCCGGACGGCACCACGTCCGCGCTCACCGTCAGTAAGACGCTGCGGGAGCGCGGCCAGATCCGCGATGTGTCGAGCGCCGCGCTGAACGACCTCAAGGCGCTGGAGCAGCGCTCGGAGGAGCGGCTCGGACGGGACCAGGAATCGCCGGAATCGCAGCAGTCGCAGCAATCGCGCGAAGGGAAGGTCGCGAAGTGAATCCCGTCAATTATCTGTATCTCGCGGCGCTGTTGTTCACCATCGGCGCGGCAGGGGTGCTGATCCGGCGGAACGCGATCGTGGTCTTCATGTGCGTCGAGCTGATGCTCAACGCCTGCAACCTCGCGTTCGTCGCCTTCTCCCGGATGCACGGCAATCTCGACGGCCAGATCATCGCCTTCTTCACGATGGTCGTCGCCGCCGCGGAGGTCGTGGTCGGGCTCGCGATCATCGTGTCGCTGTTCCGCTCCCGCCACTCGGCCTCGGTCGACGACGCCAGCCTGATGAAGCTGTAAGGGGTCGCTGAATCGTGGAGAACCTGATTGCGCTGCTTGTCGCGGCGCCCTTGCTCGGAGCGGCGGTCCTGCTGTGCGGCGGGCGGCGGCTCGACCGCAGCGGCCACTGGATCGGCACGCTGCTCGCGGCCGCGTCGTTCGTGATCGGCGTGGTGCTCTTCGTCAACATGCTGGGCAAGGGCGCGGAGGAACGCACCCTGCACAGCACGCTGTTCAGCTGGATCCCGGTCGGGAGTTTCCAGGCCGACGTCGCCTTCCAGCTCGACCAGCTGTCGATGACGTTCGTCCTGCTGATCACCGGTGTGGGCTCGCTGATCCACCTCTACTCCATCGGGTACATGGAGCACGACGAACGGCGACGCCGCTTCTTCGGCTATCTGAACCTCTTCCTCGCGGCGATGCTGCTGCTGGTCCTCGCCGACAACTACCTTCTGCTGTACGTCGGCTGGGAAGGTGTCGGTCTCGCCTCGTATCTGCTGATCGGCTTCTGGCAGCACAAGCCCAGCGCGGCGACCGCGGCGAAGAAGGCATTCCTCGTCAACCGCGTCGGCGATATGGGCCTGTCGATCGCGATCATGCTGATGTTCACCACCTTCGGGACCTTCACCTTCGGCCCGGTCTTCGGGGCGACGGGGGACACCTCGGAGGGCAAGCTCACCGCGATCGGTCTGATGCTGCTGCTCGCCGCCTGCGGCAAGTCGGCCCAGGTGCCGCTGCAGTCCTGGCTCGGGGACGCGATGGAGGGCCCGACCCCGGTCTCGGCCCTGATCCACGCGGCGACCATGGTGACCGCCGGCGTGTATCTCATCGTCCGCTCCGCCGCGATCTTCAACGCGGCCCCGGACGCACAGTTGGCGGTCGTGGCCGTCGGCGCCGTGACGCTCCTCTTCGGTGCGATCGTCGGTTGCGCGAAGGACGACATCAAGAAGGCGCTGGCCGGTTCGACGATGTCGCAGATCGGCTACATGATCCTGGCGGCGGGCCTCGGTCCGATCGGCTACGTCTTCGCGATCATGCACCTGGTGACGCACGGCTTCTTCAAGGCCGGGCTCTTCCTCGGCGCCGGTTCGGTCATGCACGGCATGAACGACGAGGTCGACATGCGCAAGTACGGCGGCCTGCGGAAGTACATGCCGATCACGTATGTCACCTTCGGTCTCGGCTATCTGGCCATCATCGGCTTCCCGGGTCTGTCCGGCTTCTTCTCCAAGGACAAGATCATCGAGGCGGCCTTCGCCAAGGGCGGCACGGAGGGCTGGATCCTCGGTGGCGTGGCCCTGCTGGGCGCGGCCATCACCGCGTTCTACATGACCCGCGTGATGCTGCTGACCTTCTTCGGTGAGAAGCGCTGGCAGCCCGACGCGGAAGGCAATGAACCGCATCCGCACGAGTCCCCGAAGTCGATGACCATCCCCATGATCGTCCTGGCCTTCGGATCGGTCTTCGCCGGCGGATTCTTCAGCATCGGCGACAGGTTCCTGAACTGGCTGGAGCCCGTCACCGGGCACGCGCACGGAGACTCGCCGCTGAGCGTGGCCACGATCACCGGAGCGACCATGGTCTGCCTGGTCATCGGCGTCGCCATCGCCTGGGCGATGTACGGACGCAGGCCGGTGCCGGTACTCGCGCCCCGCGGCTCGCTGCTCACCCGGGCCGCCCGCCGCGATCTCTACCAGGACGACTTCAACCATGTGGTCCTGGTCCGCGGCGGCGAACACCTCACCCGCTCCCTGGTCTACGTCGACCACACCCTGGTCGACGGCGTGGTCAACGGAACGGCCGCCTCGTTCGGCGGCCTTTCGGGCCGGCTGCGCAAGCTGCAGAACGGCTACGCCCGCTCCTACGCGATCTCGATGTTCGGCGGTACGGCGATCGTCATCGCCGCGACCCTGCTGATGAGGGCGGTCTGAGATGTCCTTCCCGATCCTGACGGCCACGGCGGCGATCCCGGCGATCGGCGCCATCGCCACCGCCGCCGTGCCGGCCGCGAGGCGCACCGCCGCCAAGTGGCTGGCGCTGCTCTTCTCGCTCGCCACGCTCGTACTGGCCGCGGTCGTGCTCGTACGATTCGAGCCCGGCGGCGCCCGCTATCAGCTCACCGAATCCCACACCTGGATCAAGGACTTCGGCGTCCGGTACGAACTGGGCGTGGACGGTATCGCGGTGGCGCTCCTTGCACTGACCGCGCTGCTGATCCCCTTTGTGATCCTGGCCGGCTGGCACGACGCCGACCCGCTGGAAACGAAGAGTTCGCGCTGGCGGCCGACCCAGGGCTTCTTCGCCATGATCCTCGCCGTCGAGGCGATGGTGATCCTCTCCTTCGAGGCCACCGACGTCTTCCTCTTCTACATCCTGTTCGAAGCCATGCTCATCCCGATGTACTTCCTCATCGGCGGCTTCGGGGACCGGGCGCACGCGGGCGGCGACGAGGCGGCGGCGACCCAACGGTCGTACGCGGCCGTGAAGTTCCTGCTCTACAACCTGGTCGGCGGCCTGATCATGCTGGCCGCGGTCATCGGGCTCAATGTCGTCGCCGGGAGCTTCTCGCTCACCGAGATCGCCGCGGCGCGGGCGAACGGCTCGCTGGACATGGCGACCAACACCGAGCGGCTGCTCTTCCTCGGCTTCTTCTTCGCCTTTGCGATCAAGGCGCCGCTGTGGCCGCTGCACACCTGGCTGCCCAACGCCATGGGTGAGGCGACCGCGCCGGTCGCGGTGCTGATCACCGCGGTCGTCGACAAGGTCGGCACCTTCGCGATGCTGCGCTTCTGCCTCCAGCTGTTCCCGGAGGCGTCGAAGTGGGCCACGCCGGTGATCCTGGTGCTCGCGCTGATCAGCATTGTCTACGGAGCGCTGCTCGCGGTCGGCCAGCGCGATATCAAGCGGCTGGTCGCCTACGCCTCGATCTCGCACTTCGGCTTCATCGTCCTGGGCATCTTCGCGATGACCACCCAGGGCCAGTCCGGCGCGACGCTCTACATGGTCAACCACGGGATCTCGACCGCCGCACTGATGCTGGTGGCCGGCTTCCTGATCTCCCGGCGCGGCTCGCGACTCATCGCGGACTACGGCGGAGTGCAGAAGGTCGCCCCGGTGCTCGCCGGCACCTTCCTGATCGGCGGTCTGGCGACGCTCTCCCTGCCGGGCCTCGCGCCATTCGTGAGTGAATTCCTGGTCCTGGTCGGCACGTTCGCGCGCTATCCGGTGGCCGGGATTGTCGCCACCACCGGCATCGTGCTCGCCGCGCTCTACACCCTCGTCCTCTACCAGCGGACGATGACGGGCCCGGTGAAGGCCGAGGTGTCGAAGATGCCGGATCTCAAGGCCCGTGAGCTGGTGGTGGTCGCGCCACTGATCGCGCTGCTGCTCTTCCTCGGCGTCTTCCCGAAGCCGCTGACGGACATCATCAACCCGGCGGTGGAGCACACGATGTCCGACGTACAGAAGAAGGACCCCCAGCCCGAGGTGGAGGCGGCCAAGTGAGCACTACAGTTGTCCACAGCCTGTGGACGACGGCGGCCGAGCCGATCGACAAGATCCCGGCCCCGAGTGTCGAGTACGCCCAACTGGCACCCGCGCTGATCGTTGTCGGCGCCGCTGTCGTGGGCGTGCTCGTGGAGGCCTTCGTCCCGCGCAAGGCCCGCTACTACGTGCAGGTGTTCCTCACCGTCGTCGCCCTGGCCGCCGCATTCGCCGCGGTCGTCGGGCTCGCGGCCGGCGGATACGGCACCACCAAGGCGCATATCGCGGCGATGGGCGCGATCGCGATCGACGGTCCGGCGCTCTTCCTGCAGGGCACCATCCTGCTGGCGTCGCTGGTCGCCGTCTTCACCTTCGCGGAGCGGCGCCTCGACCCGGCGGCGCACGGCAACCGCATCGACTCGTTCGCCGCGCAGGCCGCGTCCGTACCCGGCAGCGACAGCGAAAAGGCAGCGGTCAAGGCCGGGTTCACCACCACCGAGGTCTTCCCGCTGGCGCTCTTCGCGATCACCGGCATGCTGGTCTTCCCGGCCGCCAACGATCTGCTGACGCTGTTCGTGGCACTGGAAGTCTTCTCGCTCCCGCTCTACCTCCTGTGCGCCGTCGCCCGCCGCAAGCGGCTGATGTCGCAGGAGGCCGCGGTGAAGTACTTCCTGCTCGGTGCCTTCTCGTCGGCCTTCCTGCTGTTCGGTATCGCGCTGATGTACGGGTACGCGGGCTCCGTCTCGTATGCGAAGATCGCGGGCGTCGTCGACGGCAGCGTCCGCACCATCGACCCGGCGCTCGCCGACACCATGGGGAACGACGCGCTGCTGCTGATCGGCGGCGCGATGATCCTGACCGGGCTGCTCTTCAAGGTCGGCGCGGTGCCGTTCCACATGTGGACGCCGGACGTCTACCAGGGCGCGCCGACTCCGGTCACCGGCTTCATGGCCGCGGCCACCAAGGTCGCCGCCTTCGGCGCGCTGCTGCGGTTGCTGTACGTCGTGCTGCCGGGGCTGAGCTGGGACTGGCGGCCGGTCATGTGGGCCATCGCGATCGTAACCATGCTGGGCGGTGCGATCGTCGCGATCACCCAGACCGACATCAAGCGGCTCCTCGCGTACTCCTCGATCGCGCACGCCGGCTTCATCCTCGCCGGTGTCATCGCAACGACGCCTGAAGGTGTCTCGTCCGTTCTCTTCTACCTGGGTGCGTACTCCTTTGTGACGATCGGCGCGTTCGCGGTGGTCACGCTGGTGCGGGACGCGGGCGGCGAGGCGACGCATCTGTCCAAGTGGGCGGGGCTGGGCCGTCGTTCACCGCTGGTGGCGGCCGTGTTCGCTGTCTTCCTGCTGGCCTTCGCCGGTATCCCGCTGACCTCCGGCTTCACCGGGAAGTTCGCGGTCTTCAAGGCGGCGGCAGAGGGCGGCGCGGGTGCGCTGGTCGTGGTCGGTGTGATCTCGTCGGCGATCGCGGCGTTCTTCTACATCCGGGTCATCGTGCTGATGTTCTTCAGCGAGCCGAAGGCGGACGGCCCCACGGTCGCCGTGCCGTCGCCGCTGACGATGACGACGATCGGGGTGGGTGTGGCGGTGACGCTGGTGCTCGGTGTGGCGCCGCAGTACTTCCTGGACCTGGCGAGCCAGGCGAGCGTGTTCGTGCGGTAGCCGGGCTGCTGAGCGCTCGCCGTGGTGTCTTCGTTTTCAACGACGCCACGGCGAGCGCTTTTTCATGCCGCGAGGAGCGCGCCGTGTCTCGCGCAGCCGCGGCAGCAGCCCGGCTCGGCGGCCCGAAGGCGCGGACGCAGGATTCGCAGGTGTCCATCGGCACCTGCGCACGCGCCTTCGGAACCCCTTGCATCGCAAGAAGAGCGGACCGGTATCCCTCGGACTTCCCCTGGTTCCTCATCAAAAGCCCCAGGTCGCACAAGGGTGATCAGGAGCGCGGAGACCAACAGGGCGGTCTGATGCAGGCCTGGTCGGTCAGATACATGCCGTTCATCCCGGCCGCCCTCAAGTCCGCGAAGCCCTTGGTGCCTGTTTCTGAAGCCCTGGCAGGTCTAAGCTCCGCGGATGACCTTGGAATGGGAACAGGTAATTGTTCACTCGGTAGATCCGGTGGCCTTGGGGCAGTGGTGGGCTACGGCTCTTGGTTGGGTTGTGGTCCACTCCTCTGATGAGGAGTTCGAGATCCGCCCGGAGCCGGATCGCCTGCCGGGGTTGGACTTCGTCCGGCTTGATGAGAGCAAGAAGGTCAAGAGCCGACTGCATCTCGACTTCAGGCCTGATGACCAGGACGCCGAGGTGGCTCGTCTGGTGGCTCATGGCGCACAGCGTGTTGATATTGGCCAGGGTGATCAATCTTGGGTTGTTTTGGCGGACCCCGAAGGTAACGAGTTCTGTGTCCTTGGCCAGCGACGTCAATAAGTGGCTGTTTTGTCTCGTTCATCGGGCGCCGCCCAGCGACGAATTGGTGCAGAGAAGACCGCGGCCGGGGTCTCCGGTGCCGAGGCCGGTCTCACGCCCGGCTGGTTGTACGACACGGTGTGCGTGACGATCTGGTCGCTGGGGAGTCGTTTCCGGGTGCGCTCCAGGTAGCCGAATGCCTCAAGTCCCGTAACGCAGCGGCGATCCGGACCTCGCCCTCGGGGAGGGCGGTGAGGGTCTTGATGTCGACGCGGGCTCCGGCGGGCACCGACTGGATGTGGACGGCCAGCGCGCCCTCGCGCGCTGGGTCTTTGCCTCGGTGCATTGAAGGCTTTTGATGTCGTGCCGCACCGGCTGGTGGCCGACCGAGACGGGCGGCCCCGCGTTCCGGTGGGGGCCGGTCAGAGCACAAGATCAAACTCGGCCCACACGGTTTTGCAGGGCGCCGGGCCGGGGGTGACGCCCCAGCGGTCGGCGAAGGCGTCGACGAGGATGAGTCCGCGGCCCGACTCGTCGTCTCCGGGGTGCCGGGCGACGGGGAGACGGTCACCGCGGGTGTCGGTCACCTCGATACGGAGAGTGCCCTCGGCGGCGGTGAGGGCGAGGCGGAAGTCCCGTCCGGGTACGCGGCCGTGCAGCGCGGCGTTGGTGGCGAGTTCGGCGACGACGTGGGCCGCCGACTCGAACGGCAGCCCCCAGGAGCGGAGTTGCTCCGTCGCCAGCAGGCGGGCAAGACGTGCACCTCTGCGGGTGGCGGAGAGCTGCACGCTGAACTGGCGGACGGTGGTGTCGGCTTGGGTGATTTCTGGGTTCACGTAACTCAGCGTGGCCGTGCGTGAGTAGCCTGAACAGTGATGATGCCGATGCGTACGGTGACTGTCAGGGGGCTGTCCAGGCCTGTACAGGCTGTCCACCGTGACATTCTCGGAGGTGGGCTCGGATGAGCGTGGGCGGGGAACGTGCGGAGCACGCGGCGGAAGGGGCGGACGAGCCCGGCTGGGACGTCGATCCGGAGAACGACTCGGCGGCGGTGGTCGCGGCACTCGGCCACCAGCTCAAGCTCTGGCGGGAGGCGGCGGGGCTGCGGCCGGCCGAGTTCGGGGCGGCCATCGGGTACGGCGAGAACCTCATCTACAAGGTGGAGAGCGGCAAGCGCATCCCGAGGCCCGAGTTCCTGGACAAGGCTGACGAGGCACTCGGAGCGGGCGGAAAGATCGCCGCGATGAAGAAGGACATCGCGGAGGCGCGGTACCCGAAGAAGGTCCGCGACCTGGCGAAGCTGGAGGCGCAAGCGGTCGAGCTTGGGGCGTATGGCAACCACAACCTGCATGGGCTGTTGCAGACGGAGGAGTATGCCCAGGCGCTGTTTGAGATGCGGCGCCCCGCGTACTCACAGGACCACGTAGAACGGCTGGTGGCTGCGCGCATGGCACGACAGTCGATCTTCGACCGGTCACCGGCTCCGGCGTTCACGTTCGTCCAAGAAGAGATCACGCTGCGACGTCCGATCGGAGGCAGAATGGTCCTACGCAAGCAGCTCGAACGCCTGTTGGAGGTAGGTCAGTTGCGGAACGTCGAGATCCAGGTGATGCCGACGGACCTTGAGGACCACGCCGGCATGGGCGGTCGGATCCAGGTGCTGAAGTTCAGCGACGGTTCGGTGGTGGGTCGCTCCGACGACCAGTCGACCAGTGGCTTGGTCTCCGACCCGAAGGAGATCCGGATCCTTGAGCTGCGGTACGGAATCATCCGGGCGCAGGCTCTCACGCCAAGGGAGTCTCTGGCCTTCATCGAGAAAGTGCGGGGAGACACATGACCGACAAGCCCTCTGCTGGGAATGACGCCGGGCTGGACTGGTTCAAGAGCAGCTACAGCGACGACAGTGACAGCAACGAGTGCGTCGAGGTCGCAGCCACCCCCGGCACGGTCCACGTCCGCGACTCCAAGAACGCCCAGGGCCCCCGACTCGCGTTCACCGAAGCCCAGTGGGCGACCTTCGTGACGTACACGTCCAAGCCCTGACCCGCCGGGGGACCCCGCGGCCGGTCGCCGCAACCACGGATGACGTCGCTTGCCACGTGTCGCCCATCTAAGCGCTGTCCCGTAAATGATCTACGCCATGCCAGTTGACCAGACCGTCCGCGAGAAAATGCGCCTCGAACAACTCTGGGTGCGCGAGGCCTTGGAGGGCCGCTGGTTCGGCGAACTCCGCACGGTCTGCGACCACTTCATCGCTTCCTGCGCGTCCCGAGTCAGGGGCGCGGTGCGCTGGCACCTGGGCCGTGGCACGGCCCAGACCCGGTCGATCGTCGCGGAGCGCCCTCGGTACATAGGGGATCGGGAGGCGTGGGAGAAGGGGCGGCCCTGACACCCCGGCCCGCCGGTACCGACCCCGACACCGCTACCGATGCCGTCCCGGGCGAGGCGGGTCACGTTACGTCGCGATGACCGATGCCCTCCTGAATCGGGGTGCCTAGTGTCATCTCGTCCCTGGTGGCAACGGATCGGAATCGGACCCGCATGCGTCTGCTCACGTACCTCGTCGGCTGCAGTGTCGACGGCTTCACCGCCGGTCCTGACGGACAGTGCGACCCCTTCGGCTTCGACGGCGATCTCAAGGCCGCCGTTCTGGCCGAGTACCCCGAGACCGTCCCGGACCATGCCCGCAGGCCGCTGGGCGTCGTCAGCACGGCGAACAGATTGTTCGACACGGTCGTCATGGGGCGCGGCGTCTACGAATCCGCTCGGGCGGCCGGTGCCGACAGCCCGTATCCCTGGCTGCGGCAGTACGTCGTCTCCTCGTCCCTGAAACGGCCCGCGTCAGGCGTCGATGTCGTCGCCGGGGACCCGGCGGAGTTCGTCCGCGGGCTGAAGCGGCGGCCGGGCATGGGCATCTGGCTGTGCGGCGGCCGGGTGCTGGCCGGGCGCTTGCTGCGCGAGGTCGACAAGCTCGTGGTCCACCGCCACCCGGTGGTGTTCGGGGCCGGCGTTCCGCTGTTCCACGCGGCATTCGACCCTGCCGCCTTCACGCTGACCGACTTCCGGGTCTTCGCCACCGGCGCGACTGTCACTACGTACACCAAGCAGTAGGAGCAAACGTGTTGTTTCGCCCCACGACCGAGGCCGATCAAGAGTGTGTCGCAGCGGTCATCGTGGATGAACCGGTGGGCTGGATCGACGCCGACCGCTACCTGGACGAGTTGAAACAGGGGATGTACCGGCCGGAGTGGACCTGGATCGCCGAGGACGACGGGCGGATCGTGGGCCGTTCCTTGTGGTGGGGGCAGCAGGACAGCGCTCACCCCGTCGCCCTGGACTGTCTGCATGTCGACCCGACGCTCCCGACCGCGCGGAGGTGGCGGCCGGGCTGCTGACCGCCGCGCTGCGGGCGTTCGCCGACGCCGGTGCGCCCAAAACTCCGCTGTACAACCTGACGCTGCCCGTCGGCTGGCGTGACACCCCGGCCGCGGTGGCCGCCGTGGAGTGGCGGCGCCGGGCCGCCGTGGCAGCAGGCCTCACGCACGAGGTGGAACGGCTGCGCCTGCAATGGACGGCCGACGTCGGCCTCCCCGCGTCCAGGGGCCGGCTGACGTTCGCCCCCGCTTCGGACGAGGAGTTCCTCCGGCTGTTCCGTCGGATAGCCGTCGGCAGCCTGGACGACGAGACCCGCAGGAACATCGCCGTCAAGGGCGCCGAAGCCACGGCCAGGGACGAGATGGACTTCTATCTCGGCTGCCCCGGTCGGCGCGAGTGGTGGCGCGTGGCCCACACGCCGGACGGGCAGGTCGCGGGCCTCGCCCTCCCCTCCGCGACACCGTATGCCCGCAACGTGGGCTACCTGGGCGTCGTCCCCGAGTTCCGCGGCCATGGGTACGTGGACGACCTCCTCACCGAGATCACCCTCATCCATGCGGAATCCGGTGCCGAACTGATCACAGCCACCACGGACACCGGCAACGCCCCCATGGTCGCGGCCTTCGCCCGCGCCGACTACCGGACTTCGGAGATCCGCATGCTGTATTCGGCGCCGGTGGCGTAGGGCGGAGAGACGGAGGCCCCTTCGCCCGAGGGAGACGGACGGTCGATGAAGGGCGGCAGCGGGCGCGCCGTATGAAGAGAGCCGTATGAGCCGTATCAAGAGAGGAGAGCCGGTCTGATGCCGGTTTTCATCGAAGAGTTCACCTTGGCCGGGAGCGACAGCGGTCCCTACGCGCTCACCACGGGCCCGGACGGGGCGCTGTGGTTCACGCTGGTTCACAGCGGGGGCATCGGGCGTCTCGTGCCCGGAGGGGTACTCACGCACCATCAACTCGATCCGGACTGCGGGCCGACGATCATCGCTGTCGGGCCGGACGACGCCTTGTGGTTCACCGAGCACCGGGCGCACCGCATCGGCCGGATCGCCCTCGACGGCAAGGTCGAGGAATTCACCGTGCCGACTGCGGAGTGCGGTCCGTTCGGAATCGCCGCCGGGCCGGACGGAGCGCTGTGGTTCACCGAGACCGCCGCCGACCGGATCGGCAGGATCACCACCGACGGCCGGGTGACCGAGTTCCCGCTGCCGGCCACGGGGACCTACCCCTCCGCGATCACCGCAGGCGCCGACGACGGGATGTGGTTCACCCTGAACCAGGCCGACGCGATCGGGCGGATCGGCATGGACGGAGCCGTCACTCTGCACCCGTTGCCGACCAGGTCCGCCGCCCCGGTGGGCATCGCGGCCGGGCACGACGGGGCGGTCTGGTTCGTCGAGATCGGTGCAGGGCAGATCGGGCGGATCACTCCCGACGGCGGGATCACCGAGTTCCCGCTGCCCGACCGGACGTCCCGGCCGCATGCCATCACCCCCGGCAGCGACGGCACGTTGTGGTTCACCGAGTGGGCCGGCAACCGGGTGGGCTCCCTCACCCCCGACGGCACTGTCACCGTGCACGACCTGCCGACCCCGGGCTCGGAGCCGCACGGGATCGCCCTGGGCCCGGACGGAGCTCTGTGGACGGCGCTGGAAATCGGCGCACTCGCCCGCGTCGGCGTCCGTGTCCGCACGCAACGAAGCAACGAAGCAACGAACAACGAGGGAACGAAAGGGAACGCTCATGAAGTACGCACTCGTGATCTTCGAGACCGATGAGTCGCGCCACCGGATCCGGACCGACCGGGCCGCTCACCGAGCGGCGTACGAGACCTGGATCGGCAAGATCGCGGCGGCAGGCAAACTGATCAGTGGCGATGCCCTGGACACCGAGTCGGCCTCCGCGGCGACCGTGCGCAAGACCACCGAAGCAGCTCCCGCCACGGTGACCGACGGGCCCGCACACCCCGGCGAGGAGACCCTGGGCGGCTGGTTCGTCATCGACGTGGCCGACCGTGAGGAAGCCGTGGAACTCGCCAAGGGGCTCGGCACCTTGGAGACCATCGAGATCCGGCCGGTGCTCGAAGGCGCCTGAGGACGGCCCGTTGCGGCATCGCCCCTCCCCCGACGTACAGTGTCGATCATGATGCTCGGTTGCTGGCCGGGGGGAGCGGACGGTGCAGGGGCGCGCAGAAGAAGGACGCCACATCGAGCGGATGCTCGCCAACTCTCGGCGCGGAGCGAGCAGTTCACTGCTGCTGCACGGCGAGGCCGGCATCGGCAAGACCACTCTCCTTGAGCATGCGGCCGCCCACGCGGACGGCATGCGCGTGCTGCGGGTCGAGGGCATCGAGTCGGAGATGGAGCTCGCTTTCGGAGGGCTCCATCAGCTCTTCCTGCCGGTGCTCGATCTACTCGACCGGCTGCCGGGACCCCAGGCCGGGGCTCTGCGCGCCGTCTTCGGCCTGAGCGACGAGCCCGTACGGGACCGTCTCACCCTGGGGCTCGCCACACTGTCGCTGCTGTCCGAGGCGGCCACGGGCGACCCCCTGCTGTGCCTGGTCGACGATCTGCAATGGCTCGACCGGCCGTCCGGGGACGCGCTGACCTTTGCCGCCCGGCGGCTGCGGGACGAAGGCATCGTCATGCTCTTCGCCACCCGCGGCACCTCGCCGGAGAGCGGATCGAGGGCGCTGCCGCGCGTACACGTCACCGGCATCGACCGGCGGTCGGCCGTGGCGCTGCTGCCCGGCCTCGCTCCCCCGGTCGCCGAGCACATCCTCGACCAGGCGCAGGGAAACCCGCTGGCGCTGCGGGAGTTGGCCGCCGCGCTGACCCCGGCGCAGCGCGCCGGACAGCTGGGGCCGCTGGCGCCGGCCGAGGCGCGGCCCGAGCTGCCCCATCAGCTCCAGGACGCGTTCGCACAGCAGATCCGCCGCCTTCCCGACGCGACCCAGCGCACTCTCGCGGTGGCCGCGGCCGACGACACCGGGGACCTTCCCACTGTGCTGGCAGCCGCGGGCCGGCTCGACGGGGAGGTCAGGGATCTAGAGCCCGCCGAGCGTGCCGGACTGGTCTTCGTCTCCGCGCAGAAACTGCGTTTCCGGCACCCCCTCATCCGGTTCGCCGCCTACCAACAGGCCCCGCTGGCCTGGCGGATCGCGGCGCACCGGGCGTTGGCGGCGGACCTGGACGGCGCCCAGCACGCGCACCGGCGCGCCTGGCACCTGGCCGCCGCGACGACCGGCCCGGACGAACAGGTCGCCGCGGAGTTGGAACGGGTCGCCGAGTGGGCCGGAAGCAGGCAGGCGATGGCGTCCGCGTCCGCGGCGTACGAGCGGGCCGCCCGCCTGACCGCCGATCCGCACCGGCACGCCCGCCGCCTGATCACCGCCGCGCAGAAGGCGAGCGAGGCCGGCCAGGACGAACGGTGCCGCGCTCTCACCGACCAGGTGTCACTGCCGTTGCGGGACCCAGGGATGGCGGCGGACTTCGCCCGCGTACGCTCCGTGGTCGAGCTCGGCTACGGCAGCCCCCGCCGGGCCGCCCGCATCCTGGCCGACTGCGCGGACACGATCTCGGCCGACCGCCCCGACAAGCTCGCGCCGCTGCTGACCGACGCCATCCACGCGGCCTTCTGCGCGGGCGACGCACCCCTCATGGTGGAGATCGGCGTCCGCACGCCCCATCTGCCGATCCTGGCCGTGCCCGCCCACCTCCTGGCGGGCGACCTGCCCGGCGCGCGCCGGGCCCTGGACACTCTCGTACGGGCCGGACGCCTCGCCGACGTCGGGCTCATGGACCAGTTGGTGACCGCGATCTACTGCCACCTGATGGCCGATCACGCGACCGCGCACGAACTGGCCGCCGCGGCGGTCGCCCACTGCCGCGAGCAGGGCATCGGTGGATGGCTGCCCACCACGCTGCATCTGCGCGCCCAGGTGGAGCTGGCGCTCGGCCGGCTCGACGACGCGCACGCACACGCCACCGAAGCGCTCCGGCTGGCCGACGGCTACGACCTGGACCACCGAGCAGCCCATCTGCGCGCCCTGTTGGCGGTGCTGGCCGCCGTCCAAGGGGAGGAGGCGCAGACCCGGAAAATGGCCGAACAGGCACTGGAGTACACCCGCCCGCGCGAGGTCGGACGGGGCGCGGCGGAGGCGCTGTGGGCGCTGGGGCTGCTCGACCTCGGCCTCGGGCGGGCGCAGGACGCGCTGCGCCATCTGGAGGCGGCCCGGCAGGCGGCGGGCCACCCCTTCCTGGCCCGGCACCTGTTGCCGGATCTGATCGAGGCGGCCGTGCGCGCCGGACATCCGGAAGGGGCGCGGGCACCCGCGGACCAGCTCATGACATGGGCGGCCGACCTCGGACAGCTCCACTTCACGGCCCAAGCGCACCGCTGCGCGGCCCTGACCAGCCCGGACACACAGGCCGAGCAGCACTATCTGGCCGCCTTGGACCTGCACACCGACGGTAACGACTTCGATCGGGCGCGCACCCAACTCCTCTACGGCGAATGGCTGCGCCGCTCGCGCCGCAAAATCGACGCCCGCGACCAACTGCGCACCGCACTGAAAATCTTCGATCAGCTGAACGCCCGACCCTGGGCCCACCGCGCTCGCACGGAACTCCAGGCAGCCGGCGAAACCCACGACCCGTCCGACGCCACCGACTCCCCCCTGACCCGCCTGAGCGCCCAGGAGCGCGAAGTCGTCCGCCTCGCGGCCACCGGCGCCACCAACCGCGAAATCGCCACGCACCTGTTCCTGAGCCCACGCACCGTCGGCCACCACCTCTACCGCGCGTTCCCCAAGCTCGGCATCAGCTCCCGAACAGAACTCGCCGACCTGCTCACGCCCTGACGGGCGCAGAAGAACAGGCAGGTCAGGAGCCCTTCCCGACCACAGGCACAAGCTGGGCCGAGCCGGGACGCCAGCTGCGACCGAGAGAGAACCGCTCGGGGGGACCCGTCTCGTTCCGAGGGCCTGTGCCAAGCCCCGCCGACCCAGCGGAGTCTTCCTCCGCAAGGGGGACGGAACCTCCGGTCACGCCGCGATCCCGAACAGAAACGTATCGTCCCGTTGGGAAGCTCACGGGGTGGACGGCTGCGAGGCCAATGTGATCATCGTGGCGCGGGGGCTCGCCCCGGCTGAGCAGCGCCTCAACCGGGGTTGGAGCGAGGCAGAGTGGCAGGCGGCCACGCCCGTCTGCGTCCGCTCGCCCGGCGGATCGTCGAGGCGGGCGGGGTTCCCTTCCCCAATGCGATGGGGCTCCCGCCGCTCAGGCCGGGGTAGCCGCCCGAGAAGCGTAGGCGCGGACGTCCGCGTCCGGGTCGGTGACCGCGGTGGCGAGCGCGGCGCGGGCGTCCTCGTGGGCGGAGTGCCTGAGCAGGGCCAGCACCGCCTGCTTCCGGACGTCGGCGTTCGTGTCGCCGAGGGCCTTGGCCAGGGCGGGCACGGCGAGTTCGGGATCCGCGCCGCCCAGAGCGGTGGCGGCTCCCGCGCGGACCTGCCAGGACGGATGGGCCAGCGCGGTGACGGCCGCGGCGGCGTACGGGGCGGGGCAGCCGGCGGTGGAGAGCGCGGCGAGTGCCGCCGCGCGGACGAGGATGTCCGGGTCCTGGACCAGCGGCTCCAGGGCCTCCGGGTCGTCCAGGCTGCGCGCCACGGCGACGCGGACCTCGCGGGCCGGGTCGGCGGTGGCGCGGGCGACGACATCGAGGGCGTCGACCGAGACCAGAGCGCGTACGGCCTCGATGCGGACCTCGATGTCCGGGTCGTCGAGCGTACGGGCGTAGGCGGCGGCGTCGCCCAGGCGCAGCGCGCGCAGCACATCGAGTGCGGCGGCCCGGACCCGAGGATCGTCGTTGCCGAGCGCCTCGGTGAGACTTCGGGACAACTCGGCTTCCGGGGGCAGGACTTCGACCAGCTCGCGCAGGGACGCCGCGGCCGCGGTACGGACGCCGGGGTCCGCGTCCGCGAGTGTCGCGGCGAGCGCCGGGCCGGTGCCCGGCGGGACGGTCTCGGTGAGCGCGGCGACCGCGGCGCGGCGCACGGCGGGGTCCGGATCGGTCAAGAAGGGACGCAGCTGCGGGAGTTCGGGCTCGTCCTCGGCGAGACCGAGGAGCTCCAGGATGCGGGGCGAGTGGGAGACGGCGGTGGCGTCCTCCCGGATCGTGGCGCGGACGCCGGAGCCGACCGACGCGATGTCCCGAGGGCCCGCCGTGGCGACCTGCTCCGCGTGGACCTCGCCGAGGTGGCGGGACGCGCCACCGGTGGGGGCGTACTCCTCGACGGGGACGAGATAGGGAGCGACCGGCCGCGCCGTGAACTCCATCGCCCCGGACGGGGATTTGCGCAGGTCCAGGTGGTGCAGCCAGTCCTTGTCGTCGCGCTGCGGATGGTCCGTACGCTCGTGGTAGAGACCCCAGCGGGACTCCGTACGGGCGAGGGAGGAGCGGGCCGCCATCTCGGCGCAGTCGCGGATGAAGGTGACCTCGGCGCAGCGCATCAGCTCGTGCGCGGTCTCCGCGCCCATCTCCGCGATCTCGCCGCGCATCCGCTCGAAGTGGTCCACGGCGAGGGAGAGCCGGGCGCCGGACTTGGGCGGGGCGACGTAGTCGTTCACGAAACGGCGGAGTTTGTACTCGACCTGGGGCTGGGGCGGTCCTTCCGGATTGCGGAGGGGCCGGTAGATCAGTTCGTGGGCGTCGCGAAGCTGGTCGGCGGGCAACTCGCCGTCGTACGCCCGGTACTGGGACGCGTCGGCGCCCGCCAGATCGCCGAAGACGAAGGCGCCGATCATGTAGTTGTGCGGGACGCAGGCCAGATCACCGGCGGCGTACAGACCGGGCACGGTGGTGCGGGCGTGGTCGTCGACGCGTACGCCCGAGGCCGAGTGGCCGCCGCACAGGCCGATCTCCGAGATGTGCATCTCGACGTCGTGGGTGCGGTAGTCGTGGCCGCGGTTCGCATGGAAGGTGCCGCGGGTGGGGCGCTCGGTGGAGTGCAGGATGCCTTCCAGCGCGCTGATGGACTCCTCGGGGAGGTGGCTGAGCTTGAGGTAGACCGGGCCGCGGTCGGAGGCGAGTTCGTTCGCGAACTCGGCCATCATCTGGCCCGACCAGTAGTCGGAGTCGACGAAGCGCTCGCCGTGCCGGTTGACCTGGTAGCCGCCGAAGGGGTTGGCGACGTAGGCGCAGGCCGGACCGTTGTAGTCCTTGATCAACGGGTTGATCTGGAAGCACTCGATGCCGGTGAGCTCGGCGCCCGCGTGGTACGCCATGGCGTAGCCGTCACCGGCGTTGGTGGGGTTCTCGTATGTGCCGTAGAGATAGCCGGAGGCGGGGAGTCCGAGGCGGCCGCAGGCGCCCGTGGCGAGAATCACCGCGCCCGCCCGTACCTTCACGAACTCGCCCGTACGGGTGTTGAAGCCGGCGGCTCCGACGGCCTTTCCTTCGGCGGTGAGGACCCGCACCGGCATCACCCGGTTCTCGATCCGGATGCGTTCGCGCATCTCGCGGCGGCGCAGTTGCCGGTAGAGGACCTTTTTGACGTCCTTGCCCTCGGGCATGGGCAGCACGTACGAGCCGGAGCGGTGCACCTGGCGCACCGCGTACTCGCCGTGTTCGTCCTTCTCGAACTTCACGCCGTACGACTCGAGCCGCTGGACCATGCCGAAACCGCGGGTCGCCGTCTGGCGGACGGTTGACTGGTCGACGATGCCGTCGTTGGCGCGGGTGATCTCGGCGACGTAGTCGTCGGGTTCGGCGCGGCCGGGGATCACGGCGTTGTTGACGCCGTCCATGCCCATGGCGAGAGCTCCGGAGTGGCGTACGTGTGCCTTCTCCAGGAGGAGGACGTCTGCGCCGTGCTCGGCCGCGGTGAGCGCCGCCATGGTGCCGGCCGTGCCGCCGCCGATGACGAGGACGTCGCAGGTGAGCTCCTCGGCGTCGGAGAGAGCGGGAATCTGCACGGTCGTGCCTTTCAGTCGGTGGTGATGCTGCCGAGGGATTCGAGGACCTCGCGGCGCAGGGCGACGGTGGCGGGGTCGGAGTGCGCGGCGCGTTCGCGCGGCTTCGGTACGTCGAGGACACGGCCGGCGCCGAGGAGCGCGACGCGGTCGCCGAGGAAGAGCGCCTCGTCCACGTCGTGCGTGACGAAGACGACGGTGGCGCCGGTGCCGCGCAGCACGTCGACGAGCAGCTGCTGCATCCCTGCCCGGGTCTGTGCGTCGAGCGCGCCGAAGGGCTCGTCCATGAGGACGGCGCGGGGCTCGGAGGCGAGGGCGCGGGCGAGCTGGACGCGCTGCCGCTGCCCGCCGGACATCCGGTGCGGGAGCTTGGGCCCGTGCCCGTCGAGCCCGACGCGCTCCAGCCACGCCTCGGCGCGACGGCGACGCTCGGCACGCGGAACGCCCTTGATCGCGAGGGGCAGTTCGACATTGGCCCGGACGGTGCGCCAGGGCAGCAGCGCGTCGTCCTGGAAGACCAGGGCCCGTTCGGCGCGGGGGGCGATGATGGGCTCGCCGTCCTGTGTGACCTCGCCGTCCAGCACGGCCAGCAGCCCGGCGAGGGTGCGCAGGAGGGTCGACTTGCCGCACCCGGAGGGCCCGACGACGGTGAGGATCTCCCCGGGCGCGATGTCGAGATCCAGCCTGTCGAGGATGGTGGCTCCGGGGCGGCCGAGGGCTGCGCGGGAGAGGGTGAGACGGGCGCCGCGGGGTGGGGTTTTGGTGGCGGGGGAGAGCGTTTTGGAGGGGGTGGTCATGGGTTACGCCTCCTTGTGTGTGTGCGTGCGTGTGGAGTGGGGTGCGGGTGCGGGTGGGGGCGCCTGCGGCGGGCCACGGGGCTCCGCCCCGGACCCCGCGCCTCAATCGCCGGCGGGGCTTGCTTGTCAGCCCGTCCGGCGATTGAGGACACGACCGAACGGCGTTCGGGGGCCTGGGGGCTTGCCCCCACTGACGGGAAGGGGCGGGATGGGGGAAATCCCCCGGGTCCGCCGGGCCGTGGGCCCGTGCTCCGTGCGCGGGAGCCACCGCGTCACCCGGCGCCCCGCCAGCTCCACCGCCGTCGACGTCAGCCAGCCCAGGACGCCGATCGTCGCCATGCCGACGAACACGCCCGGGTAGTCGACCACCGTGTAGTCCTGCCAGGTCCGGTACCCCACCCCGTACTCCCCGGAGATCATCTCCGCCGAGATCACACAGATCCACGAGACACCGATGCCCACCGAAAGACCCCCGAGGATCCCCGGCAGCGCGCCCGGCAGGACCACCGAGCCCAGTACCCGCCACCGGCCGCCGCCCATCGTGAGGACCGCCTCCTCCCAGACCGGGGTCAGGGCGCGTACCGCATGGCGGGTGGAGACCATGACCGGGAAGAAGGCCGCGGTGAAGGTGATGAAGACGATGCCTTGCTCATTGCTGGGGAAGAGCAGGATCGCCACGGGGACCAGGGCGATCGCCGGGATGGGGCGCAGCACCTCCAGGACCGGGCCGAGCAGGTCGGCGGCGAGGCGGGAGCGGGCGATCGCCGTGCCGACCGTTACTCCCGCGACCGCCGCCAGTGCGAAGCCCGTGACGATACGGGTGAGGCTGTCGGACAGGTCCTGCCAGTACGGGCCGCTGCCGATCCGTTCCCCGAACTCTCGCGCGACGTCCAGGACCGTCGGGAACTGCTCGAAACGCAGCCACATATTCACGTCGAACGCGGTCAGCAGCTGCCACAGGCCGAGCGCGCCGGCGAGCGAGAGGGCGCGCAGGGCGTACCGGGGCCAGGCGGCGGTCATGACGCCGACGCCTGCTTCAGTGCATCGGCGTACGGGACGGTACGGGCACCCGGGTGCCCCGCGACAAACGCGGCGGCCGTGGACGGCGCGACGAAGGGCCGCAGTGTTGTGCCGTCCGCCACCCACACCGCCTTGTCGGCGAACCAGAGCGTTCCGGTGGTGGCGTCGGGGACATACGCCGCCCGCACCGCGTCCCGATGAGCGGAGATATAACGCAGCAGCTCCGCAGGGGAGTTGAAGGGCTGCGTGTCGGTCTTGCCCGTCAGCCACACCTCACTCCTCGCGGCAGCGGACGTGGCGGTGAGCGCCTTCGCATAGCCGTCGCCGTACGCCCGCTTCACATACTGGTCGTCGACGAACGCGTCCACATCCACGTCGCCCACCAGCTTCGCCGACTTCAGCACCGGCACGTCCTTCTTCAGGGCGTCCACCAGCCGCGGCTTGAGCGTCGGGTCGAAGGTGGCGATGCCATTGGCTCCGTTGTAGAGGTAGACCACCTCGGGCGGCAGTCCGGTCGCCTTGGCCACCGACTCCGCGGCCGCCACCGGGTGCGCACGCAGATACTCCGTCGCGTCGGCCTGCGCCCGCAGGAAGTCCTCGAGCACCGCGGACCGCTTCTTCGCGAAGTCCTCGCGCGCCGTGACGCCGTGGAACGTCGGCAGGTTCAGCTCCGCCCCGTCGTACAGCGCCTTCGCCCGGCCCTGGAACGCGAGCAGCCCCGGCCACGCCACGAACTGCGAGAGCGCGTCCGCGCTGCCCGCCTGCAGTGCGGAGGCGCCCACCGCCGGCTGCTGGTTGAGCTTGCGGATGTCCTTCTCCGGGTCGATGTCCGCCCGCTGCAGCGCCCGTACGAGCGTGCCGTCGGCTGCCGAACCGACACTTGTCGACACCTTCTTGCCGCGCAGATCCTTCAGCGACGCCACCTTCGAATCCGGCGCCGTCACCACCGTGTTGAGGCCGCCGCGCAGGTTGTAGCCGGTGACCGAGACCAGCCGCGTCGGCCGGTTCAGCTGTTTGCCGCGGGCCGCGTTGATCAGCAGCGGGAAGTCGCCCATCGAACCGATGTCGATCTTGCCGGCGGTCATCTGCGCGGTGATCGGCGCGCCCGTGGCGTAGTCCTGCCACTTCACCTTGTAGGTGATGCCGTCACGCTTGCCGCGTGCGGCGAGCTCCCGCTCGAAGTAGCCGAGCGAGCGCAGCAGCGTGCCGGCCGTGACGGTGTTGATGGTCTTGGACTGGTAGCCGACCGTGACGGTGACGGTCGAGCCGTCGCCCGCCTCCGCGGAGCCGCCGCAGCTGGCGAGCGGCAGCAGCAGGGCGGCGGCGAGGAGCGCAACTGGCTTGCGTGGCATGGGAGTTCGTACCTCTCAGCGAAGCAGATAGGGCATGTTGACGGTGACCGCGTCCGTGGGACACCGGGCCGCGCACGGGCCGCAGTACCAGCACTCGTCCACGTGCATAAAGGCCTTGCCGCTGTCCGGGTTGATCGCGAGGGAGTCGAGCGGGCACATGTCGACGCAGAGCGTGCAGCCGTCGATGCACTTCGACTCGTCGATGGTCACGGGCACGTCGGCGCGCTGGGGTGCCAGAGGCATGGCTGTCTCCAGGAGAGGGGTACGGGGTGAAGGTCAGAGGGAGCGGTGGAGCAGCCCGCTCATGGTGATGCGGTCGCCGCGGAAGCGGATGAACTCCAGGTCCACGGGCCGGCCGTCGGAGAGATGGGTGAGCCGTTCCAGCATGAGTACGGCCGCGCCGCGCGGGGCTTCGAGTACGGCGGCGGAGTGCGCGTCGGCGTTGACGGCCTCCAGGGTGATCTCGGCCGTGCCGAGCGGCTGCCCGGTGAGCGTCTCGAGCAGCCGGAACACATCGGTGTGCTCCAGGTCGCAGCCGAGCAGACAGGTGCCGATGTCCATCGGGATGTAGGTGAGGTCGAGGGAGAGCGGCAGGCCGTTCAGCCGGCGCAGCCGCTCGATGTAGAGCACGTCGGTGTGCTCTGCGAGGCCGAGCCGTCGGGCCACGGGTGCGGGCGCGGCGACCGGACCGACCGTACGGACTTCGTTGGTGACGTCGCCGTGTTCGTGCAGGGTTTCGGCGAGGCCCTGCAGCCGGTCGAGACCGTGCGAGTACTTCTCGGACACCACGACCGTGCCGACGCCCGGCTGCCGTTCGACCAGCCCCTCCGTACGCAGCAGGTCCAGCGCCTGCCTGACGGTGTTGCGGGACACGCGGTAGTCGTCGCCGATCGCGCCTTCGAGCGGCAGCACGCCACCGGGGAAGCCGCCGGTGCGCGCCTGGTGGCGCAGCAGGTCGGCGAGCTGCCGCGCCTGGTCCGCGCGCAGCCGCCGCCGTCGGGCGGCGGCGACCGGCACGGTGTGCTCGCGGATACGTTCGGCTGGCATGCGAGGGACCATACCGACACTGTGTCGACGGTGGTGTTGCCAGAGTGTTGCGCCACTCAGGGCGTGGATCACACCGCTTTGACCTGCATGTTTGTGGAAGTGGTGGAAAGATCTGCCACCCCGGGGGCGTCAGTCGCCGCCGCCGCCGCCATCCCCGCCTCCGCCGCCGTCCCCGCCGCCGTCGACGGCGCCGCCCCCGTCCCCGAAGCTGCCACTACTGCTGGACTGCTTGTCCTGCTGTACGGCGCGGTGCACCGCGTACGGCGCCCACTCCTCCCGTACGAGAACCCGCAGCTGGCCCCGCTCCCGCCAGGACCCGAATCCCGGATACAGCACCCCGGCAAGCCCGATCGCCGAGGTGAAGGCGGCCAGCAACCGGCTGCGGCGGTCCGGGAAGCCGACCGTCATCGACTCGGCGTAGCGCCCCCGCGCCCGCGCCGACCAGTCCTCGGCCGCCGCGGGGTAGCGGTGGTACGGGAAGAGCCCCAGAAAGCGGCGCCTCTCCACCCGCAGTACACCGCGCCCCACCAGTTGGTGCAGGCACAGCTCTTCGACTTCCCGCCCGGTGCGCCTGACCCAGGGCCGGGCCCGTATGCCGTCGCCGAACCGGCTCTTGCCCGGGGCCGGGAGGCTCGCCAGGATCTGCGCCGACAGCCGGTCCTGCGGCGGCAGTGGATTGACCACCGTCACCCGGCCGTGTGCCTCGGCGACCCTGCCCTGGAGCTCGAGCTCGGCCAGGGCGGCGCCGGCCAGCCCGTACTGCAGATAGCGCCGACCGCAGTGCCGGCGGCCCGTCACCGGGTCCAGGGCAAGCAGCAACAACTCCTCGGGCAGGGTGAGTTCGGTCATTACCCGGCGCTCGGTACGATCCGGCCGGTCACTTCGCCCAGGCCCACCCGTACGCCGTCCGGGCCCGGCGCCCAGGCGGTCATGGTCACCACATCGCCGTCCTCCAGGAAGGTCCGCTTGCCCTCGGGCAGTTCGAGGGCGTCCCGGCCGTTCCAGGTGAGCTCGAGCAGCGAGCCGCGCTGGTGGACCTCGGGGCCGCTGACCGTGCCGGAGCCGAAGAGGTCTCCTGTACGGAGCGAGGCGCCGTTGACCGTCATATGGGCCAGCTGCTGGGCGGCCGTCCAGTACATCGTGGCGAACGGCGGCTCGGCGACCACATGCCCGTTGATCGCCACCGTGATGCGCAGGTCGAAGCCGCCCGGCTCCTCCTCGGCGGAGTCGTCGAGATAGGGGAGCAGATCGAAGTCCCTGACAGGTGCGGCGGCCCTGGCCGCGTCCAGGGCCTCGAGCGGGGTCACCCAGGCGGATACGGACGTGGCGAAGGACTTCCCGAGGAACGGGCCGAGCGGGACGTACTCCCAGGCCTGGATGTCGCGCGCCGACCAGTCGTTGAGGAGCGAGAGCCCGAAGACATGGTCGCGGAAGTCGCCGAGTGCGACCGGCCTGCCCAGCTCGGAGGGGGTGCCGACGAGGAAGGCCACCTCGGCCTCGATGTCGAGCTTCACGGACGGGCCGAAGAGCGGCGCGGCGTCGGCGGGGGTCTTGCGCTGGCCGCAGGGGCGTACCACGTCCGTGCCGGAGACGACGACGGTGCCGGAGCGGCCGTGGTAACCGATCGGCAGATGCTTCCAGTTGGGGGTCAGCGCGTCCCCGTCCGGCCGGAAGATCTTGCCGACGTTGGTCGCGTGGTGCTCGCTCGCGTAGAAGTCGACATAGTCCGCGACGTCGTACGGGAGGTGCAGCGTGACCGAGCCGAGCGGGTGGAGGAGCGGCTCGATGTCCGGCCGGTGGGCGGGCACCGTGACCCAGGCGGTGAGCGCGCGGCGTACATCGCGCCAGGCGGTGCGGCCCGCGGCGAGCAGCGGATTGAGGCTCGGCTGCGCCAGCAGGGCAGCGTAGGGGGAGCCGAGGGCGTGCGCCGCCGCTCCCGCGTCGAGCACCTGGTCGCCGATGCGGACGCCGAGCCGCCGGCGGTCGGGCTCGTCGGCGGTGGTGAAGACGCCGTACGGGAGGTTGTGCGGGCCGAAGGGATCGCCTTCGGCCAGATCGAGCGGGCTCTGCTCGGGCATCGGTGCTTGCCTCGCTTTCCACGGGTGTGAGTGACACGTTACGTGGACGTTGCCCTGCGGCGGCAGGTCGCCCGCCCGACCCTGTCAGCCCGCCATGCGCGGGATGCGCTTCTCCCAGGTGCGGTGGAAGACGATCTCGCGGCCGTCCTTGCACACCACCTCGTTCGAGGTGATGAAGTCGGCCGCGTCGCAGCTGATTTCGGAGCGCGTCTCGATCCGGACGTCCCAGGCCAGCTCCGGCCGGTGCAGCCGGATCGTCCAGTCGGATCGGGTGTGCGCGGAGTGCGGGTCGTTCTCCTGGATCGTGTACGTCTCCAGGGTGTCCTCGGTGAACTCGAGGCCGTCCGGATGGACGCGGGTGCCGCCGTGGCGCGGGTCGACCTCGAGGCGCCATTCGCCCTTCGCGACATCCCGGATCACCAGCCGCTCAGGGCGCTGCTCGTCGAAGGTCGCCGGGACGCTGACGCCGAGCGGTTCGGACTGTTCGGGCTCCTCGAAGGTGATCTTGTCCGCTGTGTTCTCACCGGTCTCGGTGTTCTCACCGGTCTCGCGTACGGGCAGTCCGAGGCGGGAGCCCGCCGGGTCGAGCGTGAAGCCGGCCGAGCCGGTCTGCGGCCAGATCCAGGGCCAGTACGCGGAGGAGACGGCGAGCCGGATGCGGTGGCCCGGCGGGAAGGTGTGGCCGATGGCGTTGAGCTCGAAGGTGACGTCCTCCGTCGTGCCGGGCGGCCAGGCGTTGGCGCGTTCGTGGCCGTGGCGGGCGGAGAGGTTGAGGACGCCGCGGGTCACCAGGGTGGAGGAGCCGTCCGGGGCGACGTCGCAGAGCCGGGCGATCGCCTGGCCGTAGGGCACGTCAAGGCGCAGCCGCAGGGTCACCCGGGGGCGGCCGAGGATCTCGATCGGGTCGCCGGTGACCGGGAACTCGAAGCAGGCCGAGCCGGCGTCCTCGTCACGCTGGTCGGGCGGCAGGTCGGCGTCGTTCCCGGAGGGCAGGAAGCGGCCGGCGTCCAGGCCGGTGTGGAGCGGCGAGTCGACGATCACCGGCGCGCCCTGGAGCGCGTACGGGACGGTGGTGATGTGCGGCGAGGGCCAGGCGTTGTCGCCGACCCAGTGGCCCGGCAGCTCGGCGTAGGTCGTCGCGGGCGGATGCGACTCGCTGATCCAGGAGCGCAGCAGGGGCTCGGCCATGATGTCGTTCTCGAGGCCTTTGAGGTGGTGGTCCCACCAGCGCAGGGTCTCCTGCAGAAAGCCGATAGCGGGCCCGGGCGGCCGCCCCCGGTCCGGGTACTGGTGCGACCACGGGCCGATCAGCCCTCGTACACGATCGGGCGGAAGATGCTCCACCAGTCGCAGCACCGTGTCCCGGTACGGGTCGTGCCAGCCGCCCACCGCCAGCACCGCCGCGTCGATCGCCGAGCAGTCCTCGCGGACGCTGCCGTGCTTCCAGTAGTCGTCGCGGATCTGGTGGGCGAGCCAGGTGTGGATGCGGGGTTCGACGGCTTCCAGCCGCTTCAGCCACATCTCGCGCCACTCGTCGCCGACGAAGAGGGGGTCGGGCGGGCGGGCGACGGAGGCGAGCAGGGTGGCGGACCAGGCGTGCATCCCGGCGGCGAGCACCGAACCGCCCATGTAGTGCATGTCGTTGTCGTACCCGTCGTCCCCGGTGCAGACCGTGACGACCGCCTTCAGCGGCTCGGGCGCGAGCGCCGCGATCCGGAGCGCGTTGCGGCCGCCCCAGCCGATCCCGAACATGCCGACCCGGCCGGTGCACCAGGGCTGCCGGGCCAGCCAGTTGACGACGGCGACCCCGTCGGCCGGCTCGGTCGTGTCGTAGGCGTCGCCCGGCATGCCCTCGCTGTTGCCGTGTCCGCGGATGTCGACCCGTACCGAGGCGTAGCCGTGGCCCGCGTACCAGGGATGACGCTGGTGGTCGCGCGGCGCGGTCCCGTCGCTGAGCCGGTGCGGCAGATATTCGAGGAGTGCCGGTACGGGCTCGTCGGTGAGCGGCCGCCAGACGCGCGCATACAGCTTCGTCCCGTCCGGGAGCGGGATACGGACATCCTCATGGCCGGTGTCGTACGGGAACTCGGTACGGATGCGCATGGCAGGACCTCGGTTCAGTACAAAAGGCCCACTCATGGGTGTATGAGCTGATCCTGAACATACCGGGGGAGGCGGGAAGGCGCCCACGGTGATCGAAACGCGACCGGATACGCTGACTTGAGTGAATCCAGCGACACATCGACAATCCGTTTGATCGTCAGCAGACAGGAGATCCCCTCGTGACCGTCGTCGGGCCGTTCGGGCTGAGCGTGCGGGACCAGGCTCTTGAGGCCGATGTCCAGACCGGATTGGCGGCTGTCGAGGCGGGGCTCCTCGATGCCACCAAGAGCGAGGTTCCCTTCATCACGGAGGCCGCACAGCACCTCGTACGCGCCGGGGGCAAGCGCTTCCGGCCGCTGCTGGTGATGCTCGCCGCCCAGTTCGGTGATCCGCACGCGCCGGGTGTCGTGCCCTCGGCCGTGGTCGTCGAGCTGACCCATCTCGCGACGCTGTACCACGACGATGTGATGGACGAGGCCGAGGTCAGGCGCGGTGTGGACAGCGCCAATGTGCGCTGGGGCAACGCCGTCGCCGTGCTGACGGGCGACTTCTTGTTCGCGAGGGCCTCGCACATACTGGCCGACCTGGGCCCGGAGGCCGTGCGCATCCAGGCGGAGGCCTTCGAGCGCCTGGTCACCGGCCAGATCCTGGAGACCGCGGGGCCGCGCGACGGCCGCGACCCGGTCGAGCACTACCTCGATGTCATCGGGGGCAAGACGGGCTCGCTGATCGCGGTCTCGGGGCGGTTCGGCGCGATGATGTCGGGCGCTGACGAGGGTGTCGTGGACATCCTCACCCAGTACGGGGAGCGGCTCGGCGTGGCCTTCCAGCTCGCCGACGACGTACTCGACATCGCCAGCGACTCGCACGAGTCGGGCAAGACGCCCGGCACGGATCTGCGTGAGGGCATCCCGACCCTGCCCGTGCTGCATCTGCGTGCACAGGCGGCGGCGCACGAGCGGCCCGAGGACCTGGAGCTCGTCGCGCTGCTCGACGGGGATCTGACGGACGACGACCGGCATGCCGAGGCGCTGCGGCTGCTGCGCGCCCATCCGGCCCTCGAGCAGGCCAGGCGGGACACCGTGCGGTACGCGGAGGAGGCGCGGGCGATGCTCGCTCCGCTGCCCGAGTGCTACGCCAGGGCCGCTCTGGAAGAGCTGTGCGACGCGGTGGTCCACCGCGCGGGCTGACCCCGTCTGTTTGCCTGTACGACACCTCCCGTACACCCTCCTGGCGGGTGTGCGCACGCCCTTTCGCGATCTGTGACGCGGGTCACATTGTTGGATTGAGTCTAACCTAGGATCCACTCCGTACTCATGCCCAGAAGCTGACGCAGTGGGCGTTGGCATCGTGTACGGGGAGATTTCGTAATGAAGCGGAACACGACCATCCTTATCGGTACCACCGCCGTCGCCGCCGCGGCCGGCGTCGCCCTCACCGTCCTGCCGGCCTTCGCCGACAGCAACAGCTCCGCCACCGGGCACTCGGGCCACGCGGACAGCAGCGCGGGCATCGCCGTACAGAGTGGCGCCGGCAGCCGCTCCGACCGCGGCGCCGCCCTCTTCGTGGCGAGCCTGAACGGTGCGAGCGAGGTGCCGGTCCAGGGCGGGCCCGCCGTCGGTGACGGCGACGGTGCCGCGCTGGAGTTCGTGAAGGTCACGGGGGACAAGGTGTCCGTCGCCGTGAAGTTCCGCGGCACCGACAAGCCGACCGCCCTCCACATCCACCAGGGCGTGAAGGGCGCCAACGGCGGCATCAAGATCGACTTCACCGGGCTGCTGAGCAAGGGCAAGACCAAGAGCAAGGGCTGGACCGGCGCGGTCACCGGCACGGTCAAGGTCACGGACAAGGCCGTGCTCGACGCCTTCAAGGCAGACCCGAGCGGTTTCTACGCCAATCTGCACACCGCCGAGTTCCCGGGCGGCGCGGTCCGCGGCCAGTTCCACAAGGTGACCAACTCCTTCGCCTTCGACAAGGCGCTCGACAACGTGCAGGCCTCCGTCGTCAAGGGCAAGCAGATCTACGAGTGCAAGAAGGGCGACGACGGCAAGCTCTCCTTCCAGCAGCGTGATGTGCGCGCCGTCCTCGGCGGGCACATCGCCCACTCCTTCATCGCCCCCAACTCCGGCACGCCGCAGTGGATCGCACCGGACCACAGCGCCGTCACCGGCAAGCTGATCAGCAAGACACCGAACGGCGACAAGAACATCGCCGAGCTGGATCTCCAGGCCACCCAGTCCGGCAAGAAGCGGGGGCTGTTGGCGAACACCCAGGAGATCTTCCGGCTGAACACCGTGGGCGGCGTCGCCCCGGCCGGCAGCTGCGAGCAGGGAGCGATCGTGGGCGTCCCCTACGGGGCGGACTACGTCTTCATTCAGAAGTAACCGGTGCGGCAACAGGGCTTGCGGCGCTTCCCCCACTGGTTGGGGGAGGCGCCGCGCCTCTACTGTCATCCCAGAGCAGTACGCCAAGTTGCTCCCGCGGTCTGACGCTTCTGCAGGCCCGGTTTGGTCAGATGAATACACCACGCCTGACCAACCACGGAGGTAGGGCACACCATGGCACCGAACGACAGCGCACAGACCACCGAAGAGGCCCAGGACCTCGCAGCGGGCCGCCGCAAGGCAGCGCGCTACATCGTCCCGGTCGCGGTGGCCGGGGTGGCGGCGGCGACCATCGGGCTCGTCCCGGCGCTCGCTGCCTCCGGTGACCCCGATCTGCCGAAGATCAGCGCGCAGAAACTCATCGAGAAGATGGCCGCGTCGGACACCCAGCAGCTCTCCGGCACGGTGAAGATCAACACCGACCTCGGCATCCCGTCGCTGGGCGGCCTGGCGGGCCTGGGCGGCGGCTCCCTCGGCCCCAAGGGCGGGGAGCAGGACGGGTCGGGCTCGTCCGCCGCTCCCGAGGGCAAGCTGATGGAGCTGGCCTCCGGCTCGCACACCCTGCGGGTCGCGGCCGACGGTCCCGACAAGGCGAAGGTGTCGATCCTGGAGGACACCGCCGAGTACAGCCTGATCCACAACGGCGACGAGGTCTGGGCTTACGACAGCGACTCGAACGAGGCCTTCCACGCCAAGGGCGACGGCAAGGGCGACGGCTCCGGCAAGGAGCACCAGGCCCTGCCGAAGGACCTCCCGAGCACGCCCAAGCAGTTTGCCGAAGAGGCGCTCAAGGCCGCCGGCGACACCACCTCGGTGACCGTCGGCGGTACGGCGCAGGTGGCCGGCCGCGATGCGTACCAGCTGGTCATCAAGCCCAAGCAGAGCGGCTCGACGATCGGCTCGATCAAGGTCGCGGTGGACGCCAAGAACGGCGTGCCGCTGAAGTTCACGCTCACCCCCAGCAGCGGTGGCAAGGCCGCGATCGACGTCGGCTTCACCAAGGTCGACTTCTCCAAGCCGGACGCGTCGACCTTCAACTTCACCCCGCCCAAGGGCGCGAAGGTGACGGAGGCCGACGAGCTGAAGCAGGACAAGGAAGCCAGGAACCACGAGGACTTCATGGGCCTGGAGGACTTCCAGGGGCTGAACGTCATCGGCAAGGGCTGGAACGCCATCGCCAAGATCGAGGCGCCGGGCGGCGAGGGCATCACCCCGCCGAAGAAGGACGGCGATGTGCCGCCGGAGGCCGAGAAGTTCCTGGACGCGCTGGGCGACCAGGTCCACGGGAAGTTCGGCTCGGGCACGGTCTTCAAGACCCGCCTGGTCAATGCCCTGATGACGGACGACGGCACGGTCTACGTCGGCGCCGTGACCCAGGACGCGCTCGTGAAGGCCGCGAACGAGGCAAAGTAACACCAGGTCAGGCATGACGACGCGTGCTTACCGTCCGCCCCGCCGTACGCTCCGTACGGTGGGGCGGACCGCTGACCGAGTGAACGGGGGACCGGAATGACAGCCGTCATCGAGACGCATGGGCTCACCAAGCGTTACCGGGGCGGGCAGTTGGCCGTCGAGCGGCTCGATCTCAGCGTGCCTGACGGCAGCGTCTTCGGGTTCCTCGGCCCCAATGGCTCCGGCAAGACCACCACCATCCGGATGCTGATGGGGCTCATCGAGCCGACCGCAGGCAGCGCCACGGTCCTCGGTCTGCCCATGCCTCGCGCGGTCCGCACCGTACTTCCGCAGGTGGGGGCGCTGATCGAAGGGCCCGCGCTGTACGGGTTCCTGAGTGGCCGCGACAATCTGCTGCGCTACGACTCCGCCGATCCGAGCGCCGATCCCCGAACGCGGCGCGCCCGTGTCGCCGCCGCGCTGGACCGGGTCGGGCTGACGCAGGCCGCGGGCAAGAAGGCCAAGGCGTACTCGCTCGGGATGAAGCAGCGGCTGGGGCTGGCCGCCGCGCTGCTGCAGCCGCGGAAACTGCTGGTGCTCGACGAACCGACGAACGGTCTCGATCCGCAGGGCATGCGGGAGATCCGTTCCCTGGTACGGGAGCTGGCCGCCGACGGCACCACGGTCTTTCTCTCGTCCCATCTGCTCGACGAGATCGAGCAGGTCTGCACGCATGCCGCGGTGATGGCCCAGGGCCGGCTTCTCACCCAGGGGCCGGTCGCCGATCTCGCGGCGGGCGCGCGCGGGCGGCTGGCCGTCACCACTCCCGACCCCGCCGACGCCGCCCGGCTCCTCAAGGAGCTGGGGGTCACCGATCTGGACGTGACCGGGGACCGGGTGACGGGTGAACTGCCGGCCAAGGAAGTCGAGCTGGCGGAGATCAACGCCGCGCTGGTGCAGGGCGGCGTACGGGTACGAGGCTTCGGCATCGAGCGCGCCTCGCTCGAGGACGCCTTTGTCGCGCTGACCGGAGAGGGCTTCGATGTCGCAGGCTGACACTCTCGTACGCGAAAGGACGAGCAGCCCGCTGTGGACGCTCGGCCTCTTCCGCTCCGAGCTGACCATCACGTTCCGCCGCTGGCGCACGCTCGCGCTGCTGGGAGTGCTGGCCGCCGTCCCCGTACTGATCGGCATCGCCATCAGGGTCGAGACGAGCGGCGGCGGGCCGGTCGGCGACGGCAGGGGTGGCGGCCCCGCTTTCATCACCCAGATCACCAACAATGGCCTGTTCCTGGTCTTCGCCGCGCTCGCCGCGACCCTGCCGGTCTTCCTCCCGATGGCGGTCGGCGTCGTCGCGGGTGATGCGATCGCGGGCGAGGCGAACTCCGGCACCCTGCGCTATCTGCTGGTCGCCCCGGCCGGACGCAGCCGGCTGCTGCTCGCCAAGTACGCCACCGCCTGCGCCTTCTGCCTCGTGGCGACCCTGGTCGTGGCGGTGTCCGCGCTCGCCGTCGGCTCGCTGCTCTTCCCGCTCGGCGATGTCACGACCATTTCCGGCACCAGGATCTCCTTCGGCGACGGACTGCTGCGCGCCGCGCTGGTCGCGGCCGTCGTCGCCGCGTCGCTGAGCGGGATCGCGGCGCTCGGTCTCTTCATCTCGACGCTCACCGGCAGCGGTATCGCGGCGATGGCGACGACGGTCGGACTGCTGATCACGGTGCAGATCCTGGACACGATTCCGCAGCTGCACGGGATCCATCCGTACCTCTTCCCGCACTACTGGCTGTCGTTCGCGGACCTGATGCGGGAGCCGGTCTACTGGGACGAGGTGCTGAAGAACCTCGGTCTGCAGGGGGTGTACGCAGCGGTGTTCGGGTCGGCGGCGTGGGCGCGCTTCACGGCGAAGGACATCACCGCGTGAAGAACCTCACCGGGTGAGGAACTCCTTGGCCCGGGCGGCCGCGTGCGTGTCGCTCTCCGCCTGACCCGTGCGCGTACTCCAAAGATGACTGCATGCGTGCGCAGTGTATGCACACGCATGCAGCCTGTGGGGGGTGGCGGTCGTGGGACCTCTCAGAAGGTGAGCTTGAAGCTGTTGATGTAGCCGGTGTCCTGCGCCGCCTTGTCCTGGACCCGCAGTTTCCAGGCGCCGTTGGCGACTTCGGAGGAGGCGTTGACCGTGTACGTCGCCTGGACGTTGTCCGCCGAGTCGGAGGAGCTGAACGGCTTCAGGTTGTACACCGTTCCGTCCGGGGCGACCAGATCGACGACCAGGTCCCCGCGCCAGGTGTGGACGATGTCCACGCCCGCCTTGAGGGTGGCCGGGGCGTTGCCCGTACGGCCCGTGACGTTGACCGTCGAGGTGACAGCCGCGCCGTTGTCCGGGATCGCGACGTCCGTCGTGGTCTCGTACACGTCACCCGGAGGTGTGGTCGTCCCGGCGGACAGCGTCCAGATCGCGTGCGCGATCGCATCGCTGTTGCGGTCGAGCGCGGTGTCGTCGATGTTCGACGTGGTGTCGCAGGAGGAGTGGTAGCAGCGGTCGAAGGCCTGGCCGGCCGTGCCGCCCCACTTCTGGGCCTGGGCCGCCGTCTTGGTGTAGTCGGCGCCGGTGAACAGGCCGCCGACGGGGACGCCCGCGTTCTTGAACGGCGCGTGGTCGGAGCGGCCGTCGCCCTCGGTCTCGATCTCGGTCGGGATGCTGAGCCCCGCGAAGTAGTCCTTGAGGGTCTTCTCGATCGTCGGGTCGTCGTCGTACACGAAGTAACCGGGGTTCGGCGAGCCGATCATGTCGAAGTTCAGATAGCCGGAGATCTTCGAACGCTCGGCGGCGGGAAGGTTGTTGACGTAGTACTTCGACCCGACCAGACCCAGCTCCTCGGCACCCCACCAGCCGAAGCGCAAATGCTTCGCCGGCTTGAACTGGGCGCGGGAGACGGCCAGCGCGGTCTCCAGGACGGCCGCCGAGCCGGAGCCGTTGTCGTTGATCCCGGCGCCCGCGCTGACCGAGTCGAGGTGCGAGCCGGCCATCAGAATCTGGTTGGCGTCACCGCCCGGCCAGTCGGCGATCAGGTTGTAGCCCGTCGCGCCGCTGGAGGTGAACTGCTGGAGGGACGTGGTGAATCCGGCCGCGTCCAGCTTGGCCTTCACATAGTCGATGGACGCCTTGTAACCGGCCCGGCCGTGCGCACGGTTGCCGCCGTTGGCGGTGGCTATCGACTGGAGCTGGGTGAGATGCGCCTTGACGTTGGCGAGCGGTATGTCGGGGGCGGCGAGCGCGGGTGCCGGGGGCGCGGGTGCCGAGGCCGCGGTCGCTGCGGGCGCGGCGCTGACGAGCAGCCCGGCGAGGGCGAGCGCGGCGGCCGCGGCCGTGCGTCTGGTGACGGAGAGGTTCATGTGTGGGGGCTCCGGATTCCGAACGGGGGCGGGACGGAACGTGCGAGACGCCCTGGGACGGCGGGTCCCAGGGCGTTGGAGCTGTTGGTGCGCAGTGCGTGCTGAGAGTTCAGCGAGAGTTTGACTCACCGTCAAGGGCGGAAACCGGACAGTCGCGTTCGTATAGCGGACTGGACGGATCGCGGAATGGTCAATGTCGCGACGCTGTTCGAGTACGAGGCTCGCAGGTCAGGAGCGGATGGCGCAGTTGGGCCGCAAGCTGTGTGCATGCCCATGCCCGCACCGATGTCCATGCATATGCACGTGGACCTGTTCCCCATCCTGGAGGCCTTGGTCCGCCAGGTTCTGCGCGTCGGTGTGGTCACGCTGCTCTTCACCGTGTGCGCGATGGGTCTGCTGGTGGGCGTTCTTGCGCTGGGCACACGGCGCGTTCGCCGCCGCCGGAGAGCGGCCGAGGAGGAGTGCGGGGGGCTGGAGTCCTTCACTTGGGAGGAATCGGAGTAGGCGGATCCGCCGGCCCACTGCCCCACTGCCCCACCGCCCACTACTCCACGCAGAACTCATTGCCCTCGGGGTCGGCCATGGTCGACCAGACGCCCACCGGCTCGTCCGCGTGGTACAGAACCGTCGCTCCCAGGCCCTCCAGCCGTGCGACCTCCGCCTCGCGCCGCTCGGGGCCGACGTGCAGGTCGAGATGGAGCCGGTTCTTGGTCGTCTTCCCCTCCGGTACGCGCTGGAAGAGGAGCCTGCGCCCGTGGCCCATCCCGCTGTCCTTGTCGAAGGGGTCGTCCGGATGCCGGACGGCGGCGTAATCGCGAAAGGCGTCCCGGTCGTGCGACTGGACCGTCGAGTCGTCCGGCAGTTGACCGTGTCCGCGCAGGCGCTCGATGAGGGCGCTGTGGTCCTCGAGCTCGTAGCCGAGGGCCGCGGCCCAGAAGTCGGCCTGCGCGTGCGGGTCGGACGTATCGATGACGAGCTTCCAGTGCAGTGTCATGCTAACCAGTTATATTGGTTACGTGAGCGAGCCTGCAAGAGGACTGACCCTGCGTACGCGGGAAGGGCGGCCCTATCGGTTCGACCCCGGCGCGCTCTGCCTTGAGCTGCTGACCACCGGAGGGCCCGGCGGCTTTGCGCGGTACGAGGTGCTGCACGAGCCCGCCGACCTGGTGCGCTGGGCGGGCGAGAGCCGGCTGCCGGACGGCCTTGAGCCGGTCGTCGCGCCCGACGAGGTGGCGGCTGCCCGTGTGCTCAGGGATGCCCTGTGGCGGCTGACCGCCGACCGGGCACATGGCCGCGCGCTGCGCCCCGCCGACCTGGCCGTGGTCAACGAGGCCGCGGCGCAGCCCCCGCTCGCACCTCGGATCACCGACCGGGGCGGCCGCGACTGGGCGCCCGGAGCCACCGGCACCCAGCTGCTGTCGGCCGTGGCGCGCGATGCCGTGGACCTCTTCACCGGTCCGTACGCACACCGCATCCGCGAATGCGGTGCGCACGACTGCTATTTGGTCTTCGTCGACACTTCACGACCGGGCCGCCGCCGCTGGTGCGCGATGGAACGGTGCGGCAATCGCAGCAAGGTCCGGGCGCATCGCGTCCGCCACGCAGAGCTCGCAGAAGGAGACGAACGATGCCCACAGGACTGACCCGGGACGCCGGCTGGGAGATCGGCGTCTCCAGGACCTTGCCGCTGCCCGTGTCCACCGTGTGGGACTTCATCGTCAGCCCGGAAGGCGTCGCCCGCCGGCTCGGCAAGGGCGCCCAACTGCCCACCGGTAAGGGGGAGTCGTACGAAACCGGGGACGGCATCGCGGGCGAGGTGCGCAGTTACCGGCCCGGTGACCGCATCCGACTGACGTACGGCACGACCACCCTCCAGGTCGCGGTCTCGGCGTCCGGGGAGGGAAAGACACTGCTCCGCTTCCACCAGGAGCATCTCGCGGACGCCGAGGAGCGCGAGCGGCAGCGGGCGCACTGGAAGGCTGTGATGGACGAGATCACCGGCGCCCTGGCAGCGGTCTGAGGCGCTTCGCCTGCTGACGACGCCCGCGGTATACGCGCCCAATGCGAGCGCGTAGTGCACGCCGCGGGCGTCAGGCGGTTCTGCGGGCCGGGGCGCTGCTGCGTCACGCCCAAGGAGCACTTGGGCCTGCCGGCATCCCGAGGCCGGGCCGCGCGCCGGCGTCGGCGGGAGTACGAGAGCGCCGACCCCGAGGAGACCTTCACGCTGATCGACGAGCTGTCGCGGCGTGGTGCCGCGGCGTGCCGCGCAACGCGGGGCTCGGCCGCGGCGCGTGCGTGGCCGCGCGTCAGGCGTCGGTTCCGCCTGCGGTGCGGGGGCCGCGGCCCGCGTCGCGCCCGCCGGAAGGCGGGTCCGGCCGGTCCGGGAGTCCCGCCGTGCGTCAGACGGTGGGTTCCGTCTGCGGTGCGGGAGCCGAAGCCGGTGCGGGTGCGGGTGCGGATGCGGCCGCCGCAGCCGTGCGGGCCGCGCTCGCGAGGCGCAGCGCCGCCGCCTTAGTACGCCGAGCCGTCCGCAGCGCGTCCCACGTCAGGCAGGTCAGCGCCAGCCACACCAGCGCGAAGCCCGCCCACCGCTCCGCAGGCATCGCCTCGTGGAAGTACAGGATCCCCAGCAGGAACTGGAAGACCGGAGCCAGATACTGCAGCAGCCCCAGCGTGGAGAGCGGTACCCGGATCGCCGCCGCGCCGAAGCAGACCAGCGGCGCGGCGGTCACCACGCCCGTCGCGGCGAGCAGCGCCGCATGGCCGGTGCCGTGGGTGCCGAAGGTGGCCGAGCCGTCCGCGCCCAGCCAGAGCAGAAAGCCCAGCGCCGGGAGGAACTGGATCGCGGTCTCCGCGGCCAGCGACTCGAGACCGCCGATGTTGACCTTCTTCTTGACCAGGCCGTACGTGGCGAACGAGAACGCGAGCGTGAGCGAGATCCACGGCGGCTGGCCGTAGCCGATCGCCAGCACCAGCACCGCCGCGAACCCGATGGCGACCGCCGCCCACTGCATCGGGCGCAGCCGCTCCTTCAGCAGCAGTACGCCCATCGCGATGGTGACCAGCGGGTTGATGAAGTAGCCGAGCGAGGCCTCGACGACATGGCCCGAGTTCACGGCCCAGATGTAGACGCCCCAGTTGACGGTGATGACCGCCGCCGCGACCGTGATGAGCCCCAGCTTCCGGGGCTGCCGTATCAGCTCACGGATCCAGCCCCACCGCTTCAGCGCCAGCAGCGCGATGCCGACGACGACCAGCGACCAGACCATCCGGTGGGCGAGGATCTCCACCGCACCGGACGGCTTCAGCAGCGGCCAGAAGAGCGGGACCAGGCCCCACATCCCGTAGGCCCCGATCCCGTACAGCAGTCCCGCCCGCTGTTCACCGTCCGACTTCACTGGCCCCTCCTGCCCTGCGTGCATCACCTCGTCGAAGGTACGCGGCGCAGGGGCAGGCTGTCATGTCCGTATCGCTATACGGTCATGACGGAACTGGTCCGTCATGCCGTGTCGTCCGAGCGGTTCAGACCGTCGCGAGGGCCGCCGCGACCGAGTCGGCGAGCGGGGTCGTAGGACGGCCGGTCAGCCGGGCCAGGTCGCCCGTCGTGCCGGCCAGCAGGCCGCGCCCGACCGCCGCGTCGACGTCGACGAAGATCTCGGCGAGAGGCCCGGGCAGGCCCGCGCCGGTGAGGATCTGCAGGTGCGTCCCCGCCGGGACGTTGTTGTACGCGATCGTCCGGCCGGTCTGCCGGGACAGCTCGGCGGCGTACTCCTCGAAGGACCAGGCCGCGTCGCCGCTCAGTTCGTACGTCTGCGCCAGGTGGCCCTCGCCGGTCAGTACGGCGGCCGCCGCCGCGGCGTAGTCCGCGCGGGCGGCGGAGGCTATCCGGCCCTCGCCCGCGCTCGCGACCACGGCGGAGTGCTCCAGCACCGGGGCGAGGTGCTCGGTGTAGTTCTCGGTGTACCAGCCGTTGCGCAGGAAGGTGTACGGCAGCCCGGAGTCGAGGATCACCTGCTCGGTGGCCTTGTGCTCGGCGGCCAGCTGGAAGTCGGCGTCGGGCCCGCCCAGTACGCCGGTGTACGCGAGCTGCGCGATGCCCGCCGCCTTTGCGGCCTCGATCACCGCGGTGTGCTGCGGCACCCGTTGTCCGACCTCGCTGCTGGAAATCAGCAGGACGCGGTCGCCGGCGCGGAAGGCCCCGGCCAGCGACTCGGGCTCGCTGTAGTCGGCGATGCGCACCTCGACGCCGCGCGCCGTGAGGTCCGCGGCCTTCTCCTTGCTGCGGACGACGGCGGCGATCCGCTCCGCGGGGACCGTGGCCAGCAGCTCGTCGACGACGAGACGGCCGAGGGCTCCGGTGGCTCCGGTGACAACGATGCTCATGGGTGATTTCTCCTTCTTCGATGCGGTTCCAGAGCTCACCCTATGTGGGGCACTAACCATGCGTAAGTACCCACTTTGAAGTAAGGTACTGGTATGGCCGTAAGTAGAGATCCCGACGTCAATCACGCGATGTGCCCCTCGCGTCTGATCCTCGAGCACGTCACCAGCCGCTGGGGTGTGCTCGTTCTCGCCGCCCTGCTGGAGCGCTCGTACCGCTTCAGCGAGCTGCGCCGCGAGGTCGGTGGTGTCAGCGAGAAGATGCTCGCCCAGACCCTCCAAACGCTGGAGCGCGACGGCTTTGTGCACCGCGATGCCAAGCCGGTGATCCCGCCGCGCGTCGACTACTCGCTGACCGCGCTCGGCAAGGAGGCCGCCGAGCAGGTGTGGGGGCTGGCCCGCTGGACGGAACGGCGGATGCAAGAGGTCCTGGTGGCGCGCACGGCGTACGACGAAGCCCGGACCTCCTGACGGGAGATCCGGGCCTCGGACGGTGCGTGGAGCGTCAGCCGACGACGGTCCAGGTGTCGTTCCCGGCGAGCAGCGCGGCCAGGTCACCCTTGCCGTTCTGCTCGATGGCGGTGTCGAGCTGGTCGGCCATCATCGTGTCGTAGACCGGCCGGTCCACACTGCGCAGCACCCCGATGGGCGTGTGGTGCAGAGTGTCCGGGTCGGCAAGGCGGGAGAGCGCGAAGGCCGTGGTCGGGCTGGCGCTGTGCGCGTCGTGGACCAGGATCTGCGACTCGTTCTCCGGCGTGACGGCGACGACCTTCAGGTCACCCGTCGCCAGGTCCCGTACGACACCCTTGTTGCCGTCGTTCCCGAAGCGGATGGGCTGTCCGTGCTCGAGGCGGATGATCGCCTCCTCCGCCTGCTGCTTGTCCTTCAGTACCTCGAAGGCGCCGTCGTTGAAGATATTGCAGTTCTGGTAGATCTCCACCAGCGCCGTGCCCCGGTGGTCGGCGGCCTGGCGGAGCACTTCGGTGAGGTGCTTGCGGTCGGAGTCCACGGTGCGTGCCACGAAGGTCGCCTCGGCGCCGATCGCCAGCGACACCGGGTTGAAGGGCGCGTCCAGCGAGCCCATCGGCGTCGACTTGGTGATCTTGCCGACCTCGGAGGTCGGGCTGTACTGGCCCTTGGTGAGTCCGTAGATGCGGTTGTTGAAGAGCAGGATCTTCAGGTTCACATTGCGGCGCAGCGCGTGGATCAGGTGGTTTCCGCCGATGGAGAGGGCGTCGCCGTCACCGGTGACGACCCAGACCGACAGATCGCGCCGCGAGGACGCCAGCCCGGTCGCGATGGCGGGAGCGCGGCCGTGGATGGAGTGCATCCCGTAGGTGTTCATGTAGTACGGGAAGCGGGAGGAGCAGCCGATTCCGGAGACGAAGACGATGTTCTCCTTCGCCAGGCCGAGTTCGGGCATGAAGCCCTGCACGGCGGCGAGGATCGCGTAGTCACCGCAGCCTGGGCACCAGCGCACTTCCTGATCGGACTTGAAGTCCTTCATGGACTGCTTGGCGTCGGCCTTGGGCACCAGCGAGAGCGCCTCAGTCATTGATGGCCTCCTTGAGAGCTGCGGCGAGCTGCTCGGCCTTGAACGGCATGCCGTTGACCTGGTTGTAGCTCTGTGCGTCGACCAGATACCTCGCCCGGATCAAGGTGGCGAGCTGGCCGAGGTTCATCTCGGGTACCACTACCTTCTGGTAACGCTCCAGAACCTCGCCCAGATTCCTCGGGAACGGGTTGAGGTGGCGCAGATGGGCCTGCGCGATGGGGAGGCCGGCGGTGCGCAGTCGGCGTACGGCGGCCGTGATCGGCCCGTACGTCGAGCCCCAGCCCAGGACGAGCGTGGTCGCGCCGTGCGGATCGTCGACCTCGATGTCGGGGACCTCGATGCCGTCGATCTTGGCCTGGCGGGTGCGGACCATGAAGTCGTGGTTGGCGGGGTCGTAGGAGATGTTGCCGGTGCCGTCCTGCTTCTCGATGCCGCCGATCCGGTGCTCGAGTCCGGGCGTCCCCGGAACCGCCCAGGGACGCGCCAGGGTCTGCGGATCACGCTTGTACGGCCAGAACACCTCCGTACCGTCAGCCAGCTCGTGATTCGGGCCGGTGGCGAACTGCACACGCAGGTCCGGGAGCTCGTCGATCTCGGGGATCCGCCACGGTTCTGAGCCGTTGGCCAGATAGCCGTCGCTCAGCAGCAGCACCGGGGTGCGGTAGGTGAGCGCGATCCGGGCCGCCTCGAGAGCGGCGTCGAAGCAGTCGGCGGGCGTACGGGGCGCGACGATCGGGACCGGGGCCTCGCCGTTGCGTCCGTACATCGCCTGCAGCAGATCGGCCTGCTCGGTCTTGGTGGGCAGACCGGTCGAGGGGCCGCCGCGCTGGATGTCCACGATCAGCAGCGGCAGCTCCAGGGAGACCGCAAGACCGATGGTCTCCGACTTCAGCGCCACGCCGGGGCCGGAAGTGGTGGTGACGCCGAGCGCGCCGCCGAAGGCCGCACCCAGCGCCGCGCCGATGCCCGCGATCTCGTCCTCGGCCTGGAAGGTCCGTACGCCGAAGTTCTTGTGCTTCGAGAGCTCGTGCAGGATGTCGGAGGCCGGCGTGATGGGGTATGAGCCCAGGTAGAGCGGCAGATCGGCCTGCTTGCTCGCGGCGACCAGCCCGTAGGAGAGGGCCAGATTCCCGGAGATATTGCGGTAGGTGCCGGTGGGGAACGCCTTGCTCGCCGGCGCGACCTCGTAGGACACCGCGAAGTCCTCGGTCGTCTCGCCGAAGTTCCAACCCGCCCTGAACGCCGTGATGTTCGCCTCGGCGATCTGCGGCTTCTTGGCGAACTTGGTGCGCAGGAAGGTCTCGGTGCCCTCGGTCGGCCGGTGGTACATCCAGCTCAGGAGCCCCAGCGCGAACATGTTCTTGGAGCGCTCGGCCTCCTTGCGGGAGAGTCCGTACTCCTTGAGCGCCTCGATGGTGAGTGTCGTCAGCGGCACCGGGTGGACGCGGTAGGCATCCAGCGAGCCGTCGTCCAGGGGTGAGGCGTCGTAGCCGACCTTGGCCATCGCCCGCTTGGCGAATTCGTCGGTGTTGACGATGATCTCGCCGCCGCGCGGCACATCGGCGATATTCGCCTTGAGGGCGGCGGGGTTCATGGCGACCAGCACGTTCGGCGCGTCGCCCGGGGTGAGGATGTCGTGGTCTGCGAAATGCAGCTGGAAGCTGGAGACGCCCGGGAGGGTTCCGGCAGGCGCCCGGATCTCGGCGGGGAAGTTCGGAAGTGTGGAGAGGTCGTTGCCGAACGACGCGGTCTCCGAGGTGAACCTGTCACCTGTGAGCTGCATACCGTCACCGGAGTCACCCGCGAAGCGGATGATCACCCGGTCCAGTCGACGGATTTCCTTCTCGCCGGCGGGCCTGCGCTGCTCCCCGACGAGAGCCTCATCGGCCTCGTCATCGGCCTGCTCGGCTGGGCTACTGACCTGGCTGGTCACTGAACTGGACCTCCCTCGAGGCGGCTGTTCGGGCCCGGTCGGCCCACCGGCCGTCCCAATGCCACCCTACGTCCGTAAGGGTGGCCTTCCCTGGACCGCTCATATGCCGGACGTCTTTTTGAGACGCTCTGATGCCCTGGTTTGCCATGCTCCGCTCCGCCCCCCGGGTCCATGGGTAAAGACGCTCCCTGTCCATTATTTGGTTCTGGGTCTGCCGCTCCACTCAATATCTGACAGAGTGTCAGTCAATTAGGAGTTCAGGTAGGTCAGCACCGCCAGTACACGCCGATGATCCCCGTCACTGGGGGAGAGTCCGAGCTTCAGGAAGATATTGCTGACATGCTTCTCGACCGCGCCGTCGCTCACCACGAGCTGCTTGGCGACCGCGGAGTTCGTCCGGCCCTCGGCCATGAGACCGAGGACTTCGCGCTCACGCGGCGTGAGCCCGGCCAGCACATCCTGCTTACGGCTCCGGCCCAGCAGCTGCGCCACCACCTCGGGGTCCAGCGCGGTACCGCCCCGCGCCACCCGGACCACGGCGTCCACGAACTCACGCACCTCGGCGACCCGGTCCTTGAGCAGATAGCCCACGCCGCGGCTGCTGCCCGCGAGCAGCTCGGTGGCGTACTGCTCCTCGACGTACTGCGAAAGGACCAGTACCCCGACCCCGGGATGTTCCTTGCGCAGCCGCACCGCCGCCCGTACGCCCTCATCCGTATGAGTGGGCGGCATCCGCACGTCCGCGACCACCACATCCGGCAGCGCGTCCTGCGCGGCCAGGTCGGCGACCGTCTTGATCAGCGCATCCGCGTCCCCCACGCCGGCCACGACATCGTGTCCGCGGTCGGTCAGCAGCCGGGTCAGGCCCTCCCGAAGCAGCACTGAATCCTCGGCGATGACCACCCGCACTCTGTCCTCCACAACCCTGCAGCCCCCATGTCGATTGCTTCCCACCCCTGCACCTTCCAGCATCCCAGTATTCGGACCGGATTGCGGGGCATTCAGCCTCGTGGGGGACCCCCGGACGAAGTCTGGGGGAGTCTGGGGTTCGGGCTCGGGGCTCGGGGGTCGAGGCCTCGGGCCGGGGAGCCCCGACGTGGGGCAGGAGCTCTCGGGGTCAGCCGCGCCAGGGAAGCTCGGCCGTCACGGTCGTCGGGCCTCCGACCGGTGAGTCCACGGCCAGGATTCCGTCCACGGCGTCCAGTCGCTCGGCCAGACCCGCGAGGCCGGTGCCGGCCGAGGTGTCCGCGCCGCCCCGGCCGTCGTCCGTGACCTGCAGCATCAGCCGGTCCTGGGAGCGCCAGACATCCACCGTGGCACGGCCTGCCTGCGCGTGTTTGCTGACGTTCTGGAGCAGCTCGGAGACGGTGAAGTACGCGATGCCCTCGATGGCGGGGGCCGGCCTGGCGGGCAGGTCCACCTCCACGCTCACCGGGACTGTGCAGCGTGAGGCGACGGACGAGAGTGCGGCGTCCAGTCCGCGGTCGGTCAGTACGGCGGGATGGATGCCGCGGGCCAGATCGCGCAGCTCCTGCAGGGCCACCTTCACCTCGCCGTGCGCCTCGTCCACCATGCGGGCGGCAGCGTCCGGATCCTCGAGGAGTTTCTCCTTGGCGAGACCGAGGTCCATGGCGAGCGCGACCAGGCGGGCCTGCGCGCCGTCGTGCAGATCGCGCTCGATACGGCGCAGATCCGCCGCTGCCGTGTCGACGACCACACCCCGGTCCGACTCCAGCTCGACGACGCGCGTGGCGAGCCTGGAGGGCCCGAGGAGCCCGGCGACCATCACCCGGTCCACGCTCACCAGACCGCGCATGAGCCAGGGGGTGGCGAGCGTGAGGACCAGGCCGATCAGGCTGGTCACGGCGAGCTCGAAGGGCTCGTCCAGGTAGAAGTTGCGCGTGCCGTCGCCGTACACCTGCAGGCCGTCCTGGCCGGCGTACAGCGGGAAGACCCAGTGGTACAGCGGGTAGAGCAGCAGGGTCCAGCCGGTCACCCAGAAGGTCAGCGAGACGCAGAAGGCGAAGACCGCCCACGGGAAGTGCAGTACCGCGTAGATCAGATGCCGCCAGGATGCCCCGCTCTTGAGGACCGCGCCGACCCAGGGCATCAGCCCGCTCTTCTTGCCGCGCAGGGGCGCGGGGTCGGCGACGTCGAGGCCCAGCAGGGCGCGGGCCCGGGCCCGCTCCAGCGCGCCGAGCCCGCGGCAGCCGACCAGACCGGCGGCCAGGACCGGGATCCCGAGAAAGGTGACGAGCAGCCCCGCACCGAGCGAGACGGTGGTGATCGCGAAGGTGAAGAACACGATGCTCATCGGGAGGCTCAGCAGCAGATAGCCGAACTCGCGCCAGGTGCGGCCCTCGAGCGGTGCGCGCAGTGCGGGGGGGATGAAGTGATCCCGGGTCTCCGGTCGGTAATCCGTGGCCATCGATGTCGTCCGTTCTGCGATGCGGGCTGTCATGACTCAAGGCTGATGCGGCTGCGAGCCACACACCATGAGGGCGGTTACCGTCTTGGGGCGGGGGTTTTCCCCACCATGGGGGTATGTCGGGGCGGGGCGGACCGGCACCCCCCGAAACCCCCGGCGCCCCGGCGCCCCGGCGCCGCTCCCGCGGGCCGCGCTGCCCCCGTCAGCGTTTGCCGCTGCCGCGCTCCCGCCACGGCAGCTCCGCCGTGACGATGGTCGGCCCGCCGACCGGTGAGTCCAGCACGAAGAGTCCGTCCACCGCGCCCAGCCGCTCGGCCAGACCCGCCATGCCCGTACCGCCGTCCAGTGACGCACCGCCGCGTCCGTCGTCCTGGACCTGGATCAGCAGCCGGTCGTTCGCCCGCCAGACATCCACCGAGACGTTCTTCGCCTGTGCGTGTTTGCTGACGTTCTGGAGCAGCTCGGAGACGGTGAAGTACGCGATGCCCTCGATCGCCTCGGCCGGGCGCTCGGTCAGATCGACGGTCACCTTCACCGGGGCCGTGCAGCGTGAGGCGACGGAGGAGAGCGCGGCATCCAGGCCGCGGTCGGTCAGTACGGCGGGATGGATGCCGCGGGCCAGATCGCGCAGCTCCTGCAGGGCCACCTTCACCTCGCCGTGCGCCTCGTCCACCATGCGGGCGGCAGCGTCCGGATCCTCGAGCAGCTTCTCCTTGGCGAGACCGAGCCCCATGGCGAGCGCGACCAGGCGGGCCTGCGCGCCGTCGTGCAGATCGCGCTCGATACGGCGCAGATCCGCCGCTGCCGTGTCGACGACCACACCCCGGTCCGACTCCAACTCGGCGACACGGCGCTCCAGTTCGTCGGAGGGGGAGAGCAGACCGCGCACCATCGCACGGTCGGCGTTGGCCAGTCCGCGTGCGACGAAGGGGAGTACGGGCCAGAGCACGAACAGGCTCACCAGCGTGATCGTGAAGGTCAGCACACCCCAGGGCAGCCGGATGAAGGAGTACAGCACCGACCGCCACGCCACCGGGTCCTTCAGGCCCACCCATAGCCAGGAGACGAGTCCGTCGCGGCGCTGGGATCCGTGCAGGGACCCGTGCAACGGGCTCGGCTCATCTATCCGTACGCCGAGCAGCGCGCGGGCCCGGGCCCGCTCCGCCTTGCCGAGGCGGCGCGCGCCCGCGAGGCCGAGGGCGAGGAGCGGCAGACCGATCACCGTCACCGACAGTGCCACGCCGGTGAAGATCGTGAACGCTACGTAAACAAACCCGACCAGGGCGATCGGCAGATTGGCGAGGAGATGCGCGACCTCCGTCCAGGTGTGGCGGCCGAAGGCGAAGCGCGCGGGTGGCAGCCGGTCGTTGTCGGGAACGGTGATGCTTGCGGTCATACGCCCCACCCTGCCGGGCCGGGTCGCCGTACGCCATGGGGTACATGGGTGGGATGAAGTAGGGATAACCCCACCTGAAGCGAGACGCGACTGCTTACCGTCGCTTTAGCAGGGCCTAGACTCGCGTGCGTATAGATCGTCGTACAGATCGTCGAATAGATCACCTAGATCACCTGGATCACCAACGAGGTCAGGGAGCGAGGGGCGGACGTGCCGGAACCGACCGTGGCCGTGCTCGCGGCGGACCACTTTGCCAGCTATTTCGAGAGCTATTCGGTCGTCGGGCTGCTCGCGCTGATCGGCGTGCTGTTCGTCGCCGTGGCCTTCGGGGCGGGGCGGCTGCTGCGGCCTGTGGTGCCGACGCCGGAGAAACTGCTGACGTACGAATGCGGAGTGGACCCGGTGGGTGAGGGCTGGGCGCACACCCAGGTCCGCTACTACATCTATGCCTTTCTGTACGTGATCTTCGCCGTCGACTCGATCTTTCTCTTCCCGTGGGCGACGATCTTCGCCGCCGCCGGATACGGCGCGACGACACTCGTGGAGATGTTCATCTTCCTCGGCTTCCTGGCCGTGGGACTGCTCTACGCATGGAAGAAGGGCGTCCTGACATGGGCGTGACCCCGGAGATCCCCTCGACCCCGGAGATCTCTTCGAACCCGGCGACTCCGGCGAACCCGGCGGCGACTCCGGCGACTCCGGAGCTCCTGCCGGAGCCGAAGCGTCTGGGCGTTCTTTCGCGCCTGGCCCCGGAACCCATGAAGGTGGTCCTCAACTGGGGGCGCCGCTACAGCCTCTGGGTCTTCAACTTCGGGCTCGCCTGCTGTGCGATCGAGTTCATCGCCGCCTCGATGGCGCGCCACGACTTCATCCGGCTCGGCGTGATCCCCTTCGCGCCCGGCCCGCGTCAGGCGGACCTGATGGTCGTCTCGGGCACAGTGACGGACAAGATGGCGCCTGCGGTGAAGCGCCTGTACGAGCAGATGCCCGAGCCCAAGTACGTCATCTCCTTCGGTGCCTGCTCCAACTGCGGCGGCCCGTACTGGGATTCGTACTCCGTGACCAAGGGCGTCGACCAGATCATCCCGGTCGATGTGTACGTGCCCGGCTGCCCGCCCCGTCCCGAGGCGCTGCTGCAGGGCATCCTGATGCTGCAGGAGAAGATCGCGCGCGAGTCGCTCGGCGAGCGGTACTCCGCACGTCCCTCTGCCGCTGCTCTGCAGAGCGGCCTGGTGCGGCCGCCGGCCGCGCCGTCCCCGGCCACGGCTCCGGCTCCGGAGGAGAGTGCCGAGTGACCACCACCGCCTACGACCGCCTTCCGGAAGCCGCCGCCGAGATCTTCGGCGAGGAGGCCACTGCCGAGCGGACGTACGACCTGCTCACGGTCGACGTCCCCGTCGGCTCCTGGATCGCCGCGCTCGAGATCGCCCGCGACAAGCTGGGCTGCACCTACTTCGACTGGCTGAGCGCGGTCGACGAACCGGGTACGGGCTTCCGGGTCTGCGCCCATGTCGTGTCTCTCGAGGGCCGGAGCGTACGCCGCCTGCTGGTGCGCACCACGGTCCCGCACGAGGCCCCCGAACTCCCGTCCGCCGTCGAGATCTACGCGGGCGCCGCCTGGCACGAGCGCGAGACGCACGAGATGTTCGGCATCTCCTTCACCGATCACCCGCACCTGGTCCCGCTGCTCCTGCCGGACGGCTTCGAGGGCCACCCGCTGCGCAAGGACTTCGTCCTGGCGGCCCGGGTCGTGAAGGCGTGGCCGGGCGCGAAGGAGCCGGGGGAGTCGGAGCACGGCGGCCCCAAGCGCCGCCAGATGCTCCCGCCCGGCGTCCCGGACCCGAACGAATGGGGCCCCCTCAAGGGTCAGCTCCCCCCGGCCACTGCCCGCCCGGCGAGGGCGGCGCGCACGGCCGGCGCCGGCGCCACCGGCGACCGCCCGCCTCGTCGCGCCCGTAGCGTCTCGGAGGGCTCGGCGTCCCAGACACCGGAGGCGACGCCGACGACTCCCGAGGCTCCGGCCACGCCTCGTCGTGCCCGGAGCGTGTCGGAGGGCTCGGCGACGCAGCGGACAGCGACGACGGAGGAGAAGCAGGGGACGGAGGCGACGGAGGGCAAGCCCGCGACGCCGGAGGCCCCCGCGACGCGCGAGGCTCCCGCGGCGCCCAGCGAGCCCGCGGCGCCCTCCCCGCAGTCGGCGCAGGGGACCCGCAGTTCGGACGCCCCCTGGCACAAACCGCGCCCCGCCTTCGACGACGCAGCCGCACCCGAGGCTCCCGCACCTGAAGGTCCGGCACCCGAGGCTCCCGCACCCGTGGCTCCCGCACCTGAAGGTCCGGCACCCGAGGCTCCCGCGGCGGCCGAAGAAGCCGCCCCAACCAAGCCCGCCTCGCCCGAACCCACCCCGCCCGAGACCGACGAATCCGCACCCGACTCGGCCGAACGCCCCGGAGGAGACGCGTGAACGACGCTCTCGACGTCGCCACCCGGCTGGTCATCATCTTCGCCGTGTTCCTCGTCCTTCCTCTTGTCATCGGGCAGACCGAGCACAAGGTGATGGCCCATATGCAAGGCCGCCTCGGCCCCATGTACGCGGGCGGTTTCCACGGCTGGGCCCAGCTCGTCGCGGACGGCGTGAAGTTCGCGCAGAAGGAGGACGTGGTCCCGGCCAACGCCGACCGCCGGATCTTCCAACTCGCCCCCGCCGTCGCCCTCCTTCCGTACCTCCTCGTACTGGTCGCGATCCCGATCGGCCCGAGCGAGGGCGCGGTCGGGATGGTCGTCGACGCGGGCATCTTCTTCGTGCTCGCCGTGATGGGTGTCGGGGTGCTCGGCTCGCTGATGGCGGGCTGGGCCTCGGCCAATAAGTTCTCCCTCCTCGGCGGTCTCCGTACCGCCGCGCAGCTGCTGGCGTACGAGCTGCCGATGTTGTTGACCGCCGCCTCCGTCGCCATGGCGGCCGGCACCGTCTCGCTGCCCGGCATCCTGAACGCCTTCGAGTGGTGGTGGCTGCCCTGGCAGATCGTGGGCGCCCTGGTCTTCTTCGTCGCGGGCCTCGCCGAACTCCAGCGCCCGCCCTTCGACATGCCGGTCGCCGACTCCGAGATCATCTTCGGTGCCTACACCGAGTACACCGGCCTCCGTTTCGCGCTGTTCCTGCTTGCCGAATACGCGGGCATCGTCGTCCTGTGCAGTCTGACCACCGTCCTTTTCCTGGGCGGCTGGCACGGCCCGTTCGGGGCCGACGGCCTCGGCTGGGTCTGGACCCTGCTCAAGACGGCCGTGCTCGCCTTCGTCGTCATCTGGCTGCGCGTGAGCTATCCACGCATGCGCGAGGACCAGTTGCAGAAACTCGCCTGGACCACACTCGTCCCGCTCGCCCTCGCCCAGATCGCCCTCACCGGCATCGTGAAGGTGGTGATCCAGTAATGCCTCCGATCCCCGGATCCGGCCTCGCGAAGGGCCTCGCCGTCACCCTGCGGACGATGACGAAGAAGACCGTCACCGCGCAGTACCCGGACACCCAGCCCGAACTCCCGCCCCGCACCCGCGGCGTGATCGGTCTGTTCGAGGAGAACTGCACGGTCTGCATGCTCTGCGCCCGTGAGTGCCCCGACTGGTGCATCTACATCGACTCCCACAAGGAGACGGTCCCGGCCGCGGCCCCCGGCGGCCGCGAGCGCAGCCGCAATGTCCTCGACCGGTTCGCCATCGACTTCGCGCTCTGTATGTACTGCGGTATCTGCATCGAGGTCTGTCCTTTCGACGCGCTGTTCTGGTCCCCGGAGTTCGAGTACGCGGAGACGGACATCCGCGAGCTCACCCACGAACGCGACAAGCTCCGCGAGTGGATGTGGACGGTGCCCGCGCCGCCCGCGCTCGACCCGGCCGCCGAGGAGCCGAAGGAGCTCGGCGCCGCCCGCAAGGCGGCCGAGAAGCTCGTGGCCGCGCAGGCGGAGGCCAACGAGGCACCGGCCGACCCGTCCGACGGCACGACCCGGACCGACGGCACCACCACCCGGGGGGCAGGGGGCACCCCGCCGTCCGACGGCACCCCACCGGCCTCGCCGCCCGCGGGCGAGGGAGGCCCGGCATGATGCTCGCCGCAGCCGAAACCCCTGGCTTCCTCTCCCCGACCGGCGTCGAGATCCTCTTCGCCCTCGTCGGCCTCGCCACCCTCGGCGCGGCCGTCATGGCCGTCACGACAAAGCAGCTGGTGCACGCAGCCCTCTGGCTGGTCGTGGCGCTCGGCGGCCTCGCCGTCGAGTACCTGCTGCTGACGGCGGAGTTCATCGCCTGGGTACAGGTCCTGATCTACGTCGGTTCCGTGGTCGTCCTCCTTCTCTTCGGGCTGATGCTCACCAAGGCCCCCATCGGCCGCTCCCCGGACGCCGACTCCGGAAACCGCTGGGTCGCCCTCTCCGTGGCCGTCGCCGCCGCGGGCTCCCTGGTCTGGATGGTCGTGGACGCGTTCCGTACGACTTGGATCGACATGGACGGACCGGCCCAGGGCTCCACCCAGGTGGCCGGCCAGATCCTTTTCCGGCACTGGGTACTGCCTTTCGAGGCGCTCTCCGTACTGCTGCTCGCCGCCCTCGTCGGCGCGATCGTCCTGTCCCGCAAGGACGCCAAGGACGCCAAGGACCCCGAGGGGAAGAGCTGATGCACCTCGCCTATCCCGCCGTGCTCGCCGTCCTCCTCTTCAGCGTGGGGCTGTACGGAGTACTCGCACGCCGCAACGCGATCCTTGTCCTGATGTCCGTCGAGCTGATGCTCAACGCCGTCAACCTCAACCTCGTCGCCTTCGACGTCTGGCTGCGCGACACCCTGCACGCCGGCCAGGCACTCACCCTCTTCACCATCGCCATCGCCGCCGCGGAGATCGGCATCGGCCTGGCGATCGTCCTGACGGTCTACCGCAACCGCGGAAGCTCGGACGTCGACAGACTCCGCGACACCGCCGAGGGCCCCGACGACACTCCTGACACCTCCGACGCCTCCGACGCGACCGCCACGGCGAAGAAGGCGGAGGCCACCGCGTGACCACTACGACCCTCGCCGTCCTCGTCCCCCTCCTTCCGTTCCTGGGCGCCGCTGCCGGACTACTGCTCGGCCGCACCGCCCCCGGTTTCGTACGGCCCCTGGCCGTCCTGCCGACACTCGGCGCAGCCGCCATCGCCGTCGTCGTCGCGATCCGCCAGGGTGGGGGGAAGGCGATCGACGCCTCGACCCAGCTCACGCCCACCGGGTCGGTCCCGATCGACCTCGCCCTCTACCTCGACGGATTCGCGGTCCTCGTCGCCGTGCTGGTCGGGGTCGTCGCGTCCTGTGTGCAGATCTACTCGACGGGCTATCTCCGCGACGACCCGCGCTATCCCTCGTACGCGGCTCTCGTCTCCCTCTTCACCTCCGCGATGCTGCTCGTCGTCTACTCCGGCGACCTGATGGTGCTCCTGGTCGGCTGGGAGATCATGGGCATCTGCTCGTACTTCCTCGTCGGCCACTACTGGGAGACGCCCGAGGCACGAGCCGCCTCCCTCAAGGCCTTCCTGGTCACCAAGCTCGGCGATGTCCCCTTTCTGATCGGTCTGTTCGCACTCGCTGCCGACGCCGGCACGTTCCAGATCACCGGGATCCTCGGCTCCGTCGCGGCCGGTGGCATCCAGCACCCCACCCTCGTCGCGCTGCTGCTCCTCGCGGGCGTGGCGGGCAAGTCGGCGCAGTTCCCGCTGCACACCTGGCTGCCCGACGCGATGGCGGGCCCCACTCCCGTCTCCGCGCTGATCCACGCCGCGACGATGGTCGCGGCCGGTATCTACTTCGTGGCCCGGCTCCTTCCCGTCTTCGCAGCCTCCGCGGCAGCTCTCACCGTCCTCGCCGTGATGGCCGCGGTCACCATGGTCGGCTCGGGGCTCGCGGCCCTCGCCCAGGACGACATCAAGCGTGTCCTCGCCTACTCGACGATGGGCCAGCTCGGCTATATGTCGGGTGCCCTGGCCGTCGGTGACCGTGGTGCCGCCGTCTTCCACCTCATGTCTCACGGAGCGTTCAAGGCACTGCTCTTCCTTGCCGCCGGCGTGATCATCCACGCCTCCGGCACCAACTCGCTCGCCACCATGTCCCGGATGAGCGGCCTCGCGAAGCGCGTTCCCGACGCCTACTGGACGATGACTGTCGCCCTGCTCGCGCTCGCCGCGATCCCTCCCTTCGCCGGCTTCTTCTCCAAAGAAGCCGTCCTCGTGGCCGCCGAGCACGCCGCGCTCGGCGAAACCGACATCGCACCCGGGGCCGCGGGGTGGCTGGTGCTCGTCGCCGGACTGCTGACCGCCCTCCTCACCGCCGCATACGCGACCCGCCTCTGGCTGCTCACCTTCCGCGGCCGTGGAGTCGAAGCCCCCGACCACGGCCGACAGCCCATCACCATGAACGCCGTGCTCTGGGTTCTCGCCATCCCCTCACTCGGTTTCGGGCTGACCTTGACCTACATCGACGACTGGTTCGACGGCCACAGCCTCACCCCGACCGTCACCACCGCCGTACTCGGCACCGGCGTCGCGCTCGTCGGCGGACTGATCACCTATGGCACCTGGCGCGCCCTGCAGTTCCGGCAGGACGCCGCCCGTACGCCCATGGGTGTCGTCGCCGCCCACCCGGACGCCGCGCCGTTCGTTTCCGAGGCCGAGGCCATCGCCGCCCACACCGCCGCCTTCGGCGGTCCCGCTGCCGCCCCCGATCCGAGCGACCCTGGCCGCCTCCTGCTCGGCCCGCTCCACCGCCACGCGGCGGTCGGCTTCCACCTCGACGCCGTCTACTCCGCTCTGTTCGTACGTCCCGTCCGGGCTGCCGCCCAGCTGGTCCGCTTCCTCGACCGCGAGGTCGTCGAGACGTACGTACGCGGCGCGGGCACCGGTCCCCGCTGGCTCGGCGCCGCCGTCCGCCGCGCCCAGACCGGAAATGTGCAGACCTACCTCGGTGCGCTGCTCGCCGGTTCCGTCGCTCTGGCGATCGCCGCCGTCGTCCTTGCCAACGTCAACGCCGGATCGTGAGCCGTGATCGATATCAGCGAGTCCGTGATGCAGTTCCTTCTCGCGTTCATCGTCGTCGGCCCGCTCGTCGGCGCCGCGGCCGCGCTCCTGCCCGCCCCGCCCGGGCTGCGCGGCAAGAGCCCGGACCAGGCGGTCCTGCGCCACGGCGTGACCGTCACCGGCGTGATCCTCGTCGCCGCGATCGTCCTGGCGCTCGGCTTCGACCATGACCAGCCGTCCAAGATGCAGGCCACGACGGACATCAGCTGGATCGCCGCACTCGATGTGCGGATCCACTTCGGCATCGACGGCATTTCTCTCCCCCTTGTCGTCCTGACCGCGCTGCTGACCTTCCTCTGCGCGCTGTACAGCTACTTCAAGATGCCTTCGGGCCCGTCCCCGAAGGCCTTCGTCGCGCTGCTGCTCGTCCTCGAATCCGGGACTCTCGCGACCTTCGCCGTCCTCGATCTGCTGCTCTTCTTCCTGGCCTTCGAGATCGTCCTCATCCCGATGTACTTCCTCATCGCCCGCTGGGGCGGCGAGGCGCGGCAGTCCGCCGCCTGGAAGTTCATCCTCTACACGCTGCTCGGCTCCGTCGTGATGCTGCTCGGCCTGCTGCTGATCGGGCTGAAGACCGGCACCTTCGACATGGTGGCACTCGCCACTGACAACGGCCGTGGGCTCAGCGTATCCGTGCAGGTCATCGCGGTTCTGGCGATCGGGATCGGCCTCGCCGTGAAGACTCCGATGTGGCCGCTGCACAGCTGGCTCCCGGACGCCCACACCGCGGCGCCGACTGTCGGCTCCGTCCTGCTCGCCGGCGTGCTGCTGAAGATGGGTACGTATGGATTTGTCCGTATCGTGCTCCCCATCGCCCCCGACGGCATGCACACTTTCGCGCCGTATCTCGCCGCCTTCGCCGTCGCCGGCATCGTCTACGGATCCCTCGCCTGCCTCGCACTTGCCAAGCAGGGTGCGGGCGGCGATCTCAAGCGACTGATCGCATACTCCTCCGTCGGCCACATGGGCTTCGTGCTCCTCGGCATCGCCACGTTGACCCCCACCGGCGTCAACGGCGCGCTCTTCGCCAACATCGCCCACGGCCTCATCACCGGCCTGCTCTTCTTCCTGGTCGGAGCGCTCAAGGACCGCTACGGCACGGCCGACCTCGACACCCTCGCCGGCGCAACCGGCGCCGCGCTCTACGGCCGCGCCCCGCGCCTCGGTGGCTTTCTCGCCTTCGGCGCCGTCGCCTCCCTCGGGCTACCGGGCCTGGCCGGATTCTGGGGCGAGATGCTCGCGATGTTCGGTGCCTTCCGCCCCGCCGACGGGCTCAGCCGCCCCGCCTTCCTCACCTTCATGGCGATCGCCGGCTTCGGCACGCTGCTCACCGCCGCGTACCTCCTCGTCGTCGTACGCCGTGTCTGCATGGGCGCGAAGCCCGCCGAGGGGACACCGGAGCTCGCCGACATCCAGACGTACGAATTCGCCGCCTGGACCCCGCTCGTCGCCCTCACCGTCCTCGCCGGACTGTGGCCCGCGGTCCTCCTCGGCCTCACCGACCCGGCCGTGCAGAAGCTCCTCGCAGGAGGCAAGTCGTGACCGTGGCAGCCGACAGCGTCACCAGCCTCGTCCAGTCCGTCGACTGGCTCACGATCGCGCCGCCCACCATCACCGCGGTGGTCGCCCTGATCGTGCTCGTCGCCGACCTTTTCGTGCCCGAGAAGCGCAAGCCGCTGCTCGGCGTCGTCGCGATCGCCGGCCTCGTCGCCGCGCTCATCACCCTCCTGCCGCTGCGCAAGGGCAACCGCGCGACGTTCTGCCTCACGACGGACGCCGACGCCTGCAGCTACACCGCCGATCACTTCGCGCTGGTCATCCAGTTCCTGGTGCTCGGGGGCGCGCTGCTCACCGGGCTGCTGTCGTTCCACGACACCAGGAGCAAGCTTCCCGCAGGGGAGTTCTGGTTCCTGCTGCTCTCCTCCGCGGCCGGCGCCGCCCTGCTGCCCGCCTCGCGCGACCTCGCCACCCTCGTCGTCGCCCTCGAGGTCGCCTCGCTGCCCGCCTTCGCGCTCGTCGGCCTCAGGCGCGGAGACCGGCTGTCCAGCGAAGCAGCCCTGAAGTTCTTCCTCTCCTCGGTCACCGCGACTGCTGTGATGCTCCTCGGCGTGAGCTTCGTGTACGCCGCGACGGGCACCCTCCACCTCACGCAGGTCGCCGCCGGACTCGACAACGTCCCCGGTCAGCTGGGCACCCTCGCCAAGACAGGCGTCGCCCTGACCCTCGTCGGCTTCGCCTTCAAGACGGCCGCGGTCCCCTTCCACTTCTGGGTCCCCGACACCTATGTGGGCGCCCCACTGCCCGTCGCCGCGTATCTCTCCGTCGTCGGAAAGGCGGTCGGGTTCTCCGGACTCATCCTGGTGACGGTCATCGCGTTCCCCGCTTACGCCGACGTCTGGGGTCCGGCCATCGCCGTCCTCGCCGGTCTCACCATGACGGCGGGCAATGTCGCGGCGCTGCGCCAGTCGGCCACGCGCGCGTGGAGCGCGGTACGCCTGCTGGCCTGGTCCTCCGTGGCGCAGGCCGGCTACCTCCTGGTGCCGATCGCGGCCGCGGCGTACTCCAGCGACGACCAGATCGGCGCGACCGTCGCGTACGCCCTCATGTACGCCGTGGTGAACCTCGGGGCCTTCGCGGTCGCGGCGCTCGTCGCCCGTACGAAGCCGCTGAACCGGATCTCCGACTACCGCGGCCTCTACGCCACCCGACCGCTCGTCGCCCTCGCCATGGGCTTCTTCCTGCTCTGCCTCGCCGGTCTGCCGCCCGGCATCATCGGCCTGTTCGCCAAGGTGACCGTCTTCTCCTCGGCCGTCGAAGCGGGCCTCGGCTGGCTGGCCGTCGTCATGGCCATCAATGTCGTGATCGCCCTTTACTACTACCTGCAGTGGACGGCGATCCTCTTCCGAGCCCCGGAGGCTGTCACGGAGACCGCCGAAGAGGGTGCCGAGACGGCCGAACCGGTCCGCAGCAGCGCCCCGACGCCGGTCACTGTCGCCATCGTCCTGACCGCCGTCGTCGGTGTCGTCCTCTCCGGCTACCCCCAGCTGGTTCTTCGCTTCGCTGCGAGCAGCCTGTTCTGAGCGCCACCCGAACGGCCCAGCCCAGGGCCGAGCGCACAAGGGAACTAGCCTCCTTCGCCTGGCGTTGACCAGTAGAGAAGGGTCCACTGAACAGTGAGCAGCACCACGCAAAGGGTCCCCTGCCGCACCATTTGGAGGGCGTACCGTGCACCGCCGGCACAATGGGCTGAAGACCGCCGTACTCCTCGGGGGACTGTCCGCACTCATCCTCGTCATCGGCAGCTTCTTCGGCCGTACGGGCCTGCTCGTCGCGCTCCTCGTGGCGCTCGGCACCAATGCGTACGCCTACTGGAACAGCGACAAGCTGGCGCTGCGGGCCATGCGCGCCCGCCCCGTCAGTGAATTCGAGGCACCCGCGCTCTACCGCATCGTCCGCGAGCTGTCGACCGCCGCCCGCCAGCCCATGCCCCGCCTCTACATCTCGCCGACCCAGGCCCCCAATGCCTTCGCCACCGGCCGCAACCCGCGCAATGCCGCGGTCTGTTGCACCGAGGGGATCCTGCGGATCCTCGACGAACGCGAGCTGCGCGGCGTCATCGGCCACGAGCTGAGCCATGTCTACAACCGCGACATCCTCATCTCCTCGGTCGCCGGCGCGCTCGCCTCCGTGGTGATGTTCCTGGTGAACTTCGCCTGGCTGATCCCCATCGGCCGCTCCGACGACGACGAGGGTCCGGGCCTCGTCGGCATGCTGCTGGTCATGATCCTGGGCCCGCTGGCCGCTTCCGTGATCCAGCTCGCCGTCAGCCGTTCGCGCGAGTACGAGGCCGACACTTCGGGCGCTCAGCTCACCGGCGACCCGCTCGCCCTGGCGAGCGCCCTGCGCAAACTCGACGCCGGTACGAAGCAGTTGCCGCTGCCGCCCGAGCCGCGGCTGGAGACTGCGAGCCATATGATGATCGCGAATCCCTTCCGTCCAGGCCAGGGGCTCTCCAGAATGTTCTCCACCCACCCACCCATGGCGGAGCGCATCGCCAGACTCGAGCAAATGGCAGGTCACCGACCGTGAAGACAATCCTGAACGTCATATGGCTGATCCTGTGCGGCTTCTGGATGTTCCTCGGCTACCTGTTCGCCGGACTGCTGCTGTGCATCACCATCATCGGCATCCCCTTCGGCCTGGCCGCGTTCCGTATCGGTATCTACGCTCTCTGGCCCTTCGGCTACACCGTGGTCGAGCGCCGCGACGCCGGCGCGCCGTCCTGCGTCGGCAATGTGCTGTGGCTGGTCCTGGCCGGCTGGTGGCTGGCACTGGGCCACATCGTCACCGGCATCGCCCTGTTCATCACGATCATCGGCATCCCGTTGGCCATCGCCAACTTCAAGCTGATCCCGGTCTCCCTGCTGCCCTTCGGCAAGGAGATCGTCCGCACGGACCAGCCGTTCACCTCTCGTTAGGCGCGGAACGGCCCTTCGCCGACCGCCCTCGTAGCCGGGCCGTGCCGGGCGGAGTTCCGCGCCCGAATGTGAGGCTTCAGAGCCGCCGCACCCCGTACACCACCGCGCCCACCGCCAGCACTGCCGCGCCCGCGGCCACAGACGACAGTGGTAGCGCGAAAGCCAGCACCAGGCAACCGACAAGGCCAGTACTCGCCACTACTCGGCCCCGGGAACTCAGCGTCCAGGCCGAGGCGTTGGCGATTGTGTAGTACACCAGCACTCCGAACGACGAAAAGCCGATCGCCCCACGCACATCCGCCGTCGCCGCCACCACCGCGACGACCGCCCCCACGGCCAGCTCCGCACGGTGCGGCACCTGGAACCGCGGGTGCACGGCGGCCAGCGCTCCCGGCAGATGGCCGTCCCGGGCCATCGCCAGCGTCGTACGGGAGACGCCGAGAATCAGCGCGAGCAGAGACCCGAGCGCCGCCACCGCGGCCCCCACCCGAACGACGGGCGCCAGCCACTGGGCGCCCGCCGCCCGTACGGCATCGACGAGCGGAGCTGTCGCCCGCCCCAAATCACCGGCTCCCAGCACAGAGAGGACGGAGACCGCGACGCACACATAGACCACCAGAGCGATGCCCAGCGCCAGCGGGACGGCGCGCGGGATGGTACGTGCCGGATCGCGCACCTCCTCGCCCAGCGTGGCGATCCGCGCGTACCCGGCGAAGGCGAAGAACAGCAGCCCCGCCGCCTGCAGCACCCCGCCGGCCGAGGCGTCCGCGCCCACGTCCAGCCGTCCGAAGTCCGCAGCCCCCGACCCGAGGGAGACCACCACGACCGCCGCGAGGACCGCCAGCACCACAGCCACGATCGCCCGCGTCAGCCACGCCGACTTCTGAACGCCCCCATAGTTCACGGCAGTCAGCGCCGCCACCGCGGCGACCGCCACCGCGTGCGCCTGCCCCGGCCACGCGTAGGCCCCGACCGTCAGCGCCATCGCCGCACACGATGCCGTCTTCCCCACGACGAACGCCCAGCCCGCCAGATACCCCCAGAACGCGCCGAGCCGCTCCCGTCCGTACACGTAGGTCCCGCCGGATGCCGGATACAGGGCGGCGAGCCTTGCCGACGACATGGCGTTGCAGTACGCGACCACCGCGGCCAGCGCCAGGCCGAGCAACAGCCCCGACCCGGCAGCACTGGCCGCCGGGCCCAGCGCCACGAAGATGCCCGCCCCGACCATCGACCCCAGCCCGATCACGACCGCGTCGAAGACCCCCAGTGACCGCCGCAACTCCTGTGCCATGCGTCGCAGGCTACTGATCTCCGCAACCACGCCGTGTCCGGCCTGCGTCCTCCACGGCAACACCGTACGAAAGGCAGGTTCACGGCATGGGAATCATCAGCTGGCTCATCCTCGGACTGCTTGCCGGGGCCATAGCCAAGATCCTGCTCCCGGGACGCGACCCGGGCGGCCTGATCGGCACCACTCTCATCGGTATCGCCGGTGCCTTCACGGGCGGCTGGATATCGGCCCGCTTCCTGGACCGGCCGATCACCAATGAGTTCTACGACGGCGCCACTTGGGCCGCGGCCATCGGCGGCGCGCTCGTCCTGCTGATCGCCTACCGGATCGTGTTCGGCCACTCCCGCTCGCGCTAGCCGGCGCCGCTTCCGGGCCCTGCATGGTCCGCATCCGGACGCGGGCCCGGAAGCGGGCCCGGACGCGGACGCGCACCATCGACTCGGACCCGGCTCGAACCGGAGCCCGCCCCGGGTCCGCTCAGTCCGGCAGTCCGGTCTCCCGCAGGGTGATGTTCAGGCGTCCACCGCTCATCCCCGTCGCCGGGTCGGCCGTCCCCGCGTACACCTTCGGCACCCCGTGGTACGCGAAGCGCGACGGGCCTCCGAAGACGAACAGGTCCCCGGACGCCAGCTCCACATCCGTGTACGGCCGCCCCCGCGTCTCGGTGTTGCCGAACCGGAAGACGCAGCTGTCGCCGATGCTCAGCGACACCACCGGCGCACCGGACCGTTCCTCCTTGTCCCGGTGCATGCCCATCCTCGCCGCGCCGTCATAAAAGTTGATCAGCGCGGTGTCGGGGCTGTACTCGGCGGGGGAGCAACCCTGATCCTCCCCGTACGCCTCGACCAGTGCCCTACGCCCCAAGTCCACCAGCCAGTCCGGGAATTCGGCGACCCGTGCGCCGTTCACATCGTCCGCGGTACGGGAGTACCGGTACGGCTGCCAGTGCCATCCGACGCACACGGTCTGTACGGACATCACGCCGCCGCCCGGCAGCGCGGTGTGCCGAAGCGGTACGGGACCGCGCGCCCAGCTCCGGCATGCCTCGACCAGTTCCCGCTGCCGGTCCAAGGGGAGCCACCCCGGCACATGCACGGCGCCGGGGGCGACGACCGCCCGTTCCCTCGGGAACAGGGTTCCGCTCACGATGCCGCCAGGGCGCCTTCGAGCCCGAGGAGCCGCTCCTTGCGCTCAAGCCCGCCCGCGTACCCCCGAAGCGCCCCGTCCGCCCCGATCACCCGGTGGCACGGCCGTACGACCAGCAGCGGATTGCGACCGATCGCCGTCCCCACGGCGCGCACGCCCACCGCCGATGTGCCGACCCGCGCGGCGATCTCCCCGTACGTCGCCGTCTCCCCGTACGGAATCTCCTCCAGTGCCTGCCACACGCGCCGCTGGAACGCCGTTCCGCCGTCGACGTACTCGATCTCGAAGTGCGTCAGCCGGCCCTCGAAGTACGACGTGAGCTGGGTGCCGATCTCCTCGAAGGACTCCGGGGCACGCCGCCACCCGTCCTGGACGACGGGGGCGCCCTTCTGTCCGGGCAGTGAGAGCGAGGCGAGTGCGGTGCCGCCCTTCGCCGTGGCGGACTCCTCGCCGACCAGCAGCAAAGCGCCCAGCGGGCTGTCGATGGTCGCGTAGACCGTCATGGCTTGTCCTTCCCTCGCAGCGTGTCCTGCGTCCTACGCCTACGAGTCTGCGACCCCGGCCCCGCCGAAGCTGGCGGGATTTGGACGTCACACCTGCACAGGGCGGGGTTGGACGTCACACCTGCACAGGGCGGGGGCCGAGCGACCGAGCCGCTCCGCCCCCGGTCCGCCCGGCGCGCCCCGCCGGAGTCAGCGGTAGTTCACGTACTTACCGGATGAGCTCCTGACCTGCACGTGACCACCGAAAGGGGGTTTGACGTGCAGAAACTACTGACAGTATTTGCCACCATTTCACAGTGTTACGCGGCGCCTGGTGCCCTCGATGTGCCCTCGGGTGCCCGCGACCCTCCGCACTCCCGCCGGTCCACACCCTGTGGACACGGCGGCGCCGCCGGATGCTCGAACATCACGACGGCGCCTTGATCCGAAGCCCCTTCGCATCAAGGGAGTCCAGACCCATGCGTGACCTTACCCAGCCCCACGACGTACGCGATCTCCTCGCCGCCGTCCTCGAAGCCCTCGAAATCCCCCACCCCGCCACCCTCGGAGACAGCGAGCAGCACGCCCGCGTGCTCGCCGACCGCGTGATGCACACCGTGATCGCCCTGCGCAGCACGCTGGACGGCAACCCGCTCGGCATCGAGTGGACCGTGGCGTATCTGCGGGAGCGACTCGCCGAGCACCCGCCCACCGGCTACCGCCACTACGGCACCCCGCGCACCGAGGCCACCCAGTGAGCCGCCGTCACCGCGCCGGCTGCATCCGAGGCGAGCGAGGCCGAGCCCTGCGCTATCGCCTCGCCCGCCGCGACGGCCGCCGCTGCTTCTACTGCCGTACGCCGTTCGCGGACGTCACGATGGCGACGCTCGACCACTACGTCCCGTACTGCCTGTGGCCCACCAACCGGCCCTTCAACCTGGTGCTCGCCTGCGAGCCCTGCAACGGGGCGAAGGGCTCGGCGCTGCCGCTCGGCCTGGTGCTGCTCCTCGGCGGCCGTGACGCATGGGGGGTGGCTGCGTGAGCACCCCGCCGAAGCCCGGCAAGGGCCTGTCAGTGCGCGTCGACGAGACGCTGTATGACGACCTCGCCGTGATGATGCGCGCCGGTATTACAGCGTCAGACGCCGTCCGTGAAGCGGTCTCCCTGATCGCCGGGGCGTGGCGCCACGCGTGGGAGTCCGGTCACTACCCCGAAGGCGTCATGCCGCAGGTCACAGACTGCGGACTGGCCCCGTACGACGCGCGTATGACAGCCCCCGTCGCGCCCGCGGACCCGCGTAATACGAGCCCGTCCGGGACGGGGTGAGCCGGTTGCTGCTCGCCGCGTTCTTCGCTGGCTCCGCGCTGCTCGCGCTGTTCGGCCTCTGCGCCGTCGCGCTCCACGACGTGCCCCGTATTACAGGCACCGTCGCCCTGATCTTGACTCTCGCGGCGCTCGGCGTCGCCATCCTCCACTGAGGACACCGTGAACATCACCACCAACATCGTTACCCTCGGCGGCGTCGTCGTCGGCCTGGCCCTGCTCCTCCTGACCGTCCTCAAGTGGGTGTTCCGCGAGAAGCGGCGCCCCTCCGCGATCGCCCCGTTCCTGCTCGCCCTCGCCTACGGCATGCTCCTCGTCCTGTCCGCCGGCGGCATCCTCGGCTCGATCGCGGACATCACCCTGTGGGGCGCGAACGGCCTCGGTGACCTGACCCTCGTGTGGGGCGTCGGCGGTGGCACGCAGAACGTCACCCGCGCCTCGCAGATGGCACTGACAAACGGCGGGCACGCCATCGTCATCCTGCTGACCGTCACCCTGATCGGCCTGTGGAAGTTCGCGGGCAAGGTCCCGAACGGCAAGCTCGCCGCGGGTGTTGTGTGCGGCATCTGCCTCGGCCTGTCCGGTGCGATCGCCGGGGCCGCCGCGGTACCGCTCGCGTCCGGGGCGAACCTCCTCGGCCTCAGCCTCATGGCAGTGCTGTGATGGGCCTGCGGCGCGTACTGGCGCGCATCGCAGGCGGATCGGGGCTGCTGGCCCGCCAGTTCGGCCGATGGCTGCTGCCCGGCACGGGGAAGGCCGCTGCCGGTCGTCTGACCGGGACGCTCGCCGGAACGTGGATGCTCGGCGGCATGGCTCTGGCCGCGCCGGGCCTCATGTGGGCCCTGGCTGGCGGCTGGTGCGTCGCAGCGTGGCGTACGGGCGCGGCGGAGGCGCGCGCGCAGGCGGCTCAGGCCGCGTTCGTCCAGTGGATCCGCGACCAGATCGGCGACCGCAACGGCGTGCTCCTCGCCGAGCTGCTGGCCGGACTGCACGCCGCAGACATGCATCTCGACTGGGACGTGACCGACGTGCGCGCGGTCGTCGAGCGGCTCGGCATCCCCGTCCGTGACTCGCTGAAGGTCGCGGGCTCGGTGTCGATCGGGGTGCACGTGGACGACCTCACGGCCGTGTGGGACGTACAGCTATCCCCTCCCTCGGGCAAGGTCCACAACCCCTCCCCTGCCGGGTTGACCAGCGACAACTACCCAACTACCCCGCGAGTGGAGCGCACGGCAGAAGGGGCTCAGATCACCGTCTACCCGGTGTGATGACGCTCCCTGAAAGTGACCACCGGGTGCTCTGAGGTGGGGGCAAACCTGCTCTGTTGATCTCCCCATTTGCTCGGTGTGTCGGAGTGGGTGGGTGTTCAACGGGAGGGCCTGCGTGCGCATGAAGTACGGCCTGTTCGGGGGCCTGAATGCTCGCGCAGGAGGAAGACGTGGACGCTCATGCTCTGCGTCGGCAGGGCTGGACGATCTCAGCGATCGCTCGCCAGCGAATCCAGGTCCGGACCTCTCGGCCTGCCGCCAGGCCGACATCGACGCCTGACACGCCGAGCACAACGAGCACGGGCGGCCTCGGCCTGGGCAGTAGCCCGCAAGCCCGCTGAGGGACGCCGCACCCCCCGCCAACCGCTGCGGCGCCCGCCTGCGTTCCGCGGCTACAACCGTGCACCCGTACGATTATGATCCGAACAGGCTTAGCCCGTACCACGGTTGGAAAAGATGTGACTCTTCTCCGTTCCTTGTCACCCCCCGGGCATGTACGGATGACGTCGTTCGCCATCGCAGTGACGGGCGTGGTCCTGCTGGTGAGCAGCTGTACGGCGAGCGGGGAGCCCGTGAGCGCCGGCCGCACGTCGGCCGCCTCCGCCCCGGCGCAGCTGTGGCCCGATCGGAAGCGCGCGTCGCAACCCGAGCCCGGACGGGGGGAGGACCTGCCTGCGGCCGTTCCTGGGGTGCCCCGCGTGCCATCGGGGGACATCCGCAAGGCGAACCTGCTCACCGTCGTGAGGGCGCAGGTGGCCGCGGGTTCCGCTTTCGACGGGGAGCCGCTGTTCGACGCCGACACCACGCGGAAGATCGACGCATGCGCCTCCGAGCCGGCGCACTGTCCGGTGTGGACACCGCAGTACCGGGATCTGACGGGCGATGGGGAGGTCGATTTGATAGTCGGCATCGAGACGCCGGACGATTCCCTGGCACTGTGGGTCTTCAAGCTCAACGACGGGGTGGTGACCTGGATCATGGATGCCGGCTCGGCTGTGGGGTCGGTGGAGATCGCGAACGGCGATCTGATCCTGCGGGAGCCCACGGGCACGCCCGGGTACGAGATGCGCACGGTGTACGGGTGGGACGCCCGGAAGCAAACCATGGCCCTGCGCGCAATGGAGTTCGACCAAGCAGACTCCGCCGCCCCCGCCCCGAAGCGCACGCCGTGAGCGCCCGCCGGGCGCGGCTGCGCCTGCCCGCCTGGATGGCGACGCTCTACTGGAAGTTCGCCGTCTTCGTCATCGTCATGTGTTGCGTTCTCGCCGCGGTGGTCGGCGTCCTGGTACACATCCTGGTCGGCCGGCAGATCGAAAGCCAGGCCCGCAGTGCGGCCTTGACCGAACTGGACTCCGTCGCAGACGCGTACGTCGCCGGGGAACCCCTCGGCCGCAACGCCGCGGTGAATCCCGCGGACCTCCCCGCCTCGCTCCGCGCCATGGCACTGCGGGATGAGCGCGGCACACAGCTCGCCGACCACAAGGGCCGCCCGGCAATGTGGGCCGTCGCCCCCGCCGACGGCAAGGCGCTGGCCATCCATGTCGACTACACCCAGCAAGCCGCCGCGCTCCGCGGGCTGGACCGGGCCATCATCGGCTCTTCAGCCCTCGCGATCGCCCTCACACTCATCGTCGGGCTGCTCGCCGTCTCCCGTATCACCCGTCGGCTGCGCCACACCGCCCAGGTGGCTCGCAGAATCAGCACCGGTGATCTCGACGCCCGCGTGGACGATCCCTGTGTCCTACGTCCCGAATATGCCCAGGACGAGGCAGCCGCGGTGGCGGCCGCACTCGACGCGATGGCCGCCACCTTGCAGGCCAAGTTGCACAGCGAGCAGCGTTTCACCGCCGACGTGGCTCATGAGCTGCGCACCCCGCTCACCGGGCTGCGCGTGGCGGCAGAGCTGCTCCCGCCCGGCCGACCGACCGAGATGGTGCAGGACCGTATCCGGACCATGGGCCGACTGACCGAGGATCTGCTGGAGATCTCCCGCTTGGATGCGGAGGTGGAGCAGGCCGACATCGACGTTCATCAACTGGGGCCGCTGGCCGAGCGGGCGGTGCTGGCCACCGGGCTGGAGGCCGAGGTCCGCATTAAGCGGGACACCCGGGTGGAGACCGACCAGCGAAGGCTCCAGCGTGTGCTGGGGAACCTCGTCTCCAACGCCCACAAACACGGCCGTCTGCCGGTGGTCCTGACAGTCGAAGGCCAGGTCATCACCGTGCGGGACCACGGGGACGGCTACCCTGGCTATCTCCTCGACCACGGCCCCCAGCGGTTCAGGAGCCAGTCCAGCAGCGGCAAGAAAACCGGTCACGGCCTCGGGCTGACCATCGCCATCGGGCAAGCCCAAATCCTCGGGGCCGCGCTGCGGTTCTCGAACGCGCCTGACGGCGGAGCCGTCGCCGAACTCGCACTCCCCGCCGAGCCCGGAGTAGCCGCTTCACCAGCCAACATCCCCGGCAACTCATAGACCAACGGTGGTTTGTTGGGACGACGCATTGAGGTTCAGCGCCTGGTCCCTGTTGACGGCGGCGATCAGGGCTTGGCGGGCGGGGGCGCCGTGGACTATGCCGGCCACCAGCGTTGAAGCACGATGCCAGGTGCGGATGGATCTGCGTGAGCAGGCCGCGCATGCGGATGGAGACGCGGGTGGCTTCGCCGGCCAGGTCACCGTCACGCTCATCGCGTAGCGACGCCGCAGGCGCCCTTGACGGGGCGTCACGGTCCGCACACTTCACAAGCGGGCGGCCCCGTCACAGTTGCCCCAGGCACCCCACTGGGGAACGAAGAGCAGCACTGGTTGTTTTCAGAGGTTCTCATCAGGTGCGCGGGGACGTGGATGACTCATGATCCGACGCCTGCTGAGCGCCGCCGCTGATCTCGTGTACTGCGCGGTCTGTGGCTGGTGGTACCCGCCGCACAGCCACTGATCGTCCCCAGCCCGCAGCAGCAGCACGCAGGCCCCCGCAACTCTCCTGCGGGGGCCTGCGTGCGCGCCGTCGTTGTGCACCTCGGTGCAGCGTGGGTCGGGGTCTCTTCTGCGGATGGCTCTACAGGTCCGGGCTGTAGTCGCAGAGCTCTCGGGGGCAGTCCCACATCAGAGTGCCGACCGGGTCAAGTTCGCCGCCCTTCAGATCCGGGACCGGAGTCCACGCAGGGCGGTATCGGTGGCCGCAAGCGGGGCAGGGGCTGCGGCGCATGTTGTTGTGCTCGGACTGGGTGCATCTGCGTGCTCGCTCTCGTTCCATACGGCAACCGTGGCACGGGACCCGCGAGTCGTTGCCCCCGCTCGGATCGTGGCCATATGCAGTGCTGACGGTCCCGGAACAAAGAACGGCCCCCGAGGCGCGGACACGCGTACGCGCTTCGGGGGCCGCTCGATGGCCCCGGCCTGCCCCATGACGGGGGACGAGTGGCAGACCGGGGCCAGGCAGCGAGACGCCCGTACTGCTCTGCCAACCGGGCGTCTCGCTTCCGCGCCCGCGCGGCCCTATCGGAGTAGCGCGCGGGCACGGGGATCAGGGGCTCATCGGTTCGGCGGGCAGACTTTGTGGACGTGGAGGTCAGGCCCGGCGCCGGAGTCGGAGAACTTTTGCAGCGTCTCGTAGTCCTGGTCGCGGCTGATGGGCTGCTGGCAGCGGGCGCAGATCACGACTCCTCCCGGTGCAGCGGGTTGCCCGGGGCGGGCACGGTGCGGAAGAAGGCTGTCGTCGTCGCACGGAACGAGCGGTGATCCGTGTTCCGGCCCGTGTGCCCCAGCGCCCACAGCTCCGGGTCCGTCTTGCTGTCGCTGGCCTGCGAACCCTCGCCGCACGTCGTGCATGCCAGCTCGAAGATCGGCCCGGACGCGCCGGCCGTACGGTCGATGCCGAGGATCCAGTCGGCAAGCTTGATGACCGACCTCATGACGTCGCCCTCACCCGGCAGCGAGGACAGGAGCAGTCCGGATAGGCAAGGCTCTCGGGGATCCGGTCGGCGTCGCCCTTCGGCACAGTGACGGTCGCCCCGGCAGAGCGTTTCTGCCCGTCGCGGCCCACTCGGTACACCTTGATCGTCATCACGGGTTGTCTCCCCAGCCGTCAGTGATCAGCTCCTTACTGACGGTAGGCCCGTGTGAGTCACCTCATGGGTACGGTCCGTACCCCCTTGGTTTCGGTACAAGTTGTACCTACGCAGGTACCCCCCACTCCCGCGCGAGCGTCCGCGCGGTCGGCCGGATCGCCGCCGGCCCCGACTCCACAAGGTCCGCAACCGTGCTGCGGGCGAAGAGGTTGTAGCGCGCCGTCTCCGGTGACGTCTCGTAAGCGCGGCTGAGGAAGTGCACGACCGCGACGTCCTCGCCCGCAAGGCTGTGCGCACGGGCCTGCTCGATGGAATGGAAGCCGCGGCGGGTGGCCGAGGGCATGGTCTCCAAGTCCAGATTTGCGGCGGCCGCAACAGCGGGCCCGCTCTGGGCCATGTCCACGTTCATCGTCAGCTGATAGGCGTCCACCATGCCCCGCCCGAAGATCAGATAAGGGTGGCTGTAGGCGTCGCCAAGGGTGCGCGCCGCGTCGTCCGCCTTGTTCCAGTGGTACTCGGCGCTGCCCTTCTTGCCGACCTTCGCGTACGACAGTGCCGCCGCCAGGTGCAGCAGACCGTGCCGGGCCGTGTCCTCCTCGCCGCGGTCCGGGCGCAGCAGCTCGGCGGCCTTCATCGCCAGCTCGACGCGCGCCTCGTGCGCCTCGCCCGCGTCCCGGTAGATGTGGTTCATGTACCAGGCGGCCCCGGCGATGGCCTGTGGGCTGTCTGCGTCCTGCGCGGCGGCCATGGCTCGGTCGCCGGTCAGCATGACCAGCTCGGGGGCGGGCTGGAAGCTGAGATACAGCTGAGTGAGGTGGTAGGTCTCAGCGAGCGCCGCCAGGGCCCGGCGCCGTTCTGTGCCTTCCAGCGCGCGGCTGGCGTGTTGAGCGTCGGCGAGCAGGCCGGGCAGCACGTCAGCCACATTGGTGCGGTGGTCGCCGATGCCGTGCCACATGAGCCACGCCTGCCGTACGCGGGCGGCCAGTTCGGCGGCTCGGGGTGGCTCGTCGCCTGCTGTCTGGAAGGTGTAGGTGGTGAGGGAGTTCTTCACCCGCTGGAGTGAGGGGTGAGCGACGTTGCGGTAGGTGGATGCGGTGACGCGGTCGTCGCCCGTGAGGTCGGCGAGGGACTGAACATCGAGGACGTCGGCCATGCGCATCAGCATGGGCAGGCGCGGCATGCGCAGGCGGCCTGACTCGATCGCCTTCCACCATTCGTAGGACTTGCCGACGCGTGCGGCCGCTGTAGCGCGTGTTACGCCCTTGCGCTCTCGTGCGCGCCGGACGCGCTCGCCGAAGGTGCGTACGTCTGCCTGAGTGTCGTTGGGATCGGGCATACTGGGCTCCGTTCTGACCTAGACACTCAGAACGCTACTCCCCTTCTTTGAAGGGGAAATGACGAATGCGCCCCCTCCTGGCTCTGCCTGGAGGGGGCGTCGTGCATCACGGGCGGCCCGCCCCGAAGGACGGGCGAGGGGTTAGGCGAAACGGCCGGGCTGCGGAAAGCGGGAGTGCGCCACGCTGTGCGTTCGGGCGGCCGCGGACGTCCGCTGTCCCTCTGTCTCCCTCGCGTCCCGAAGGCGGATGAGCTGAGGCAGGGCCTGTACCTCCTGCGGCGGCCGTACGGCGCGGCACGCCTGCACCGCGAGCCGGTGATCTGGCTTCGTGGACGTGCCCGCGAGAGCTGCCCGCAGCTCTGTCACCTCTTCGAGGTAGCCGGCCGTTGTCAGGTGCTGGTTCGCCCAATCGCGGATGGCGTGCCACTCCGAGTTGTCCACGATCGCCGTGAGGGCACCGCGGCGTGCGGCGTCGTCGTCCCACCGCTCCGCGTCCTGGAGCATGCGTACGCGGCCGGGCCGGTCGGTCGAGTTGGCCTTGTCGAAGGCGGCTCGGAAGGCGGTCATCAGGACAGCACGGTCCGCTGGGGTTGCGTCCGCGGGGATGCCCGGCCCGATGGGAACGAGCTGCTCCAGGTGCTCCAGGCGGGCTCTGCGCCGCTCCGTGAGCCCGTCCCACGCGGTCTGAAGCGCCGTGACGTACGTGGTGTACGCGGCATCGACCGCCTCGGCCTTCGCGAGGTCGGACAGCCGGTACTCGGACCGGGCGGTCTGGACGGCGGCGAGGTACGCGGTCTGTGCCTCGCGGGCGGCCGTGACGTCTGGGTCCTGGTCGTGTGTGGGCATCGGCTTGGGGGGCATCATGCGGCCTTCCTGTGGGAGCGGGCGAGGTGCTCGGCGTCGTCGGGATGCCACAGCCCCCGTGCGGCGGCCGTAACGCCGTGCTGTGCAGCCAGGCGCCGAAGGTGCCGACCGGTCACCCCGAGGCGGCCGGCAAGCTCCTCGGTGGTGACCAGGGCACGCGTTGAGGGTGCGCCGATGTCCGCTGGTGTCCGCTCCGCATGTCCGCTCGCGGACGTGAGGTGTTCGAGGCCCGCCGCGCGCAACGCGTCGAGAGCCGCGGCGACTTCGGGCCGGACCTGTCCCCCGTCCGCGCGATGCCGGGCCAGCTGCGCGCGCAGAGCCAGCCACAGGGGGTGGCAGACCTCTGCGGGCAGGAACACGCCGCCGGCCTCGATGACCGCTGGCCTATGCGACGTCGTCACCATGCGGCCCCTCGGCTGCGCGGTGCAGCAGCTCGGCCCGCAGCGCGTCAGCGGCACGGGAGCGTCGGCCGGTGTCCTGCCAGCGGGTGCCGCGCGGCATCAGGAAGCCCACGGCGAGGGCTGCGAGGCCGGATACGACGTGCCCGAGGTCGTCCTCGTTGAGGTCGACCAGGAGCGCGTCAACGTCCTCGTACCGGTCGTCAGCAATGGTGGCGAGGATCGCCCATACACGGTCCCGGATCTGCCCTTGGTTCATGGCTGGTCGTCCCCCTGCGGAGGCTCCAGAACTGGCGGGCGCGTCGCCTCGGGGTACTGCTCCTGATCGGCCCCGTGCTGCGCCTGGAGCATCTTGAAGAGGTTGCCGAGCATGCTGCCCACTTCCGCGGACTCGTCCGGCGGCCCGTCCACGCTGATGATCCGTACGTGCGCGTTCGTGAGCACTGCGACGGAGCGGGCCAGGTCGAAAAAGTCCCGCGGCTCGCTGGTCCGGTGCAGACGTACACGGGCCTCTGCAACGTCATCGAGCAGGTTGCCCGCCAGGTTCACGCGGGCCGCCTTCTGATCAATGACGCGGGCCTCCACGGCAATCGCGGTGGCCGTGCGGTCGAAGGAGACGCCGGCCGCGGTGCAGATACGGGTGACGCTGGCTGGGGACACCCCGGTCTGTCGTGCCACCTCGTTCCGTGAGGCGCCGGACCGGGCGGCAGCGAGGACGGCCTCGCGTTGTTCGGGGGTGAGGGGTGCGGGCATCGGCGTTGATCTCCTCTCGCGCGTAAGGCTTGGACTGGACCGTCCGCGCGGTCAGGGCTGGCGGGTGGCGTCGTGGTTCAGGTGGTCGGCCATGGGGTTCCGTTCCGTCTGTGTGGCGCATGTGACTGCTCGACCGCGTCCCCGTCCCCTATAGAACGGGGGACGGGGGACGGGGTCGTTTGACGTCGTCCCGGACGGGGTGGGGACGGGGTGGGACGGGGTCGCGGAATCAGCGGTTTGTGCAGGCCGGAGGGGGTGTGACCCCGTCCCGTGACGGGCCGTCATGTGCGGGACGAGCGGGACGGGGTGCCGGGACGGGGTCGGCAAGCCTGTGACCTGCGGGAATGCCGAACGGGCGCAATCTGATGGGCAGTCACGGGACGGGGTGGGACGAGGTCGACTGATCACGCCGTAGCCACCTCCGGGGCGGGGAGGCCGTGAAGCACAGCGTTCCGCGGTCCGGTCTGGGTGATCACCTGGCAGTTGGCCACCAGGCGCGTTACGGCTCGCCTGGTGACCGATGCCCGTCCGGGCACGACCGCTACGAGCTCGGTCATGCTGAGCTTGGTCTCGCTGCTCCTAAGGACAGTGATGACCTTGCTCTCTCGCTCCTTGATCTCGGCCTCTTCCTTGGCGGCCTTCTCCTCCTCGGCGGTCATCTCCGTGGGGTCGTCGGCGCGTTGCATGGGCGGGTAGATGTGCGCCTCGGCGAACTGGTCGCCCTCGGACTTCACGACCAGGTCGGCGAACCAGTGCATCGGGTTCTTGCCGCCGGGCAGGGCGTGCTTGCGGACCTGCGCCGGCCGGTCTTTGGCGATGCGGAGCCGTGAGCGGCCCTCGGTGTTGATACCGAAGGGTCGGACGGCTTCGAGCATGTACTGGACGCCGTCGACGGCGTTGAGCTTGTGGACGCCGCCGAGGGCGTACCGGCCGCGGCTCTCGTTGTTCTTCACCACGTGGTCGAGCGGGACGACCGCGGCCCCGGTGTTGGCGAGGGGCCGCAGCAGCATGCGGCCGAACTTCGCGATCTCGGTGTTGTCCTTCAGCTCTAGCCCGAGCAACGACATGGCTTCGGTGACGCCGTCGACCACGATGAGCGTGGGTTCCAGCTCGCCCACCCGCTTGACGAACGCGGCCAGGGCGGCGGGTGAGGGGATGGCGCCCGGGCGTACGTAGTGGAAGCGCTCGCGAAGGTCCTCAGGTACGGCACCGATCAGCAGCAGGCGCCCGACTACGCCCTCTTCGCTGTCCTCGAAGTCGATGTAGACCACGTGGTTGCCGCGGTTGATCTCGGCCAGAGCGGCGATGAGCGCGAGCCAGGATTTGCCTGCCTCGGACTCGCCTTGGACGCCGTTGACCCGTCCGGGGTAGAACAACCCGATCCCGTCGTCACGCGCACCGACACAGGCCGTGACGGGCTTGTATGTCCCGTCGAGCACGGGCCCAAGGTCCGTGAAGTCCCAGCCGGTTGCGCTCGAACAGCGGACTGATTCCGTGCCGATGGCAGTGAGGTCTGAGCTGACCTGGGCGAGGATGCCGTCGAGGTCCCCATCACCCGAGCGGGCCAGATGTGCAGCCTGCTCGGCGACTTGCGCGAGACGACGCCGCACGGCCATTTCCCGGACGATCTCGGCGTAGCCGTGCGCGTTGGCCACGCTAAACGATGTGTTGGCCAGGTTGTGCAGGGCGGGCGCCCCGCCGACGCGCGTGAGGTCGCCGGACGTCCGGAGCGCGTTCGCCAGAGTGATCGGGTCGACGGGCTCGCCCGCCGCGGCTAGCTGGACGATCGCGCGGTACACGGTCTCGTTGGCGGGCTTGTAGAACTCGGTGCCTTCGAGGATTTCGACCACGTCCGGGATCGAGTCCCGGTAGAGCATCATGCCGCCGAGGACGGCGCGCTCTGCCTCCGCATCGTGCGGGGGAACACGCATGAACTCGTCTTCGGGGTTGGTCACTTACCGCTCCATTGCGAGGGCGTGCGCGGCCTGGCTGATGACGTTGGCGATCGCGTCGAGGCCGTGGATCAGCCCGAAGTCGTCAACCTGTCCGCGCGTGCTGTGGTCGGCGGTGCCGCTGATGGTGATCTGTGAGCAGTGGGCAAGAGCACGGCCGATGACCCGCGCGTCCGAGGTGTGCATGACGTGGCCGTCGCCTGCGTCGAGGACGACGCAGGAGCCCACGGGGAAGGGCCGGTAGTACTCGCTTAGGAATCCGGCGCGGATGACACCGTGTTCGCTCGGAAGTCTCAGCCGGTACTCGGCGCGTACGGCGGGGCCCCGCCCGGCCGCTGCGGCGACCAGGCGGGACCGTGTGGTGGACCGGCCGTTCACTTGCTGGCCTCGGCCGCGAGCAGCTCGGCGGTACGGGTCTTGACCCGCTCGTCCATCTCGGCCATGTAGCGGGCCTTGGCTACCGGGTCGGCGGGGAAGTCGCCGCCGCTCGCCTCGGCGAGCTGTCCGCGCAGGGCACGGAGCACGGGCAGGAACTGCTCCAAGCGGCTGATGAGCACGTCGGTCTGCTCGACGTCGAGTTCGAGGGTCTCGCAGTCGATCTCCACCCACAGGAGGCTTTCGACACCGAAGGCTGCGGCGTCCTGGTTCACCGTGGTGACGCGGGCGGCGAGGACGAGGCCGAGGCCGTCTCCGGGCATGGAGTCCGCGTACGGGGTGGGGGCGGTGACCGCCGCGCGGGGGCCCTGGTGCCATCCGGGCTCGCCGTCGGTGCCGGCGTGATCGAGGACGCACCAGGGGGTGCAGCCGTAGCGGGCCATCCATTCGGCGCCGCGCTGCTCGGCGGTGAGCCCCGCGGGCGGGATGGGCTGGGCGGGGAGTCCGTTGAGGACCGCAGGCACCTTGCCGGTCGGCGTGAGGTCCAGGGCGGGGACGGCGTGGTCGATGTCCTTCGGCTGTGCAATCATCGGTGTGTCCGTTCTCTTGTTGAAGCCCTGGGCGCTCTGGCCGAGCGATGTAGCCCGGGGCTTCGGCGTTGCTGGGATCGGCTAGGGCCCCTGCCGGGTCGGTGTTGGTAGCACCGGCCGTTAGGTGGGGGCCCGTCTTATGCAGCGATGGTCTGCGCGTCGAGCCACGCCTCTACGTCGGACCAGCGGGCCCGGAGGTGTCGGCCGACCTTGATGAACCTGGGACCGCCGCCGCGCGAGGACCACTGGTAGACGGTCCCGAGAGGCACGCCGCAGTACTCGGCGATCTGCTCGGGCGTCGCCAGCGGGCGGCGCGCGGCGGGCAGTGAAGTCGATCGCATGCGGGATCATCCTTCGTTTTCGTTGGCGGGATCACTACGCAAGCGATCCGGCTCCAGGATGCACGCGATGGCATGCGGGGTCAAGCCGCACACCAACATGTCAAACGGTGCGTTGTGAAAACGCGCGCCATGTGCGAGGCTCGGGTTATGGCAGATGAGGAAGAAGCGGCGCCCACCGTGGGGATGGTGGTGGGCGAGAGCCTGAAGGCCATGCGACAGCGGCAGCGCCTCACGCAGGCTGACGTCGCGGCTGTACTTGTCCGGGCGGGGCTCGCGTGGAAGCGCACGCACATCTCCGACCTTGAGAGCGACCGACGCGAGACGTTGGATCTCGGAACCTTGGTTGTCCTTGCTCAAGCGCTGGATGTGCCGCTGCGGGACTTCTTCGCGGGTGAGGGCAATGTGCTGTTGACGCCTCGCGCCGAGTACCCCGAGAGCGGCGCCATGGCCACCCGCGAGCAACTGCGCGACTGGCTCTCGGGGGAAGAGGCCGGCCTTACGGTCATGGGGGACCGGAATGTTCGCGCATTCATGGATCACTTCACTTGGCAGGGACGCGATATCCCCATCGAGGCGGACGCTGCCTTTGCTGGCCGTATGGGAGTCACGGTGCAAGAGGTCGTGAAGGCCGCTGAGCGCATCTGGCGAGGAAGTCTGACCGAAGAGCGGGACCGGCGGGTGGCAGCCTTGGGGGATCTGCCGATCCAGGAGCGACAAGCCAAGCAAGGGCATATCACCCGGCAGTTGACCGCGATCCTGGCCAAGCAGATGGACGTGCCCGAGGAGAGCCGTGATGGCTAGCGTCTACGACCGGTGGCACCTCGCCCGACCTCCCAAGGAAGCCGAACCGTGCACTGAGCACAGCAGCAAAACGCGCTCCCTGGTGCCGAGCGCCGACCACGGCAAGGGGAAGCGCTGGCAGGTCCGTTGGCGCGACGCGGCGGGGGAGCAGCAGAAGGAGAACTTCGCCAAGCGCAGCCAGGCGGACACCCGCGCAGCCACGATTGAGGCTGACCTCGCCCGCGGCCTGTACGTCGATCCTGCGGCCGGCCGGGAGAGCTTCCGCTCGGTCGGCGAGCGCTGGCGCACCTCGGCCGTGCACGGGATGGCACCGCGTCGCGCGTAGAGAGGGCGCTGCGCATCCACATCTACCCGGCGTTCGGCGACCGCCCGATGGTGAGCATCCGGCCATCCGAGATTCAGGCATGGATCAAGGACCGGTCACAGCACCTCGCCCCGTCCACGCTGCGCGTGACCTACGCCTACCTGGTCACCATCTTCGGCACGGCCGTGCGGGACCGGATCATTGCCATCAACCCGTGCTCGGGCATCAAGGCGCCCGAGGTCCGCAAGGCGGAGATCGTGCCGCTGCATCCCTCGGCGGTCCGCTCGCTGGTCGACGCCTCGCCGGACCGCTACCGGGCGCTGAACCTGCTCACCGCGGCGTCCGGCCTGCGGCAGGGCGAGGTGTTCGGCCTGGAGGTCGACTGCATCGACTTCCTGCGCCGCGAAGTGACGGTGCGGCAGCAGCTGATCGGGCCCGAGGCGGGGGAGCCGTATCTCGGTGAGCCGAAGACGCACGAGAGCTATCGCACGGTGCCGCTGGTGAGCTCAGCGGTTGACGCGCTCGCCGCGCACCTCCAGCGCTTCCCAGCGGTGCCCGTGGACATCGAGGACCGCACCGACCCGAGGAAGCCTCGGCGGCGCATGGCGCAGCTGCTGTTCACCAGCGAGCGGCGAGAGTCGCTGCGGCGCGGGAACTGGGCGCACGTGTGGGAGCGCATCGAGGTGAACGCGAACAAGCTGCTGGAGGCGGCTCACGCGGCGGCGTATGAGTGGTGGGTGAGGCAGGGCCGGCCGGAGGGCGCGGAGCCCGCGCCCGTCCGGGTGCCCGATGGCGCGAGCATGCACGACCTGCGCCACTTCTACGCCTCGGCGCTGATCAAGCACCGCGAGAGCGTCAAGACGGTCCAGCGGCGATTGGGGCACTCGAAGCCCTCGATCACGCTCGACATCTACACGCACCTGTGGCCGGACGACGAGGACACAACGCGAGCCGCGGTGGAGGCGATGCTTGGCGATGTGCCCGCGTTGTGCCCTCCAGCCAAGATCCAAACCAGTTAGTGCAGGTAAGGGCGCTACATCACCGGTAGTTCACGAACTGCAGCGCGAACTCGAAGTCCTGCCCCTTCAGCAATGCCTGCACGGCCTGCAGGTCGTCCCGGCTCTTCGAGCTGACCCGCAGCTCGTCGCCCTGGACCTGCGCCTTGACGCCCTTCGGGCCCTCGTCGCGGATGATCTTCGCGACCTTCTTGGCGTTCTCCTGGGAGATGCCCTCCTCGATCGAGGCGAAGATCTTGTACTCCTTGCCGGACAACTGCGGCTCGCCCGCGTCCAGGGCCTTCAGTGAGATCCCGCGCTTGACCAGCTTGGACTGGAAGACGTCGAGGATGGCGGCGACCCGCTCCTCGGAGTTGGCCTGCATAAGGATCTTCTCGCCGGACCAGGCGATCGACGCCCCGACGTTCTTGAAGTCGTAGCGCTGCGAGATCTCCTTCGCGGCCTGGTTGAGGGCGTTGTCGACCTCCTGCCGCTCGACCTTCGAGACGATGTCGAAACTGGAGTCGGCCATGTCCTGTGGCTCCTTGTATCGGGTGCGTGGAGGCGCGGCCGGAACTGCCCGGACCGCTCCCGCAAGCCTAGCCACCCGCACCCGCCCCGAGTGCTGATCAATCCGGTGGCGAAGTACCCCCGGGCATCAGGTATCGTTTACGTCGTTGCCACGGAGCACCACCCCACAGCGGGTGACTTTCACGGCGACATCCCATGGCGGTGTGCCCGAGTGGCCAATGGGAACGGACTGTAAATCCGTCGGCTCTGCCTACCCAGGTTCGAATCCTGGCGCCGCCACGTGATGACGATGGCCCCCGATCTGCGGAAACGCGGACCGGGGGCCATCGTCGTGAGAGCAGTCGTCAGGCTCGACTGTCTCGCAATGACTCTTTCTCGCACGCTCTCTACCAGTAGTTCTGGACGGGGCGTGGACGGGAATCCCCGCCCCGAGCCGTAGACCGTGATGTGCCGGCGCAGCAACCGTCCACCGGCCTGGTCACCGTCATGCTCAGCAGCTGGAGCTGGAGCTGGAGCTGGAGCTGGGTCGGCGGTACGCGGCCGGCGTCTGAAGCAGGAGCGGGTCCTGAACGACGTACGCTCCGAGTCCCCAGCAACTTCGGGGGCCCGAGGCATACGTCGGTTCGTCAAAGGACCAGGTGCTCCTGTCAGCGGCTGTGGGCTGCTGCAAGCTGACTGACAAGGGTGGCGAACGGCATGTCGAGATCCGCGTACACGTCGTTCGCGATCGGATGCGCGTTGTCGGCGAGCATCTCGACGGCGAGGGTGGCGTAGTCGCTGACGATCACCCCTGCCTGCTGCAGCCGCAGGAGTCCGGTCTCTCGCTTGGTCGCGGAGAAGGTGCCGGAGGCGTCGACGGCGACATAGGCGTCGAAGCCCGCGGCGGTCGCGGAGATCGCAGGGAACGCCGCGCAGACTTCGAGCGAGATCCCGGCGATGAGGATCTTGCTGCGCCCTGTCGCCTCGACGGCCTGGCGGACCCGGTCGTCGTGCCACGCGTTGACGGTGCTCCGGTCGATCACCTTCTGCTCTTCCGGGAGTTCGGCCTGCAACTCGGGAATGAGAGGTCCCCACATGCTGTCCGCCGCGGTGGTGGTGACGACGACCGGGAGGTTCAGACGCAGGGCCGCCCTGGTGAAGCGGGTGACGTTGTGCCTGAGCTCGCCCACGTTGATGTCACGTACGCCGGTGAACAGCCCGATCTGGTGATCCACCAGCAAGAGGGCGGCGTTGTCCGCGGTGAGGGCGTCGTGGAAGCGATTCTGCATGGTCGGTTTCTCCTTGGTGTTCATGGTTGTCGACTGCGTTGGCTTTTGGGTTGCTGGCCTTGCGGCTCCACGGATTCACGGGCTCAGGTGGTGTCGGATGCCGCCGTACGCCGACGAACGCGTCCGGCGACGAGCAGGGCGCCCAGCGCGGAGCAGGCGCCGATGAGGCCGATGCCCGACCACAGCGCCCGCGGGCCCAGGGGGAGCAGTGCCGTGCCGATCACCGGCGCGAGGACCGCGCCGCCGGACCAGCTCATGCCGCAGACGCCGGCGTAGGTGCCCTGTAGCTCATGGGGCGCCAGCGAGGCCACGATGGTGGGAAGGGCGCCGGCGATGACGATCTCGCCGGCGGTCCAGACCGCCACCGTCAGCGCGAGCCCGCGGCCGTCCTGCACATACGCGGTGAGCGCGAAGCCTGTTGCGACGACAGCGGTTCCGGCGGAGAGCACGAGGCCCGGGTCCCGTCGCCCGACCCACCGTGCGGTCAAGGGCTGGACGACGATGATCAGTACGCCGTTGAGCGCCATCGCCAGGCCGAACTGCGCACGGCTGACGCCCTGTTCGGCCATGGCCAGCGGGAGCGTGGTGAACGCCTGGGCGTACAGCGCACCGTATCCCGCGGTGACGGCGCACACCGCGAGCAACAGCCGGTCCTGCAACACCGCTCGCAGCCTTCCCCCGGGAGGGGAGTGGCCGGCCGGGCGTGACTCGGGCACGGTGGCCCACACCACGGCGGCGAAGGTCAGTGCGGCGGCAGCGTTCACGGCGAACATCGCCCGAGCGCCGTGATCGGCGAACCAGCCGCCGGCGACCATCGCGACCGAGTAGCCGACGTTCACGCCCCAGAAGAGCAGCCCGTACGCGCGTGGGCGCAGCGCGGGCGGGACGAGGTCGGCGACCATCGCCTGCGAGGCCGGCCGGTAGGAGTCGATGGTCAGCCCGAGCAGGAACGCGGTCGTCGCCACGGCGAGGAACCCGCTCGCCGCGCCGAGGGCGACCATCGCGGCGGAGGTCGCGAGCATGCCGCCCGTGAGGGTCGCCCGACGGCCGAGCCGGTCGGCCAGCCATCCGGCGAGCACCTGGGAGAGCAACGACCCGACGCCGAAGGCCGTCATGACGGCGCCCGACTGCGCGAGGGTGAAGCCCCGGACCTGCACCAGGTACACCGACAGGAGCGGCTGCACCATCGCGCCGGTGCGATTGATGACGGTGCCGAGCCAGAGCATCCAGAAGGGACGCGGCAACGACGACGGACCAGCGGCACTGGGCGCCGCGGCGGGGCGGGAGGTGAGGACGGCCATGCGGAACATGTTTGACCGGCGCTCCGTCAACCCGTAAATGTTTCATCTGTGGCTGAATCCTCGTGGGCAGAGTTCGACTTCACCTCCGCCGACCTCGCCCGGCTGAGGTTCGCCTTCTCGCCGGTGTCCGAGGCGGTGGCGAGCCTGCGTATGCTGCAGGACCCCGGCCGGCACGCGCTGCACCTGCCGTGGATCCGAGCCGTACGTCCCCGGCTCACAGGGCTGGACCTGCGGCTGCTGTTCGCGCTGGTCCCACTCGGCCCCTACATCGTCGACTTCCTCACGCCGCCGCCGACCAGCCCTCTGCCGGACGTCACCGCCGAGCTGGAACTCGTCGGCGCAGCGGACGTGGAGAAAGCTGTGTGCGAGGTGGCCAGGGTTCCCGGCGTCGACACCCCGGTCGTACGGGAGTTCCTCGTCGACCCGTCCGCCGGAGTCGCCCGCGTCGCCGCCGAGCTGTGCCTGTACTGGGACACGGCGCTGGCCCCGTTCTGGCCGCAGATCCGAGGGCTGTTCGAGTCGGAGGTGATGCGTCGTTCACGGCAGTTGACCCGCGAGGGCGCAGGCGTGATGTTCAACGACCTGCACCCGAACATCACGTGGAACGACGGCCGTCTGCGCGTCCGGACCCGCGCATGGCGGCGCACCGGACCCCTCGACGGCGACGGCATGATTCTCATCCCGAGTGTCTTCCACTGGCCGGACACGACGGTGATGGCCGAGCCCTACCAGCCGAACCTGGTGTACCCCGTACCCGGCGTCGCCACGGTGTGGTCGCACGAGGTCGTCCCCACCACCGACGCGCTCAACGCTCTCATCGGACGCACCCGCGCCCGGATTCTCGTCACCCTCACCGAAGCGGCCACCACGAGCATCCTGGCGCGCCGGCTGTCCATGGCGCCCGGCGCGATCAGCCAGCACCTGAAGGTGCTCTCGGAGAGCGGCCTGGTCACCCGCAGCCGCAGCGGTCGCGAGGTGTTCTACGAGCGCTCTCAACTGGGCGACTCGCTGTGCGCGGCCTCGTGAGGCGGGTGGCCGGGGACCTGGGCGTCAAGGCGCAGCCGGCTTCCGACCGCAGGGACTGGCGCCGCCCGGATTGCGTCACCAACGGTCTGGTGCGCCACGCGAGCAGTGCTGCCGAGACGGCCCAGTGATGAGGCGATGCACGACACGGGCGAGCTCGGCGGCCCCTTCCGGATCGTCGGCGTAACGGGCGACGACGAGCGGGGCGATCCAGCCGGGCATCACGTCCTCGGGCCAGAGGAGCGCACTACCAGGCCGCAGATGCAGGCAACGCCTTCACCTCACTCCCGCCCCGCCGGCGTGGGCATCCGAGGCGCCCGAGGGTGGTCGGGGCCCAGGACGCGAATGCCCAGAGCCGCCTTGCTGCGGATCAGTCCCACCAGAGCCGCCGCAGCACCCGGCGCACGCCGGTCGGCCGCTCACCCCGGCGCACCTCCCCGTGGACGGCAGGCTGCTCGGCGACCACGCCCCCTCAGTCCGCCAGCCGGAACGCCAGCTCGATCTCCCATTTGGACATGTCCGGCTCCACCCGCGGGTCCGTCAGATACGACTCGATACGGCAGGCCCAGCGCTCAACACCGTCCACCACCGTCATGTCCCACTCCAGGCCCTCCCGCGCCGCCCACTCCCGCAGCTCGGTGATGGTCGCGAACAGCCGGTCGGGATGGCCGGTATGGGTGACCGTCACATAGCGGCCCGCGGGCAGTACCGCGATGCGGATGTCGCCCTCAGGCTCCGGCGCGGAGACGACGGGCATCCCCGCTTCGACCTCCGACTCCCCGTCCATGTCGATGGCGTTGAAGCGGAAGAACGGGGCCCCGTCGAACTCCGCCCCGCGGCTGGTCAGCCAGCCGATCAGCTCCGGCAGTCGGTCCGCGATCACGGCGAAGGCGTCCATCCGTACGGCCCCGCGGACGAAGGCGTACAGCTGCTCCCCGCGCTCCACGACTGTCGGCTGGATCTCAGACATCTTTTTCCTCATGGCACCAAGGACTGTGCGGCGACCGGGAATTCATCGGAACAGCGCCCCGCCGGTCAGTTTCCGGCGACATCTTTGACCGCGACGGTCACCGGCACCGAACCGTTGATCAGTTCCAGCGTCAGCCCTGCCGTTGCCGGCGACTCCACGAGCTCCGCGAGCACCGCCGCCACATCGTCACGCGGCACTGTTCCAGAGCCCGTCGAGGCTTTCAGCTGTACGAGACCGGTGCCCGCGTCGTTCGTCAGCATGCCAGGCCGCAGAATCGTCCACTCGAGGCCGGACTTGGACCCTACATAGTCGTCCGCGGCGCCCTTCGCCCGCAGATAGACGTCGAACTCCGAGTCGCCCGGGTGCTGGGCGTCGGCGCCCATCGACGACACCACGATGAACCGCCGTACGCCTGCCCGTTCCGCCGCGTCCGCGAAGAGCACCGCGGCGCCACGGTCCACCGTGTCCTTGCGTGCGGCGCCGCTGCCCGGGCCCGCGCCCGCCGCGAACACCGCCGCTTCGGCGCCCTGCAGTACCGCAGCGACCTCCTCGACCGAGGCCGACTCCAGGGACAGGAGGACCGGTTCGGCCCCCGCTTCCCGCAGGTCGGCGCCTTGTTCCGGCTTGCGGATGATGCCCGCGACCTCGTGTCCGCGCGCCGAGAGCAGGCGCTCAAGACGGAGCGCGATCTGACCATGTCCTCCAGCGATGACAATGCGCATGAGTACGACGGTACGTCCGAAGCGCGGCGCTCGCTCAGGGACCGGCGTCCGGTCGCGGCTCAGGGACCGGTGTCCGGCCGCCCCTGCCGCGGCAGTTCGAGCGCGACGGCGACCGCCGAGTCGCAGTACTCACGCACCGCGCTGGTACGGGCCACCACCCGCCCGCGGTGAATGACGATCCGGCTGTACGCCAGCGACAGTACGCCCGAGATCCGCTCGCCGCGCACCGCCAGCAGTTCCGCCGGGAAACCGGCCTCCACCCGCACCTCGGGCAGCCCCATCGCTTCCCGGGCGGCCCCGGCCACGGCCCGATAGGCGTCCTTGGACCGCATCCTGCCCTGCGAGGCCAGCAGATACGCCGCCTCCAGCGGATCCCCGCGGCCCACCGGGTTCGACACGTCCCGCAGCGCCCCGCTGCCCGCCGCGACCCGCACTCCGGCCGCGCGCAGCAGCCGCACCGGTGCGTTGCCCCGGTGTTCCACGGCCCCGCAGCCGCCCTGCGGCACGCAGACCACCGTGACGCCGGCCGCCGCGAGCTGGTCGGCGGCCCTGGATGCCGACTCGCGCGGCTGTCGAGCGAGCCCCGCGCACGGCCCGATCACCACTTCCGACCGCAGCCCGCCCGCCATTGCCGCCAGCCGTGCGAGCCGTGCCGGATCGTCGCCGTGGGTGTGCAGGTCGACGGGGCAGCCGTGCTCGGCGGCGACCTCCAGCACCGCCTCCGCGTACCCGGTCGGATCGGGGTCGGCGTCCGGACAGCCGCCCACCACCCCGGCGCCCATCTTCATCGCGTCGCGCAGCATCGCCAGACCGTCAGCCCCGGCGACGCCCGTGAGCAGCCGGGGCACCGCGACGGCCGTCAGATCCGCCAGCCCGCGCAGTGAGCGCCGAGCCTGGAGCACCGCCTCCAGCGGGCCGAGCCCCTGCACATCCCCGATGCGTACATGCGAGCGCAGCGCCGTCGCACCGTGCCCGAGCTGCAGCAGCGCGGCCTCGGTGGCCCGCCGCTGGACATCTTCGGTCTCGTACGAGACGGGGCCGGGGGAGTCGGCGGTGAGCGCGGTGTCGCCATGGGCGTGCGGCTCGGCCGGGGCGGGCAGCAGCAGATAGCCGCGCAGGTCCACGCGGGCGGAGCGCGGGGTGAGGCTGCCCGCGGTGCCGACCGCCTCGATGCGTCCGCCACTGAGCCGTACGTCGACGGTGCGGCCGTCCGTGAGCCGGGCGCTGCACAGGAGCAGCGCAGTGGTGTCCGCGGTGGCGCCGTCGGGGGGCTGCGGCTGGCTGTCGGGCATCGCGCTCCTGTGTGGGGCGGTGGGGCTCGGGCGGCGCGACGAAGGGCAGGATCACGCAGCGTGAGTCGAGCCTAGGGGCGCTCGGAGCGCGCTTCGAGGAGGAGCGCAATAGTCGTACCGGTGTGGTCACGAGTGGCGTACGAGACGGGCGGGGCGGAACCCGGGCTGAGGACCGGGCAGCGGGCCACGAAACGGATTTGGGCGATCGGCGACCGACCGTGTAATGTCTTCATCGCTCGCCCCAATAGCTCAGTCGGTAGAGCGTCTCCATGGTAAGGAGAAGGTCTACGGTTCGATTCCGTATTGGGGCTCTGATGTCGGAGATCCTCACCTTCGGGTGAGGGGATCCGGTATCGAAGCGGTGTAGCTCAGTCGGTAGAGCAAGCGGCTCATAATCGCTGTGTCACCGGTTCAAGTCCGGTCACCGCTACATACAGTAGCCGATTGTGGGGTCGGTCCTCCGATCGGCTACTCTTTTATGCGTTCATCCGTCCATCCGTCCAAGGAGCACTCACGTGGCTGCCACCGACGTCCGCCCGAAGATCACGCTGGCCTGCGTGGAGTGCAAGGAGCGGAACTACATCACCAAGAAGAACCGGCGTAACAACCCGGACCGTCTTGAGATGAAGAAGCACTGCCCGCGCTGCAACTCGCACACGGCGCACCGCGAAACCCGCTGAATCAGGCTCGTACACGAGGCCGCCCCCACTGGGGGCGGCCTCGTGTCGTTTGTAGTGGCCAAATCCCGGCAGGGCCAATCCAATCCGGCCCGGCAGGGTCAATCCATCAGGAGGGAGCCAGTCCATGGCGCTCGACCAGTCCTTCGTGGGGCGGACCTATCCGCCCACCTCGCCTTACGAGGTCGGCCGGGAAAAGATCCGGGAGTTTGCCGAGGCGGTGGGTGACGCCAATCCCGCGTACACCGACCAGGAAGCCGCCAAGGCGCTCGGCCACGCCGATGTGATCGCTCCGCCGACTTTCGCCTTCGCGATCACTTTCAAGGCTGCGGAACAGGTCATTCAGGATCCGCTGTTGGGACTGGACTACGACCGTGTGGTGCACGGCGACCAGAAGTTCGCGTACACGCGGCCGGTGCGGGCGGGGGACCGGCTGACGGTCACCTCGACCATTGAGGCCATCAAGTCCCTTGCCGGCAACGACATCGTGGATATCCGCGGTGAGGTGCGCGACGAGTCGGGCGAGCATGTCGTGACCGCGTGGACGAAGCTGGTGGCGCGCGCCGCCGAGGAGGCGTGATGACGGCGAAGATCTCTTACGCGGACGTCGAGGTCGGCACCGAGCTGCCGGCCCAGAACTTTCCCGTGACGCGCGCCACGCTGGTGCAGTACGCGGGCGCCTCCGGGGACTTCAACCCGATCCACTGGAACGAGAAGTTCGCCACCGAGGTCGGGCTTCCGGATGTGATCGCGCACGGCATGTTCACCATGGCCGAGGCGGTCCGGGTGGTGACGGACTGGGTCGGCGACCCGGGCGCCGTCGCCGAGTACGGCGTCCGCTTCACCAGGCCCGTCATCGTGCCGAACGACGAGCAGGGCGCGCTGATCGAGGTCACCGGCAAGGTCGCGGCGAAGCTGGAGGACAACCGGGTGCGCGTCGACCTGACGGCGATGAGCGCCGGGCAGAAGGTGCTGGGGATGTCCCGGGCCGTGGTCCGGCTCGCCTGAGGTACGAAGACCGGTAGGAGAGATGTGTAAGGGGCACCCGCTGTGGCGGGTGCCCCTTACTTTGTCTTCGTCGGTGCCCTGCGCCGCCTCGCCCCGCGCCGACTCTTGACTTAGTTAGTGATTGGACACTAACTTACTCGCATGGCCAGGATGAGCGCAGACGAGCGACGCGAGAGCGTCATCCGCGCCGCGATCACCGAATTCGCGCGCGGCGGCTACAACGGCACCTCCACCGAGGCGATCGCCAAGCGGGTCGGCGTATCGCAGCCGTACCTCTTCCGTCTCTTCAAGAACAAGCGGGAGCTGTTCCTCGCGGCGGCGCTCCGCTGTCTGGAGGAGACCCCGAAGGCGTTCGCCGACGCCCTGGAGCGGCGTCCCGACAGCTCACCGCTGGAGGCGATGGCGGCGGCGTACATGGAGCTCATCGGTGACGGCGACAAGCTGCTGATGCAGATGCAGACGTATGTCGCCGTGGCCTCCGCCGAGGCGGCGGGGGACCACGAGTTCGGCGAGCGGATCAGAGCCGCCTGGGCCGGTATCTGGGACCAGGCGCAGGCCGCCTTCGTCGGGGACGTGAACGAGACGACCGACTTCCTCGGTTGCGGCATGCTGATCAACGTCCTGGTGGCGCTGGGCTTCCCGGAGGATCACCGGGTGTGGGCCGGGCTCGACATGTCCGACATCAGGACTTCGCGCTAGTTGCAGGATCCCGCTTCCTCGGGGATGGGGAGAGTTCTGCCCGTGAAAGTTAGTCATCAATAACTAACCCTCTGGGGGAGCAGTGAACCAGCAAACAGCCCGCCGCGGCAGCGCCGCCTGGGCCCTCGTCATCACCAGCGTCGCCAGCTTCATGGCGGCCCTCGACAACCTTGTCGTCACCACCGCACTTCCCTCCATCCGCAAGGATCTCGGCGGTGCGCTGGAGGACCTCGAATGGACGGTGAGCGCGTACACCCTCACCTTCGCCGTACTGCTGATGTTCGGGGCGGCCCTCGGTGACCGCTTCGGCCGCCGGAAGCTCTTCATCGTCGGCCTCACGATCTTCACCGGTGCCTCCGCCGCGGCCGCGCTCGCACCCGGTATAGACGCCCTCATCGCCGCCCGCGCCGTCCAGGGCGTCGGCGCCGCGGTCATGATGCCGCTCACCCTGACCCTGCTCACGGCGGCCGTGCCCGTCGCACGCCGCGGCGCGGCCCTCGGCATCTTCGGCGCCGTCACCGGCCTCGCCGTCGCCAGCGGCCCCCTCATCGGCGGCAGTCTCACCGAACACATCTCGTGGCAGTGGATCTTCTGGCTGAACGTCCCGATAGGCCTGGCCCTGCTGCCGCTCGCCCGGCTGCGCCTCGACGAGTCGTACGCCCCGAACGCCCGGCTCGACCTCCCCGGCACCCTCCTCGTCAGCGGCGGCCTCTTCGGCATCGTCTACTCGCTGGTCAACGGCAACGCCGACGGCTGGACCAGTACCCCGATTCTCGCCGGTCTGATCGTGGGCACCGCACTCCTCGCCGGTTTCGTCCACCACGGCTTCAACAACAAGAACCCCATGCTCCCCATGCGGCTCTTCCGCAGCCGCGCCTTCTTCGGGATCAATATCGCGAGCCTGCTGATGTTCCTGGGGATGTTCGGCTCGATCTTCCTGCTCAGCCAGTTCCTGCAGGGCGTCGCCGGCTATTCGCCCACCGAGGCGGGCCTGCGGATGCTGCCCTGGACCGGTATGCCGCTGATCGTCGCGCCCATCGCCGGATACCTCTCCGACAAGATCGGCGGCCGCCCGGTCGTCGTCACCGGCCTCGCCCTCCAGGCGATCGGCCTCGGCCTCTTCGCCCTGGTCATCGAGCCCGGTGTCTCGTACCCGGCCCAGCTTCCCGGCCTGATCCTCGGCGGTATCGGCATGGCGCTCTATTTCGCCCCCGCTGCCAGTGTGGTCATGTCCAGCGTCAGTCCCGCCGAGCAGGGCATCGCCTCCGGGGCCAACAACGCCCTGCGCGAGGTCGGCGGAGCCCTCGGTGTGGCGGTCCTCGGCGCGGTCTTCGCGGCCCAGGGCGGCTACGAGTCCGCCGACGCCTTCACCGACGGCACCGTCCCGGCACTGTGGATAGGCGCCGGAGCGGTGGCTCTCGCGGCACTGATCGCTCTGCTGATCCCGGGCCGCCGCCGCACGGTCGAAGCAGGTCCCCAGGAGGCGTCCCCGGCCGCCGAGGAGCGCGAGTCCATCGCCGTATGACGGCCGGAGTACGCAGACGGTCCGTGGCCCCGCCCGAGCGGTGGGCCACGGACCGTACCCTTGTCCCCGTGCAGGAACTCCACGACGCTCCCCTCGCCCCCCTGACCACCTTCCGGCTCGGCGGCCCCGCGACGCGCCTCGTCACGGCCACCACCGACGACGAGGTGGTCGCCGTCGTACGCGAGGCGGACGCCGCCGGCACCCCGCTGCTGATCATCGGCGGCGGCAGCAATCTGGTCATCGGGGACAAGGGCTTCGACGGCACCGCGCTCCGTATCGCCACGCGGGGCTTCGAACTCTCCGGTACGAAGCTGGAGTTGGCGGCCGGTGAGGTCTGGACGGACGCGGTCGCCCGCACCGTCGAGGCGGGGCTCGCGGGCATCGAGTGCCTGGCCGGCATCCCCGGATCGGCCGGTGCGACGCCGATCCAGAACGTCGGCGCGTACGGCCAGGAGGTCTCCAGCACCATCACCGAGGTCGTCGCCTACGACCGCCGCACCGGCGAGACGGTCACCGTCCCCAACGCCGAGTGCGCCTTCTCGTACCGCCACAGCCGCTTCAAGCAGCACCCCGAGCGCTATGTCGTGCTGCGCGTCCGCTTCGAGCTGGAGGACGCGGACGGCCTGTCCGCGCCGCTGAAGTACGCCGAGACGGCCCGCGCCCTCGGCGTGGAGGCCGGCGACCGCGTCCCGGCCGCAGCCGCCCGCGAGACCGTACTCAAGCTGCGTGCAGGCAAGGGCATGGTGCTGGACCCCGAGGACCACGACACCTGGTCCGCCGGGTCCTTCTTCACCAATCCGATCCTCGAGCAGGCCGCGTACGAGTCCTTCCTGGCACGCGTCCACGAACGCCTCGGCCCGGACATCGCGCCGCCCGCCTTCCCGGCGGGGGAGGGGCGCACCAAGACCTCGGCGGCCTGGCTGATCGACAAGGCCGGCTTCACCAAGGGATACGGCACCGGGCCCGCGCGTATCTCCACCAAGCACACGCTGGCCCTCACCAACCGCGGCGAGGCCACCACCGAGGACCTGCTGGCGCTCGCCCGCGAGGTCGTGGCAGGCGTGCGCGAGGCCTTCGGCGTCACGCTGGTCAACGAGCCGGTGACGGTCGGCGTCAGCCTGTAGAGCTGACGGTCGGCATCAGCCTGTAAAAGCTGCTGGAACCCGCCGGGTTCCAGCGTTGCCCGGGTCCGCCCGGCAGCCGGTTCGTCCTCGTTCTCCCCCAGGCCTAGTACGCCACCCCGACTCCCTGCTTCACCGTCGCCGGGTCGTCGACCATCGCCAGCATCGCGTGTGCCACATCCGCCCGGCCGATCATCCTGCCGCTGCGCGGACTGCCGCCGACGACCGTCCGGTAGGAGCCCGTCAGCGGCTTGTTCAGCAGCCGCGGCGGGCGTACCGAAGTCCAGTCCGTCGTGCTGCGTGCCAGCTCCTCCTCCATGGTCCGGAGGTCGTCGTACACAGCCTTCAGCGCCGTGTTGACGGCCGCCAGCATCGCGCGGTCCAGCATCGGCTGGCGCTCCGGGACCGGGCCGAGCGGGGCCGCGCTCACCACCAGCAGCCGACGTGTCCCCTCCGCCTCCATCGCCCCCAGCACCGAGCGCGTCAGCTTCGCCGCGATCCCGGCGTCCGCGCGCGTGCGTGCACCGAGACCCGAGAGCACCGCGTCGCGCCCGGCGACGGCCGACCGCAGCGACTCGCCCTCCTTCAGATCCGCACGGAAAACCTGCAGGCCGGGGCCCGTGACCGTGAACCGCGCCGGATCGCGAACCACCGCCGTCACCTCGTGCCCCGCCGCCAGCGCCTGCGTGACGATCTCCTGCCCGATGCCGCCGGTCGCGCCGAAAACGGTGAGTCTCATGGCCCGCACCTCCATGGTGGGTAAGTATTCACTCACCTCTAGAGTGGGTAAGTGCTCACTCACTCGTCAAGTGCCTTTCGGAGGTTCCATGCAGAAGCCGGCCCGCGCCCGCATCCTCGACGCCGCGCATGAGCTCCTGCTCACCATCGGCCTCGCCCGTGCCACCACCAAGGAGATCGCCAAGGCGGCCGGCTGCTCGGAGGCGGCGCTCTACAAGCACTTCGCGAGCAAGGAGGAGCTCTTCGTGACCGTGCTGAAGGAGCGGCTGCCCAGGCTCACGCCGCTGCTGGACACACTCATCGCCGAGCCGGCACGGCGCACCGTCGAGGAGAACCTCACCGAGATCGCCCGCGAGGCCGCGCTCTTCTATGCCCAGAGCTTCCCGATCGCCGCTTCGCTCTACGCCGACCCCCGGCTCAAGCAGCGCCACGACGCGGCCCTGCGCGAGCTGGGCGCAGGCCCGCACATGCCCATCCGGGGCCTCGACGCCTATCTGCGCGCCGAGCAGGACGCCGGCCGGGTGCGCGCCGACGCGGACACCTACGCGGGCGCGTCCCTGCTTCTCGGTGCCTGTGCACAGCGGGCCTTCGCGTACGACATGACCGCGGACGGAAAGCCTCCGCAGCCGCTCGACGAGTTCGCCGCGGGAATCGCCCGCACGCTGCTGCGCGGAATCAGTTAGCCGGTCGGTCGGTCAGCCAGTCGTCGATGCCGGCCAGCAGCTTGTCCCTGATCTCCTCAGGCGCCGCCGAGCCGCGCACGGACTGCCGGGCCAGCTCCGCGAGCTCCGCGTCGGTGAAACCGTGGTGCGTCCGCGCCAGCTCGTACTGCGCCGCCAGCCGGGAGCCGAAGAGCAGCGGGTCGTCCGCCCCGAGCGCCATCGGCACCCCGGCGTCGTACAGCGTCCGAAGCGGTACGTCCGCCGGCTTCTCGTACACGCCCAGCGCCACATTCGACGAGGGGCACACCTCGCAGGTCACCCCGCGCTCGGCCAGCTTCCGCAGCAGCTGTGGGTCCTCCGCGGCCCGTACGCCGTGGCCGATCCGGGAGGCGCGCAGATCGTCCAGGCAGTCCCGTACGGACGCGGGTCCGGTCAGCTCGCCGCCGTGCGGCGCCGCCAGCAGGCCGCCGTCCCTGGCGATCGCGAAGGCGCGGTCGAAGTCCCGTGCCATGCCCCGGCGTTCGTCGTTGGAGAGACCGAACCCGACGACCCCCCGGTCCGTGTACCGCACCGCGAGCCGCGCCAGCGTGCGCGCGTCCAGCGGATGCTTCATACGGTTCGCCGCAACCAGCACCCGCATACCGAGACCGGTCTCCCGTCCGGCGCGCTCCACCGCGTCCAGGATGATCTCCAGCGCCGGAATCAGCCCACCCAGCATGGGGGCGTACGAGGTCGGGTCGACCTGTATTTCAAGCCACCCCGAGCCGTCCCGCACATCCTCCTCGGCCGCCTCGCGCACCAGCCGCTGGATGTCCTCGGGCGAGCGCAGACAGGACCGGGCGATGTCGTAGAGCCGCTGGAAACGGAACCAGCCGCGCTCGTCGGTCGCCCGTAGCTTGGGCGGTTCGCCGCTGGTCAGGGCATCGGGCAGATGGACGCCGTACTTGTCGGCGAGCTCGAGCAGGGTGGTGGGCCGCATCGACCCGGTGAAGTGCAGATGCAGATGGGCCTTCGGCAACAGCCTGAGGTCTCGTTCAGCGGCTCCGCCGCGGGCACGAACTTGCTCCATTGAAGGATCTTGCCGCACCTGCCCGCCGTCCGGCAGCCCCTTTCCCCGATCGGGTCCTTGCCCGAACGAAGAAACGGAACGGAAACGGGCCCCCGGCCGAAGCCAGGAGCCCGTCAGCCCACGCACGTGAGCAGGGTTCAGTCGCGCGCCTCGGCCAGCAGCTTCTGGATCCGCGAGACACCCTCGACCAGGTCCTCGTCGCCCAGCGCGTACGAAAGCCGCAGATAGCCCGGCGTACCGAAGGCCTCGCCGGGAACCACCGCCACCTCGACCTCGTCCAGGATCAGCGCGGCCAGCTCGACCGAGGTCTGCGGACGCTTCCCGCGGATCTCCTTGCCCAGCAGCGCCTTCACCGAGGGGTACGCGTAGAACGCGCCCTCGGGGGTCGGGCAGAGCACACCGTCGATCTCGTTGAGCATCCGCACGATGGTCTGGCGGCGCCGGTCGAAGGCGGTCCGCATCTCGGCGACCGCGTCCAGGTTCCCGGAGACCGCGGCCAGCGCCGCGATCTGCGCGACATTGGAGACGTTCGACGTGGCGTGCGACTGCAGGTTGGTCGCGGCCTTGATCACGTCCTTGGGGGCGATCATCCACCCCACACGCCATCCGGTCATGGCGTACGTCTTGGCGACACCGTTGACGACGATGCACTTCTCGCGCAGCTCGGGGACGAGCGTGGGGAGCGAGGTGAACTTCGCGTCGCCGTAGACCAGGTGCTCGTAGATCTCGTCGGTGAGGACCCACAGGCCGTGCTCGGCGGCCCAGCGGCCGATCGCCTCGGCGTCGGCCTCGCTGTAGACCGCGCCCGTCGGGTTCGAGGGCGAGACGAAGAGGACGACCTTCGTACGCTCCGTGCGCGCCGCCTCCAGCTGCTCGACGGAGACCCGGTAACCGGTGGTCTCGTCGGCCACGACGTCGACGGGCACACCGCCCGCGAGACGGATCGACTCGGGGTAGGTCGTCCAGTACGGAGCCGGCACGATGACCTCGTCGCCCGGGTCCAGGATCGCCGCGAACGCCTCGTAGATCGCCTGCTTGCCACCGTTGGTGACCAGGATCTGGGAGGCGTCGACCTCATAGCCGGAGTCGCGCAGCGTCTTCGCGGCGATGGCGGCCTTGAGCTCGGGGAGCCCTCCGGCCGGGGTGTAGCGGTGGTACTTCGGGTTGCGGCAGGCCTCGATCGCTGCCTCGACGATGTAGTCGGGTGTCGGGAAGTCCGGCTCACCCGCGCCGAAGCCGATCACCGGACGCCCGGCGGCTTTGAGGGCCTTTGCCTTGGCGTCGACGGCGAGGGTCGCGGACTCGGAGATCGCGCCGATGCGGGCGGAGACCCGGCGCTCGGTGGGAGGGGTTGCAGCGCTCATACGGGCCATCGTCCCAGACCGCAAACGGACCCGGTACACGTGTTTCGAGTAGCGGACAGGAACCGGCCCGGAGCTATCTGTTCGACGCCGGGCCTGCAACCACGTACACTCACTCGTCGTTGGCCCTCACCAACCACATCTACGGATGGGGTAGGTTGGGGAAACCACAAAGGGTCGTAGCTCAATTGGTAGAGCACTGGTCTCCAAAACCAGCGGTTGGGGGTTCAAGTCCCTCCGGCCCTGCTACACACACCTTCGCCAGGTTGTGTGCGCATGTACGTACATTCAATGAACCGCCGTGCGGCTCCACCGGGCGCGGCGCGGCCACGACCCGGAATCAGGTGAAAGATCGTGACGGACGCCGTGGGCTCCATCGACATGCCTGATGCCGATGATGAGGCGCCGGAGTCGAAGAAGCGGACCCGCAAGGGCGGCAAGCGCGGGAAGAAGGGCCCTCTGGGCCGTCTCGCGCTCTTCTACCGACAGATCATCGCCGAGCTGCGCAAGGTCGTCTGGCCCACTCGCAGCCAGCTGACGACGTACACCACAGTGGTGATTGTCTTCGTAGTCGTCATGATTGGTCTGGTGACCGTGATTGACTATGGGTTCCAGGAAGCCGTCAAGTACGTCTTCGGCTGATCCCGCGGAGGGCGCCGGCAGCGGCGCCCCTTTCGCATGTTCCACCCCATCTGTATCCAGGAAGAAGCAGCCACCGTGTCTGACCCGAACCTGAACGACGCCGTCGAGCCCGTGGAGGGCGAAGAGACTGCGGCGACGGCCGAGGCGGCCGAGGCTGCGCCGGACACGGTCGACATCGACGCGCTCGACGACGACGCGCTCGACATCATCGAAGGGGCCGACGAGGTCGACCTCGCCGAGGCTGCCGACGCCGCCGCGGGCGAGCCGGCCGAGAAGGCCGCGATGCACGACGAGGACGAGGCCACCGCGGTGGCCGAGGTCGAAGAGGACGAGGCCGCCACAGCCGACGTCGACGAGGACGCCGAAGAGGCCGCAGGAGCCGAGGACGAAGAGCCCGCAGAGCCCGAGGCCCCTGCCGACCCGATCGCCGCTCTCCGCGACGAACTTCGCGGACTGCCCGGCGAGTGGTACGTCATCCACACGTACGCCGGGTACGAGAAGCGCGTGAAGGCGAATCTGGAGCAGCGTGCCGTCTCGCTGAACGTCGAGGACTTCATCTACCAGGCCGAAGTGCCCGAGGAAGAGATCGTCCAGATCAAGAACGGCGAGCGCAAGAACGTTCGCCAGAACAAGCTTCCCGGCTACGTTCTGGTCCGCATGGACCTGACCAACGAGTCCTGGGGCGTCGTCCGCAACACCCCCGGCGTCACCGGCTTCGTGGGCAACGCCTACGACCCGTACCCGCTGACCCTGGACGAGATCGTCAAGATGCTCGCCCCGGAGGCCGAGGAGAAGGCCGCCCGCGAGGCCGCAGAGGCCGAGGGCAAGCCGGCTCCGGCCCGCAAGGTCGAGGTCCAGGTGCTGGACTTCGAGGTCGGTGACTCGGTCACCGTCACCGACGGCCCGTTCGCGACGCTGCAGGCCACGATCAACGAGATCAACGCCGACTCGAAGAAGGTCAAGGGCCTCGTCGAGATCTTCGGCCGCGAGACCCCGGTCGAGCTCAGCTTCGACCAGATCCAGAAGAACTAGTTCGTTCTGGAACATACGCCTCCGAACAGGTCAGAACGGCTCTCGCAGCCGCTCTGACCTGCTCGGTTTTTGGCCGCGCAGCTGTACCCGTTATCGTTGTGCGGTATGCCTCCATCCGGATGACTGGATGGAGCGCTGAAAACTCTCACTAGGACCCGGAGAGAGCAATGCCTCCCAAGAAGAAGAAGGTCACGGGGCTTATCAAGCTCCAGATCCAGGCCGGCGCGGCCAACCCGGCTCCGCCGGTCGGCCCCGCGCTCGGTCAGCACGGCGTCAACATCATGGAGTTCTGCAAGGCCTACAACGCCGCGACCGAGTCGCAGCGTGGCATGGTCGTGCCGGTGGAGATCACGGTCTACGAGGACCGTTCCTTCACCTTCATCACCAAGACTCCGCCGGCCGCCAAGCTGATCCTCAAGGCCGCGGGTGTGGACAAGGGCTCCGGCGAGCCGCACAAGACCAAGGTTGCCAAGCTCACCGGCGCCCAGGTCCGCGAGATCGCCACGGTCAAGATGCCCGACCTGAACGCCAACGACCTGGACGCCGCGTCGAAGATCATCGCCGGCACCGCCCGTTCCATGGGCATCACGGTCGAGGGCTGACAGCTCAGCTCCCTGTACGACCTCTCAGTGGTAGGACCAAGCGCTGGTCCGCACCACGACTCCACCCCTGAACCTCAGGAGCAGAAGTGAAGCGCAGCAAGACTCTCCGCGCTGCGGACGCCAAGATCGACCGGGAGCGCAACTACGCCCCGCTCGAGGCCGTCCGTCTCGCCAAGGACACCGCCGCCACCAAGTTCGACGGCACCGTCGAGGTCGCCTTCCGCCTGGGCGTTGACCCGCGCAAGGCCGACCAGATGGTCCGTGGCACCGTCAACCTTCCGCACGGCACCGGCAAGACCGCCCGGGTCCTGGTCTTCGCGACCGGTGACCGTGCTGCGGCCGCGGAAGCCGCGGGCGCCGACATCGTCGGCTCCGACGAACTGATCGACGAGGTTGCGAAGGGCCGACTGGACTTCGACGCCGTCGTCGCCACCCCGGACCTCATGGGCAAGGTCGGCCGCCTCGGCCGCGTGCTCGGTCCGCGTGGTCTGATGCCGAACCCGAAGACCGGCACCGTCACCCCCGATGTCACCAAGGCTGTGAACGACATCAAGGGCGGCAAGATCGAGTTCCGCGTCGACAAGCACTCGAACCTGCACTTCATCATCGGCAAGGTCTCCTTCGACGAGACGAAGCTGGTCGAGAACTACGCCGCGGCGCTGGAGGAGATCCTCCGTCTGAAGCCGTCCGCCGCGAAGGGCCGCTACATCAAGAAGGCGACCCTGACCACGACGATGGGCCCCGGCATCCCGCTGGACTCCAACCGCACCCGCAACCTCCTCGTCGAGGAGGACCCGGCTTCCGTCTGAATCTGACGGCAGCCGCGGGTCTCGCGTACTGAAGCCGGTCCCCGTACCTCTCACCGAGGTGCGGGGACCGGCTTTATTCGTACGCGCTGTCGTAGGGCTGCGTTACGGTTCTGTGAGTTCGCTGAGACACAAGGGGTGGGGTTTATGAGCACGTCCGGATTCAGGCGCGGGGGCGTTGCGCTGACGGCGGTCGCCGTGATCGCCGGAGCCGCAGGCTGCCAGGGCGGCGGCAGCGGCAGCGGAGGCGGGACGAAGGCCGGGAGCGGGGGTGTGGCCGCGGTCAGCCCGATAGCCGCGCTGCGCACCGTCGAGCAGAAGACCAGCGGAGCCCACTCCGCAAAGGTCGACGGCACGATGGTGATGGGCTCTGCCATGACCGTGACGATGAACGGGGCCCTCGACTGGGCGGACGGCATCACCGGCGCCATGGAGATGAAATACACCGGCGGCACCATGGCGGACGCCATGAAGAAGGCCGGTGGCAACGGGGCCATGAAGGCCCGCTATCTGAGCGATGCGTACTACGCGAACCTGGGCGACGCCCTCGCCGCGCAGACGGGCGGCAAGCACTGGATCCGGTACGGCTACGCCGATCTGTCCAAGCTGATGGGCGCCTCCGGCGACGTCATGAAGGACCAGATGCAGAACGCCACTCCGGACAAGGGAGTGAAGGCGCTGCTCGCCTCGGGCGATGTGAAGAAGGTGGGCGAGGAGAAGGTACGGGGCGTCTCCGCCACGCATTACTCCGGCACGGTCGACGTCGCGAAGCTGACGGAGAAGAACGCCGCGCTCAGCGCCGACCAGCTCAAGGCCTTCAAGGAGCAGCTCGGCAAGGCCGGCATCACCACCGAGAAGGTCGACATCTGGGTCGACAAGAACGACCTGCTGGTGAAGAAGTCCGAAAGCGGTCAGCTGAAGACCGGCGCGTTCAACTCGACGGTCTTCTACTCCGACTACGGCACCGCGGCGTCGGTCGAGGCGCCGCCGGCCGCTGACACGGTTGACTTCACCAAGCTCATGAAGCGGCAGGCGGGGGCCTCGTAACCGGCGATTTGCCTGACGCGGAACCATTCGCGTACTCTTCCACAGAAGCCAAAGACCGCTGGTCGTTGCTGTGTCCTCGCAAGAGGGTGCGGTGGCCGAAGGATCCGCTAACTGCGGACGTCCTGCGCAGGTGACTGTGGACAGTTCCCGGACTCGCTCCGGTAGAGCTACGCCCCGTGCGCCTGCGCCGGGGCGTTTCGTTTTGTTCAGCCCCTTCTGAGCGGTCCTCATCACCCGGAAGGAGGCCGACGCTCTATGGCAAGGCCCGACAAGGCTGCCGCGGTAGCCGAGCTCGCGGACCAGTTCCGCAGCTCGAACGCCGCCGTGCTGACCGAGTACCGGGGTCTCACCGTGGCCCAGCTCAAGCAGCTGCGCCGTTCGCTCGGTGAGAACGCCCAGTACGCCGTGGTGAAGAACACGCTGACCAAGATTGCGGCCAACGAGGCCGGGATCAACACGCTCGACGACCTGTTCAACGGTCCGACAGCGGTTGCCTTCGTCACCGGTGACCCGGTGGAGTCGGCGAAGGGTCTTCGTGACTTCGCCAAGGACAACCCCAACCTCATCATCAAGGGCGGTGTCCTTGACGGTAAGGCGCTGTCCGCCGATGAGATCAAGAAGCTTGCGGACCTCGAGTCCCGCGAGGTTCTGCTCGCCAAGCTGGCGGGCGCCATGAAGGGCAAGCAGTCCCAGGCTGCCGCGCTCTTCCAGGCGCTTCCCTCGAAGTTCGTCCGCACCGCGGAGGCGCTTCGTGCCAAGAAGGCCGAGCAGGGCGGTGCCGAGTAATTCGGCTCGCGCATTGACCGTCGCCGCGTAGCGCGGCCGGTCGCAGCGGGCCGATGTACGCCCGCCGACATATACATCCGGCACCAGCCGAATTAGTGGAAGGACCGCCATCATGGCGAAGCTCACCCAGGACGACCTGCTTGCGCAGTTCGAGGAGATGACCCTCATCGAGCTCTCCGAGTTCGTGAAGGCCTTCGAGGAGAAGTTCGACGTCACCGCCGCCGCCCCGGTCGCCGTTGCCGCTGGTGGCGCCGCTGCCGCCCCGGCCGAGGCCGAGGCCGAGCAGGACGAGTTCGACGTCATCCTCACCGGCGCCGGCGAGAAGAAGATCCAGGTCATCAAGGTCGTGCGCGAGCTGACCTCCCTGGGTCTCAAGGAGGCCAAGGACCTCGTCGACGGCACCCCGAAGCCGGTCCTCGAGAAGGTCGCCAAGGAGGCCGCTGAGAAGGCTGCCGAGTCCCTCAAGGCCGCTGGCGCGTCCGTCGAGGTCAAGTGACCTTCTGAGTCTCTGCCGCGCGCCGGAAGGCGTATAGCGGCAACAGCCGGTTCCGCTTAGGGGCCGCTGGGGACACAGCGAAGGGCGATCACCCATCCGGGTGGTCGCCCTTCGGCGTTCCCGCGAGGCCTGCCTTGCTCTTCCGCTTTCGGGGGGTATCGTGATCTTCGCCGTGCGCCCCTGACGCTGGTCAGTGACGATCCCAGCAGCCAGTTTGAGTGGGGGGGCCTTGACGAACCGCACGGAGCGCGCAATTCTCAGGACGCGTCGTCACAACGATCCGGATCCGAGGCATGGATCGACGACCGAACGGGCAGTATCGATGTGCGCCACATGGCGCGAGGGCTTGCCGCGGAGTTGAGAACAACGAGGGTCTCGAAAACCCGCACTGGACATCAGTGTGCCAAGTGGCTACACTGACCCTTTGCGCTGCCTGTTAGCTGCCCCCTGCCCGTCACCAGGGGCATCCCCACGCACGAGCACCGTTGGTCGAATCATCCCTCACCTGGGATTTCTATCTCCGTGCCCAGCGTGGGACCGGTACGCGCGTAGTGAGTCCGAGCCCTCGGAAGGACCCCCTCTTGGCCGCCTCGCGCAACGCCTCGACCGCGAATACGAACAACGGCGCCAGCACCGCCCCGCTGCGCATCTCCTTTGCAAAGATCAAGGAGCCCCTCGAGGTTCCGAACCTCCTCGCGCTGCAGACCGAGAGCTTTGACTGGCTGCTCGGGAACGCCGCTTGGAAGGCTCGTGTCGAGGCGGCTCTGGACAGCGGACAGGACGTCCCCACCAAGTCCGGTCTGGAAGAGATCTTCGAGGAGATCTCTCCGATCGAGGACTTCTCCGGGTCGATGTCGCTTACTTTCCGCGACCACCGCTTCGAGCCTCCGAAGAACTCCATCGACGAGTGCAAGGAGCGCGACTTCACGTACGCTGCCCCGCTCTTCGTCACGGCCGAGTTCACCAACAACGAGACCGGCGAGATCAAGTCCCAGACGGTCTTCATGGGCGACTTCCCGCTCATGACCAACAAGGGCACCTTCGTCATCAACGGCACCGAGCGTGTCGTGGTGTCCCAGCTGGTCCGCTCGCCGGGTGTCTACTTCGACTCCAACATCGACAAGACGTCCGACAAGGACATCTTTACGGCCAAGATCATCCCGTCCCGGGGTGCCTGGCTCGAGATGGAGATCGACAAGCGCGACATGGTCGGTGTCCGCATCGACCGCAAGCGCAAGCAGTCCGTCACCGTCCTGCTCAAGGCTCTCGGTTGGACCACCGAGCAGATCCTCGAGGAGTTCGGCGAGTACGAGTCGATGCGCGCCACCCTGGAGAAGGACCACACCCAGGGCCAGGACGACGCGCTGCTCGACATCTACCGCAAGCTGCGTCCGGGCGAGCCCCCGACGCGCGAGGCGGCTCAGACGCTGCTCGAGAACCTCTACTTCAACCCGAAGCGCTACGACCTCGCCAAGGTCGGCCGCTACAAGGTGAACAAGAAGCTCGGCGCGGATGAGCCGCTGGACGCCGGCGTGCTCACCACCGACGATGTCATCGCGACCATCAAGTACCTGGTCAAGCTGCACGCCGGTGAGACCGAGACGGTCGGCGAGAGCGGCACCCAGATCGTCGTCGAGACCGACGACATCGACCACTTCGGCAACCGTCGTCTGCGTAACGTCGGCGAGCTCATCCAGAACCAGGTCCGTACGGGTCTGGCTCGTATGGAGCGCGTCGTGCGTGAGCGCATGACGACCCAGGACGTCGAGGCGATCACGCCGCAGACCCTGATCAACATCCGGCCGGTCGTCGCCTCCATCAAGGAGTTCTTCGGCACCAGCCAGCTGTCGCAGTTCATGGACCAGAACAACCCGCTGTCGGGTCTCACCCACAAGCGCCGTCTGTCGGCGCTTGGCCCGGGTGGTCTCTCCCGTGAGCGGGCCGGCTTCGAGGTCCGTGACGTGCACCCGTCCCACTACGGCCGCATGTGCCCGATCGAGACCCCTGAAGGCCCGAACATCGGTCTGATCGGCTCGCTCGCCTCCTACGGCCGCGTCAACGCGTTCGGCTTCGTCGAGACGCCGTACCGCAAGGTCGTCGACGACCAGGTGACCGACGAGGTCGACTACCTGACCGCCGACGAGGAGGACCGGTTCGTCATCGCGCAGGCCAACGCCGCGCTCACCGATGACCTGCGGTTCGCCGAGAACCGGGTGCTGGTCCGCCGCCGTGGCGGCGAGGTCGACTACGTGCCCGGCACGGACGTGGACTACATGGATGTCTCGCCGCGCCAGATGGTGTCGGTCGCGACCGCCATGATCCCGTTCCTCGAGCACGACGACGCCAACCGTGCCCTCATGGGCGCGAACATGATGCGCCAGGCCGTGCCGCTGATCACGTCCGAGGCGCCGCTGGTCGGCACCGGCATGGAGTACCGCTGTGCGGTCGACGCCGGCGACGTCATCAAGGCGGAGAAGGAAGGTGTTGTCCAGGAGGTCTCCGCGGACTACATCACCGTCGCCAACGACGACGGCACGTACACCACGTACCGCATCGCGAAGTTCTCCCGCTCCAACCAGGGCACCTCGGTCAACCAGAAGGTTGTCGTGGACGAGGGCGCCCGGGTCGTCGAGGGCCAGGTCCTCGCCGACGGTCCGGCCACCCAGCAGGGTGAGATGGCGCTCGGCAAGAACCTGCTGGTCGCCTTCATGCCGTGGGAGGGTCACAACTACGAGGACGCGATCATCCTTTCGCAGCGCCTCGTGCAGGACGACGTCCTCTCCTCGATCCACATCGAGGAGCACGAGGTCGACGCCCGTGACACCAAGCTCGGCCCGGAGGAGATCACCCGGGACATCCCGAACGTCTCCGAGGAGGTCCTCGCCGACCTCGACGAGCGCGGCATCATCCGTATCGGTGCCGAGGTCGTCGCCGGCGACATCCTGGTCGGCAAGGTCACGCCCAAGGGTGAGACCGAGCTGACCCCGGAGGAGCGACTGCTCCGCGCGATCTTCGGTGAGAAGGCGCGTGAGGTCCGTGACACCTCGCTGAAGGTGCCGCACGGCGAGACCGGCAAGGTCATCGGCGTCCGCGTCTTCGACCGCGAGGAGGGCGACGAGCTGCCGCCGGGCGTGAACCAGCTGGTTCGCGTCTACGTCGCGCAGAAGCGCAAGATCACCGATGGTGACAAGCTCGCCGGCCGTCACGGCAACAAGGGCGTCATCTCGAAGATTCTGCCGATCGAGGACATGCCGTTCCTGGAGGACGGCACCCCGGTCGACATCATCCTCAACCCGCTGGGTGTCCCGTCCCGAATGAACCCGGGACAGGTCCTCGAGATCCACCTCGGCTGGCTCGCCAGCCAGGGCTGGAAGGTCGAGGGCAGCGAGGAGTGGATGGAGCGGCTGAAGGCGATCGGCGCGGACGAGGTCCAGCCCGGTACGAACGTCGCGACGCCGGTCTTCGACGGTGCGCGCGAGGACGAGATCGCCGGTCTCTTCGAGTCCACGATCCCGAACCGCGACGGCAACCGGATGGTTCAGCCGTCCGGCAAGGCCAACCTGTTCGACGGCCGCTCCGGTGAGCCGTTCCCGGACCCGATCTCGGTCGGGTACATGTACATCCTCAAGCTCCACCACCTGGTCGACGACAAGCTGCACGCCCGCTCGACCGGTCCGTACTCGATGATCACCCAGCAGCCGCTGGGTGGTAAGGCCCAGTTCGGTGGCCAGCGATTCGGTGAGATGGAGGTGTGGGCGCTGGAGGCTTACGGCGCCGCGTACGCCCTCCAGGAGCTGCTGACCATCAAGTCCGACGACGTCACCGGCCGCGTGAAGGTCTACGAGGCCATCGTCAAGGGCGAGAACATCCCCGAGCCCGGCATTCCCGAGTCCTTCAAGGTGCTCATCAAGGAAATGCAGTCGCTCTGCCTCAACGTGGAGGTGCTGTCCTCGGACGGTATGTCCATCGAGATGCGCGACACGGACGAGGACGTCTTCCGCGCTGCGGAAGAGCTCGGTATCGACCTGTCCCGGCGCGAGCCGAGCAGCGTCGAAGAGGTCTGACGGGTCTGGTCGGGACCTCCTCGTGAGGTCCCGACCCTGCCCCGGACCCGTACAGACCATGATTTAGCGCCCGATATCTCGCTTCACAGCGAGGGGCACGAACCCCTGAGAGGGATTGACGCATAGTGCTCGACGTCAACTTCTTCGACGAGCTGCGGATCGGCCTTGCGACCGCGGACGACATCCGACAGTGGTCCCACGGCGAGGTCAAGAAGCCGGAGACCATCAACTACCGCACGCTCAAGCCCGAGAAGGACGGACTCTTCTGCGAGAAGATCTTCGGTCCGACCCGGGACTGGGAGTGCTACTGCGGTAAGTACAAGCGTGTCCGCTTCAAGGGCATCATCTGTGAGCGCTGTGGCGTCGAGGTCACCCGCGCCAAGGTGCGCCGTGAGCGGATGGGTCACATTGAGCTGGCCGCGCCTGTCACCCACATCTGGTACTTCAAGGGCGTCCCGTCGCGCCTCGGCTACCTGCTCGACCTCGCGCCGAAGGACCTCGAGAAGGTCATCTACTTCGCCGCTTACATGATCACGTTCGTGGACGAGGAGCGCCGGACGCGCGACCTGCCCTCGCTGGAGGCCCATGTCTCCGTCGAGCGCCAGCAGGTCGAGAACCGCCGTGACGCCGACCTCGAGGCCCGCGCCAAGAAGCTCGAGACCGACCTGGCCGAGCTCGAGGCCGAGGGTGCCAAGGCCGATGTGCGCCGCAAGGTGCGCGAGGGCGCCGAGCGTGAGATGAAGCAGCTGCGCGACCGTGCGCAGCGCGAGATCGATCGTCTCGACGAGGTGTGGAGCCGCTTCAAGAACCTCAAGGTCCAGGACCTCGAGGGCGACGAGCTGCTCTACCGCGAGCTGCGTGACCGCTTCGGCACGTACTTCGACGGCTCGATGGGTGCCGCGGCGCTGCAGAAGCGCCTGGAGTCCTTCGACCTCGAGGAGGAGGCCGAGCGTCTCCGCGAGATCATCCGTACCGGCAAGGGCCAGAAGAAGACCCGTGCGCTCAAGCGCCTCAAGGTCGTCTCCGCGTTCCTGCAGACCAGCAACAGCCCCAAGGGCATGGTGCTGGACTGCGTGCCGGTCATCCCGCCGGACCTGCGTCCGATGGTGCAGCTGGACGGTGGCCGCTTCGCGACCTCCGACCTGAACGACCTGTACCGCCGTGTGATCAACCGCAACAACCGCCTCAAGCGTCTCCTTGACCTCGGTGCCCCCGAGATCATCGTGAACAACGAGAAGCGGATGCTGCAGGAGGCCGTCGACGCGCTGTTCGACAACGGCCGCCGCGGTCGCCCGGTGACCGGTCCCGGTAACCGCCCGCTGAAGTCCCTCAGCGACATGCTGAAGGGCAAGCAGGGTCGTTTCCGTCAGAACCTGCTCGGTAAGCGAGTCGACTACTCGGCCCGTTCCGTCATCGTCGTCGGCCCGCAGCTCAAGCTGCACCAGTGCGGTCTGCCGAAGGCCATGGCGCTGGAGCTCTTCAAGCCGTTCGTGATGAAGCGTCTGGTCGACCTCAACCACGCGCAGAACATCAAGTCGGCGAAGCGCATGGTCGAGCGCGGCCGCACGGTCGTGTACGACGTCCTCGAAGAGGTCATCGCCGAGCACCCGGTTCTGCTGAACCGTGCGCCCACGCTGCACCGCCTCGGCATCCAGGCCTTCGAGCCGCAGCTGGTCGAGGGCAAGGCCATCCAGATCCACCCGCTCGTCTGCACCGCGTTCAACGCGGACTTCGACGGTGACCAGATGGCCGTGCACCTGCCGCTCTCCGCGGAGGCGCAGGCCGAGGCGCGCATCCTGATGCTCTCCTCGAACAACATCCTGAAGCCGGCCGACGGCCGTCCGGTCACCATGCCGACCCAGGACATGGTGCTGGGCCTGTTCTTCCTCACGACCGACGAGGAAGAGCGCAAGGTCATCGGCGAGGGCCGGTCCTTCGGCTCCACGGCCGAGGCGATCATGGCGTTCGACGCCCGCGAGCTCTCGCTCCAGGCGAAGGTCGACATCCGCTTCCCGGTGGGCACCATCCCGCCGCGCGGCTGGACCCCGCCGGCGCAGGAAGAGGGCGCTGCGGACATCAGCGGCTCCGGTGCGGGCGAGTGGCAGCAGGGTGACAGCTTCCGGCTGCGTACGAGCCTGGGCCGCGCGCTCTTCAACGAGCTGCTGCCCGAGGACTACCCGTTCGTCGACTACTCGGTGGGCAAGAAGCAGCTCTCCGAGATCGTCAACGACCTCGCCGAGCGCTACCCCAAGGTCATCGTGGCGGCAACGCTCGACAACCTGAAGGCGGCCGGCTTCTACTGGGCGACCCGTTCCGGTGTCACCGTGGCCATCTCCGACGTCGTGGTCCCCGAGGCCAAGAAGGCGATCGTCGCGGGCTACGAGGCGCAGGACGAGAAGGTCCAGAAGCAGTACGAGCGCGGTCTGATCACCAAGGACGAGCGCACGCAGGAGCTCATCGCGATCTGGACCAAGGCGACCAACGAGGTTGCCGAGGCGATGAACGCGAACTTCCCGAAGACGAACCCCATCTTCATGATGGTTGACTCGGGTGCCCGAGGAAACATGATGCAGATGCGTCAGATCGCCGGTATGCGTGGTCTGGTGTCGAACGCCAAGAACGAGACCATCCCGCGGCCCATCAAGGCGTCGTTCCGTGAGGGTCTCACCGTGCTGGAGTACTTCATCTCCACCCACGGTGCCCGTAAGGGTCTGGCGGACACCGCCCTGCGTACCGCGGACTCGGGTTACCTGACCCGTCGTCTGGTGGACGTCTCGCAGGACGTCATCATCCGCGAAGAGGACTGTGGCACCGACCGCGGCCTCAAGCTGCGGATCGCCGAGCGCGGCGCCGACGGTGTGCTGCGCAAGGCGGAGGACGTCGAGACGTCCGTGTACGCCCGCATGCTCGCCGAGGACGTCGTCGTCGACGGCAAGGTCATCGCGCCGGCCAATGTCGACCTGGGCGATGTGCTCATCGATGCGGTCGTCGCCGCGGGCGTCGAGGAGGTCAAGACCCGCTCGGTCCTGACCTGTGAGTCCGCGGTCGGCACCTGTGCGTACTGCTACGGCCGTTCGCTCGCCACCGGCAAGCTGGTGGACATCGGTGAGGCGGTCGGCATCATCGCCGCCCAGTCCATCGGTGAGCCCGGTACCCAGCTGACGATGCGTACCTTCCACACCGGCGGTGTGGCCGGTGACGACATCACCCAGGGTCTGCCCCGTGTGGTCGAGCTCTTCGAGGCTCGTACGCCCAAGGGTGTCGCCCCGATCTCGGAGGCGGCAGGCCGCGTCCGTATCGAGGAGACCGAGAAGACCAAGAAGCTCGTTGTCACCCCCGACGACGGCAGCGACGAGACGGCGTTCCCGATCTCGAAGCGCGCCCGTCTGCTGGTGGGCGAGGGCGACCACGTCGAGGTGGGCCAGAAGCTCACCGTGGGTGCCACCAACCCGCACGACGTGCTGCGGATCCTCGGTCAGCGCGCGGTCCAGGTCCACCTGGTCGGCGAGGTCCAGAAGGTCTACAACTCGCAGGGTGTGTCGATCCACGACAAGCACATCGAGATCATCATCCGGCAGATGCTGCGCCGTGTGACGATCATCGAGTCCGGCGACGCGGAACTGCTGCCGGGCGAGCTCGTCGAGCGCTCGAAGTTCGAGACCGAGAACCGTCGTGTGGTCACGGAAGGCGGCCACCCGGCCTCCGGCCGTCCGCAGCTGATGGGTATCACCAAGGCCTCGCTCGCCACCGAGTCGTGGCTGTCGGCGGCGTCCTTCCAGGAGACGACCAGGGTTCTGACCGACGCGGCGATCAACGCCAAGTCGGACTCCCTGATCGGCCTCAAGGAGAACGTCATCATCGGTAAGCTCATCCCGGCCGGTACGGGCCTGTCCCGCTACCGCAACATCCGGGTGGAGCCCACCGAGGAGGCCAAGGCCGCGATGTACTCGGCCGTCGGCTACGACGACATCGACTACTCGCCGTTCGGCACCGGCTCCGGCCAGGCCGTTCCGCTGGAGGACTACGACTACGGTCCGTACAACCAGTAAGGCAGTAGCAACGCCACAGGGCGGTCATCCCTCGCGGATGACCGCCCTGTGGCGTATGTTGCAGGGTGGTGTGTCCTGCGCGTGTGCATTTGTTTTGACCGGAGCCGATGCGGTAGGTACGCTCTGACCTTGTGCCTGGGGTGTGCCTGGGCTCGTGTGCGTGTCCTCAACCGCACGGCGAGTCCGAAAATGGCCACCGCAATCTGCGTTCTCTTCCTTCGCGGGGGAGCCTGCAGCATTCGACACACCCGACCGCGTGGGTCGGCGACGTTCCAGGTTAGCTTCACTAACGGCACACAGAAACCGGAGAAGTAGTGCCTACGATCCAGCAGCTGGTCCGGAAGGGCCGGCAGGACAAGGTCGAGAAGAACAAGACGCCCGCACTCGAGGGTTCCCCTCAGCGTCGTGGTGTCTGCACGCGTGTGTTCACGACCACCCCGAAGAAGCCGAACTCGGCGCTGCGGAAGGTCGCGCGTGTGCGTCTGACCTCCGGCATCGAGGTCACGGCCTACATTCCGGGTGAGGGACACAACCTGCAGGAGCACTCCATCGTGCTCGTGCGTGGTGGCCGTGTGAAGGACCTGCCGGGTGTTCGTTACAAGATCATCCGCGGTTCCCTCGACACCCAGGGTGTCAAGAACCGCAAGCAGGCCCGCAGCCGCTACGGCGCCAAGAAGGAGAAGTAAGAATGCCTCGTAAGGGCCCCGCCCCGAAGCGCCCGGTCATCATCGACCCGGTCTACGGTTCTCCTCTTGTCACGTCGCTGATCAACAAGATCCTGCTCAACGGCAAGCGTTCCACTGCCGAGCGGATCGTCTACGGCGCCATGGAAGGCCTCCGCGAGAAGACCGGCGCTGACCCGGTCATCACGCTGAAGCGCGCTCTCGAGAACGTCAAGCCGTCTCTCGAGGTCAAGTCCCGCCGTGTCGGTGGCGCCACCTACCAGGTGCCGATCGAGGTCAAGCCCGGTCGCGCCTCCACCCTCGCGCTCCGCTGGGTCGTGGGTTACTCCCGCGCCCGTCGCGAGAAGACCATGACCGAACGCCTCATGAACGAGCTGCTCGACGCCTCCAACGGCCTCGGCGCTGCGGTCAAGAAGCGTGAGGACACGCACAAGATGGCCGAGTCGAACAAGGCCTTCGCGCACTACCGCTGGTAGTCGCTACCCACATCGAGACCGAGAGAAGATTGAGCCTTATGGCCACCACTTCGCTTGACCTGGCCAAGGTCCGCAATATTGGGATCATGGCCCACATCGACGCGGGCAAGACGACGACCACCGAGCGCATCCTGTTTTACACCGGTGTGAGCTACAAGATCGGTGAGGTCCACGACGGCGCTGCCACGATGGACTGGATGGAGCAGGAGCAGGAGCGCGGCATCACGATCACGTCCGCCGCGACGACCTGTCACTGGCCGCTCGAGGACGTCGATCACACCATCAACATCATCGACACCCCGGGGCACGTCGACTTCACGGTCGAGGTGGAGCGTTCGCTCCGCGTGCTCGACGGTGCCGTCACGGTGTTCGACGGTGTCGCCGGCGTTGAGCCGCAGTCCGAGACTGTGTGGCGTCAGGCGGACCGCTACGGCGTTCCGCGTATCTGCTTCGTCAACAAGCTCGACCGCACCGGTGCCGAGTTCCACCGCTGCGTCGACATGATCGTGGACCGCCTCGGCGCGACCCCGATCGTGATGCAGCTGCCGATCGGTGCAGAGGCTGACTTCAAGGGCGTCATCGACCTGGTCCGTATGAAGGCCCTGGTCTGGTCCGCCGAAGCCACCAAGGGCGAGATGTACGACGTCGTCGACATCCCGGCCACGCACACCGAGGCTGCCGACGAGTGGCGCGGCAAGCTGCTCGAGGCCGTGTCGGAGAACGACGACCAGATGATGGAGCTGTACCTCGAGGGCGTCGAGCCCACCGAGGAGCAGCTCTACGAGGCGATCCGTCGTATCACCATCGCGTCCGGCAAGGGCGGCGGCACCACCGTCACCCCCGTCTTCTGCGGTACCGCGTTCAAGAACAAGGGTGTTCAGCCCCTGCTCGACGCGGTTGTGCGCTACCTCCCCTCCCCCCTGGACGTCGAAGGCATTGAGGGCCACGACGTCAAGGACGCGGAGAAGGTCATCACGCGCCGTCCGTCCGACGACGAGCCGCTGGCCGCTCTGGCCTTCAAGATCGCGAGCGACCCGCACCTGGGCAAGCTCACCTTCATCCGGGTCTACTCGGGTCGCCTGGAGTCCGGCACTGCGGTGCTGAACCCCACCAAGGGCAAGAAGGAGCGCATCGGCAAGATCTACCGTATGCACGCGAACAAGCGTGAGGAGATCGAGTCGGTGGGCGCCGGCGACATCGTCGCCGTCATGGGCCTGAAGCAGACCACCACCGGTGAGACGCTGTGCGACGAGAAGAACCCGGTGATCCTGGAGTCCATGGACTTCCCGGCGCCGGTCATCCAGGTCGCGATCGAGCCCAAGTCCAAGGGTGACCAGGAGAAGCTGGGTGTCGCCATCCAGCGTCTCGCGGAGGAGGACCCCTCCTTCCAGGTCCACTCGGACGAGGAGACCGGCCAGACCATCATCGGTGGTATGGGTGAGCTTCACCTCGAGGTGCTCGTCGACCGCATGCGGCGCGAGTTCCGCGTCGAGGCGAACGTCGGCAAGCCGCAGGTCGCGTACCGCGAGACGATCCGCAAGACCGTCGAGCGTATCGACTACACGCACAAGAAGCAGACCGGTGGTACCGGTCAGTTCGCGAAGGTGCAGATCGCGCTGGAGCCCATCGAGGGCGGCGACGCGACCTACGAGTTCGTGAACAAGGTCACCGGTGGCCGCATCCCCCGTGAGTACATCCCTTCGGTGGACGCGGGTGCGCAGGAAGCCATGCAGTTCGGCATCCTGGCCGGCTACGAGATGGTGGGCGTTCGCGTCACCCTTCTCGACGGTGGTTACCACGAGGTCGACTCCTCCGAACTCGCGTTCAAGATCGCTGGTTCGCAGGCGTTCAAGGAGGGTGCCCGCAAGGCGTCCCCCGTGCTCCTCGAGCCGATGATGGCCGTCGAGGTCACCACGCCCGAGGACTACATGGGCGATGTCATCGGCGACCTCAACTCCCGCCGTGGCCAGATCCAGGCCATGGAGGAGCGCAGCGGCGCTCGCGTCGTGAAGGGGCTGGTCCCCCTCTCGGAGATGTTCGGCTACGTCGGAGACCTCCGCAGCAAGACCTCGGGTCGCGCAAGCTACTCGATGCAGTTCGACTCCTACGCCGAGGTTCCGCGGAACGTCGCCGAGGAGATCATCGCGAAGGCCAAGGGCGAGTAACTCTTCGGAGTTCACGCTTTAGGCTTGTCACCGGTGCCTGGAGAGGCGTCCGGCGCAGAGCGAGAGCAATGCGGCGGACGCCCCCGGGCCCCGGCATCCCAGCAAAGATCACCTGGCGCCGATGAAGCAAGGCGTACAGAACCACTCCACAGGAGGACCCAGTGGCGAAGGCGAAGTTCGAGCGGACTAAGCCGCACGTCAACATCGGCACCATCGGTCACATTGACCACGGTAAGACGACCCTCACGGCCGCCATTACCAAGGTGCTGCACGACGCGTACCCGGACCTGAACGAGGCCTCGGCCTTCGACCAGATCGACAAGGCTCCTGAGGAGCGCCAGCGCGGTATCACCATCTCCATCGCGCACGTCGAGTACCAGACCGAGTCGCGTCACTACGCGCACGTCGACTGCCCCGGTCACGCGGACTACATCAAGAACATGATCACGGGTGCCGCGCAGATGGACGGCGCCATCCTCGTGGTCGCCGCCACCGACGGCCCGATGCCGCAGACCAAGGAGCACGTGCTCCTGGCCCGCCAGGTCGGCGTTCCGTACATCGTTGTCGCCCTGAACAAGGCCGACATGGTGGACGACGAGGAGATCCTGGAGCTCGTCGAGCTCGAGGTGCGTGAGCTCCTCTCCGAGTACGAGTTCCCGGGCGACGACCTGCCGGTCGTCAAGGTCTCGGCGCTCAAGGCGCTCGAGGGCGACGCCGAGTGGGGCCAGACCGTTCTCGACCTGATGAAGGCCGTTGACGAGTCCATCCCGCAGCCCGAGCGTGACGTCGACAAGCCGTTCCTGATGCCGATCGAGGACGTCTTCACGATCACCGGTCGTGGCACCGTCGTCACCGGTCGTATCGAGCGTGGTGTCCTCAAGGTCAACGAGACCGTCGACATCGTCGGTATCAAGACCGAGAAGACCACCACCACGGTCACCGGCATCGAGATGTTCCGCAAGCTGCTCGACGAGGGCCAGGCCGGTGAGAACGTCGGACTGCTCCTCCGTGGCATCAAGCGCGAGGACGTCGAGCGCGGCCAGGTCATCATCAAGCCGGGTTCGGTCACGCCGCACACCAGCTTCGAGGCCCAGGCCTACATCCTGTCGAAGGACGAGGGTGGCCGTCACACCCCGTTCTTCAACAACTACCGCCCGCAGTTCTACTTCCGTACCACGGACGTGACCGGCGTTGTGACCCTCCCCGAGGGCACCGAGATGGTCATGCCGGGCGACAACACCGTCATGACCGTCGAGCTGATCCAGCCCGTCGCCATGGAGGAGGGCCTCAAGTTCGCCATCCGTGAGGGTGGCCGGACCGTCGGCGCCGGCCAGGTCACCAAGATCAACAAGTAATTGCTGATCTGACCTGGTCGCTCCCCGGAGCATCAGCAAGGGCCCCGCACCACTGGTGCGGGGCCCTTCGCGTTGCGCTGTCGCCTGCGAGGCCGTGGCTAGCCGGCGGTTCCTGCCTCGGGCGACCAGGTCCAGGGGTGCGCGTCCGCCCCCAGACCCACGACGGTGGCACCCGAGCCGCCTATGTGCAGGGCCGGTGCGTCCAGGGACGGCAGTGTGCCGTTCTTGCGGATCAACACCTTTCCTGCGACCCGCAGTTGGAGCTGCCCCTTGAGGTCCTTGCCGAGGAGTACCGGGCCGCGCGGGGTGGGCGCCGCGCTCACCGGACCGTGGCCGTCGAACCGGACGCCGGGTGTGCGGACGCCGTCGGGGCGTACGGATGTCAGCGCGGGTGAGGCCGTCCCGGGTCCTTCGGACTTCGCGACACGCTCCACGCGGTACAGCAGTTCCACGGTGCCGTTCTTACCGGCCACCGCGGCGGGGCTGTCCACGGGTACCGGCAGCGGCCCGGCCGGCTGGTGGGCGAGCGGCTGTCCCGGTGCGTCCTGTGCCCAGTGGTGCACGCTGTCGTGCCCGGCACCGAAGACATGCACCCGCCCGGCACTGTCCACCACCGTGGACAGTCCGTCCTGAATCTCGCCGCCCTCCAGGTCCTGCCAGCGGTCCCAGTGGCCCTCGGTGTCACGGACCCGCGTGCTGATGCCCTGGTCCGCGTTGCGTACGAAGAGATGGACGCGGCCGTCGGGGGCCGTGACCGCCACCGGAACGCCGATCCGCCGGCCCCGGTCGTCGCCGCGCTCCGGATTGCCCAGCCCCTGCCAAGGCAGGAAGGGACCGCCAGCGGAGCGCTGCTCCAGCAGCACGACCTCCCTCCTGTTGGCGCCGCCGTGGCCGCCGAGCGCCGAGAAACGCAGCCCGAAGAGCAGCTGCCGGCCGTCCTTCAGCGCCGCCGCGCCGAGCGTGGGCGCGAGCGGCCCGCCGCCGAGGTCGTCCGGGTCGCCCCACCGGCCGCTGCCGCGCTCGCTCTCGCGCCAGCGCACCGCGCGCAGCCCCAGCACTCCGTAGGCGGCGAGCCTGCCGTCCGGCTCGGTGGCCACCGCCGGGCGCGCGCCCGGGTAGCGGTAGTGAGTGGAGCGCACCCAGCCCTTCTTGTTGGTCAGCGGACGCTTGCCGCCGACGTTGTAGTCGCCGCAGCCAGCGGCATTGCCGCACTTCCAGTCGGGGGCGCCGCCGTACGGGACCAGATGGGCGGCCTTCTGTCTGAGCACGCCCTCCGGCAGGTTCTTGGGCCAGTGGCGGTTGTAGTAGCCGCGGAAGGACGTGGCGACGAAGGCGGGCACCTGGCCGCCCTCCTGGGTCGCCTCGGCCACCCAGCGCACCAGGGCTGCCCAGCTGAAGGAGGCCACGGCGGTGTGGTCCGCATGGTCCGAGTAGCCGTGCTGCTCGCTGTCCTTCTTGCGGGTCGCCTCGTCGCTGTGCTGGATGTCCGGGTCGGGGTCCAGGGTCTGCACGACCGTGGGCCGGTAGCGGTCCAGCAGCCCCACGAGTACGTCGATGAGCTGGTCGTAGTCGTACGAGCCCGCCTTGCGTACGGGGGAGTCGTCGGCGGCGACAGTCCGCAGATTCTGCTCCCGGTCCTTCCACAGGGCGGGCAGGCCCATGCGGCCGCCGCGCGTCGTGTGCATCGCGAGGTTGAGGAAGATCAGCTCGACCCGGCGGGAGCCGTTGGCGAGAGTGTTGATCTCGGCCCGCTGGTCGCCGCGCAGCGTGGCGACGCCTTTCTGCCAGTCGGTGAACCTGGGCAGCCCGAGCAGTGTCGCGTACGCCTGGCGCAGCCCCTGGTGGCGTGCGGAGGAGTACGCCGTCTTGTCGGCGCCCGGCTGCGGTCGGCCGGGCGCCTTGTTGACGCCGTCGGCCTCGCCGGCGGTGACATAGACGCAGACCAGCGGAACCCCGGCGTCCAGCATTCGCTGGGTGTCGGGGTTCATGAAGTACAGATCGTCGTCCGGGTGGGCCAGGATCTGCATCAGCTGCGCCCGCCGGGAGCTGGAGATCGGCATGCCCGGCGCGGGGTCGGCCGTCGGGACGGCGCGCCGCGGTGCGGGCACGGAACACGAGCTGAGGGCCGCCGCCGCGGCGACGGCGGCTGTGGCGGTGACCACATTTCGTCTGCTCAGGCCGGTGGAACGCGCGGCAGCCTTCCCCAGGGCATGCGCGATCTGCATCTGTTGTGCTCCGTCCGCTCCGCTCGCAGCGGGCAGACAGGCGCCCCCGTGCTGCGTACCGTTGATCTCCGATAATGGCGGAGGGGCTGGTCAGAGCCGGTCCGCGCTCAACTAGACGGCGATTCGACGTGCGAGGTTGCCTGAGCGTGGGCAGCATGTGGGTGTGGAGCGGGCCGGTGGGGTACGCTCTCCGGCTGCGATTGGCCAGGGCTCTGCCCCATATGGCACACTAGCCAGGTTGCTCGGTTGAGTGCCGATGCTGCGCGCCTCCCGTCGGGAGGACCGGAAGCGAGTCCCACAGTACTCGTCGCCTCATCTGCCGTAAGGCAGCGCTGAGGCGGACGTACGGGAATCTTTCGGGAAGTGTCAGCGGGGTGCGAACCAGGCACCCGGTGGGTGTTTTCCCCCGGCTCGCGGTCTCAGGCCCGCACCCCTTGGTTGGGAAATCCTTCGGGAAATCTTCGTAGAGGGAATGCGACACGCCCGACCGCGTGGGTCGGAGAGAACGGCGCTTGTGAAGAGCGCAGCCATCCGGGTTCCAGAGCGTTTCGAGAGACAGGACTACTAGTAGCCATGGCGGGACAGAAGATCCGCATCCGGCTCAAGGCCTACGACCACGAGGTCATCGACTCCTCGGCGAAGAAGATCGTCGAGACGGTGACCCGCACTGGTGCGTCGGTCGCGGGCCCGGTGCCGCTGCCCACTGAGAAGAACGTGTACTGCGTCATCAAGTCGCCGCACAAGTACAAGGACTCGCGCGAGCACTTCGAGATGCGCACGCACAAGCGCCTGATCGACATCCTCGACCCGACGCCCAAGACCGTTGACTCGTTGATGCGCCTGGACCTTCCGGCCGGCGTTGACATCGAGATCAAGCTCTGAGAGGCGCGGAAGAGATGGCAAAGCAGATCAAGGGCGTCCTGGGCGAGAAGCTCGGCATGACCCAGGTCTGGGACGAGAACAACCGTGTCGTCCCGGTGACCGTCGTCAAGGCCGGGCCCTGCGTCGTTACCCAGGTCCGTACGAATGACTCCGACGGCTACGAGTCGGTCCAGATCGCCTTCGGCGAGATCGACCCGCGCAAGGTGAACAAGCCCCTCAAGGGCCACTTCGCCAAGGCCGACGTGACCCCGCGCCGCCACCTGGTGGAGCTCCGTACCTCCGACGCCAGCGAGTACACGCTCGGCCAGGAGATCACTGCCGAGGTGTTCGAGTCCGGCGTCAAGGTTGACGTCACGGGCAAGAGCAAGGGCAAGGGCTTCGCCGGTGTCATGAAGCGTCACAACTTCAAGGGCCTCGGCGCCGGTCACGGTACCCAGCGCAAGCACCGCTCTCCCGGCTCCATCGGTGGCTGTGCCACCCCTGGGCGTGTCTTCAAGGGCATGCGCATGGCGGGCCGCATGGGCAACGAGCGGGTCACCACCCAGAACCTGACCATCCACGCGGTTGACGCGGAGAAGGGCCTGCTGCTCATCAAGGGCGCGGTTCCTGGTCCGAACGGCGGCCTCGTCCTCGTCCGCACTGCGGCCAAGGGGGTCTGAGGACTATGAGCACCATTGACATTCTGTCGCCCTCCGGCGACAAGTCCGGGACCGTCGAGCTTCCGGCCGAGATCTTCGACGCCAAGGTCAGCATCCCGCTGATCCACCAGGTCGTCGTCGCGCAGCTGGCCGCCGCCCGTCAGGGCACGCACAAGGTCAAGCGTCGTGGCGAGGTCCGTGGTGGTGGCAAGAAGCCTTACCGCCAGAAGGGCACCGGCCGCGCCCGTCAGGGTTCGACCCGTGCGCCGCAGTTCGCCGGCGGTGGCGTCGTCCACGGCCCCACGCCGCGTGACTACTCGCAGCGGACCCCGAAGAAGATGAAGGCCGCCGCCCTGCGCGGTGCCCTCACCGACCGGGCCCGCAACTCCCGTATCCACGTCGTTTCCGGCGTGGTCGAGGGCGAGATCTCCACGAAGGCCGCCAAGTCCCTGCTGGGCAAGGTCAGCGAGCGCAAGAACGTGCTCCTGGTTGTCGAGCGCTCGGACGAGGCCGCGTGGCTCTCCGCCCGCAACCTGCCCCAGGTGCACCTCCTGGAGCCGGGCCAGCTGAACACGTACGACGTGCTCGTCTCGGACGACGTGGTCTTCACCAAGGCCGCCTTCGAGTCCTTCGTGTCTGGCCCCAAGGCCGCTGAGACCGAAGGGAGCGACGCCTGATGTCCGAGGCGACCGTCACCAGCAAGACCTTCACGGACCCGCGCGACGTTCTCGTCAAGCCGGTTGTCTCCGAGAAGAGCTACGCCCTGCTCGACGAGAACAAGTACACGTTCATCGTCGCGCCCGGCTCCAACAAGACCCAGATCAAGCAGGCCGTCGAGGCGGTCTTCTCGGTCAAGGTCACCGGGGTCAACACGATCAACCGCCAGGGCAAGCGCAAGCGCACCCGCACCGGTTTCGGCAAGCGCGCCAACACCAAGCGCGCCATCGTGACCCTCGCTGAGGGCGACCGAATCGACATCTTCGGCGGCCCGACCTCCTGACGGAGGTCGAGTCGTCCGGAATCGGACGAGGACTGAGAAATGGGTATCCGCAAGTACAAGCCGACGACCCCGGGCCGTCGTGGCTCCAGCGTCGCCGACTTTGTCGAGATCACGCGGTCCACGCCGGAGAAGTCGCTGGTCCGCCCCCTGCACAGCAAGGGCGGCCGTAACAACACCGGTCGTGTGACCGTCCGTCACCAGGGCGGTGGCCACAAGCGCGCCTACCGCGTGATCGACTTCCGTCGTCACGACAAGGACGGCGTGCCGGCCAAGGTCGCTCACATCGAGTACGACCCGAACCGCACCGCGCGCATCGCGCTTCTGCACTACGCAGACGGCGAGAAGCGCTACATCATCGCGCCCAAGGGCCTGACGCAGGGCGACCGTGTCGAGAACGGCCCGGCCGCCGACATCAAGCCCGGCAACAACCTGGCGCTGCGCAACATCCCGGTCGGTACGACCATCCACGCCATCGAGCTGCGGCCCGGCGGCGGCGCGAAGTTCGCCCGCTCCGCGGGTGCCTCCGTGCAGCTGCTGGCGAAGGAGGGCACGATGGCCCACCTTCGTATGCCGTCCGGTGAGATCCGGCTGGTCGACGCCCGCTGCCGCGCCACCATTGGCGAGGTCGGCAACGCCGAGCAGTCGAACATCAACTGGGGCAAGGCCGGCCGTCTGCGCTGGAAGGGCGTTCGCCCGACCGTCCGCGGTGTCGCGATGAACCCGGTTGACCACCCGCACGGTGGTGGTGAGGGCAAGACCTCCGGTGGTCGCCACCCGGTCTCGCCGTGGGGTCAGAAGGAGGGTCGTACTCGCTCGCCGAAGAAGGCATCGAGCAAGTACATCGTCCGCCGCCGCAAGACGAACAAGAAGCGCTAGGAGCGGGTTTAGATGCCGCGCAGTCTCAAGAAGGGGCCCTTCGTCGACGGACACCTCATCAAGAAGGTGGATGTCCAGAACGAAGCAGGCACCAAGAACGTCATCAAGACCTGGTCCCGTCGCTCGATGATCGTCCCGGCCATGCTGGGTCACACGATCGCGGTGCACAACGGCAAGATTCACGTCCCGGTGTTCGTCACCGAGTCGATGGTCGGCCACAAGCTCGGCGAGTTCTCGCCGACTCGCACCTTCCGCGGCCACGTCAAGGACGACCGGAAGTCGAAGCGCCGCTAAAGCGGGGTGACTGACTATGACTTACACCGAAGGGACAACCATGGAAGCCAGGGCCCAGGCGCGGTACATCCGCGTCACGCCCATGAAGGCCCGCCGAGTGGTGGACCTCATCCGTGGCATGGATGCCACGGAGGCTCAGGCGGTCCTGCGTTTCGCCCCGCAGGCCGCGAGCGTGCCGGTTGGCAAGGTGCTTGACAGCGCCATCGCCAACGCTGCACACAACTACGACCACACCGACGCCTCTTCGCTGGTCATCAGCGAGGCGTACGTGGACGAGGGCCCGACCCTGAAGCGGTTCCGTCCGCGTGCTCAGGGCCGTGCCTACCGGATCCGTAAGCGGACCAGCCACATCACCGTGGTCGTCAGCAGCAAGGAAGGAACCCGGTAATGGGCCAGAAGGTTAACCCGCATGGGTTCCGGCTCGGCATCACCACGGACTTCAAGTCCCGCTGGTACGCCGACAAGCTGTACAAGGACTACGTCAAGGAAGACGTCGCCATTCGTCGCATGATGACGAAGGGCATGGAGCGAGCCGGTATCTCGAAGGTTGAGATCGAGCGCACCCGCGACCGCGTCCGCGTTGACATCCACACCGCCCGCCCGGGCATCGTCATCGGTCGCCGTGGCGCCGAGGCCGACCGCATCCGTGGCGAGCTGGAGAAGCTGACCGGCAAGCAGGTTCAGCTGAACATCCTCGAGGTCAAGAACCCCGAGGTGGACGCTCAGCTGGTGGCCCAGGCCGTCGCCGAGCAGCTGTCCTCCCGCGTCTCCTTCCGTCGCGCCATGCGTAAGAGCATGCAGGGCACGATGAAGGCCGGCGCCAAGGGCATCAAGATCCAGTGTGGCGGCCGTCTCGGCGGCGCCGAGATGTCCCGCTCGGAGTTCTACCGCGAGGGCCGTGTGCCCCTGCACACGCTCCGTGCGAACGTCGACTACGGCTTCTTCGAGGCCAAGACGACCTTCGGCCGTATCGGTGTGAAGGTCTGGATCTACAAGGGCGACGTCAAGAACATCGCCGAGGTCCGCGCCGAGAACGCTGCGGCCCGTGCGGGTAACCGCCCGGCCCGTGGTGGCGCCGGCGACCGTCCGGCCGGTGGCCGTGGCGGTCGTGGTGGCGAGCGGGGCGGTCGCGGCCGCAAGCCGCAGCAGTCCGCGCCGGCAGCCGAGGCCCCCAAGGCCGAGGCTCCCGCCGCCGCCGCTGCTCCGGCTGCTGAGAGCACCGGAACGGAGGCCTGACCGAAATGCTGATCCCCCGTAGGGTCAAGCACCGCAAGCAGCACCACCCGAAGCGCAGCGGTATGTCCAAGGGTGGTACGCAGGTTGCGTTCGGCGAGTACGGCATTCAGGCCCTCACTCCGGCGTACGTGACCAACCGCCAGATCGAGGCGGCTCGTATCGCGATGACCCGCCACATCAAGCGTGGCGGCAAGGTCTGGATCAACATCTACCCGGACCGCCCGCTGACGAAGAAGCCTGCCGAGACCCGCATGGGTTCCGGTAAGGGCTCCCCCGAGTGGTGGATCGCGAACGTCAAGCCCGGTCGGGTGATGTTCGAGCTGTCCTACCCGAACGAGAAGATTGCGCGTGAGGCGCTTACCCGCGCTGCTCACAAGCTTCCGATGAAGTGCCGGATCGTGCGGCGCGAGGCAGGTGAGTCGTGATGGCGGCCGTTACTAAGGCGTCCGAGCTGCGCGAACTGGGCGACGAGGAGCTTGTTGCCAAGCTCCGCGAGGCCAAGGAAGAGCTGTTCAACCTCCGCTTTCAGGCGGCGACCGGTCAGCTCGAGAACCACGGCCGGCTGAAGGCCGTCCGCAAGGACATCGCGCGGATCTACACCCTGATGCGTGAGCGCGAGCTGGGCATCGAGACGGTGGAGAGCGCCTGATGAGCGAGAGCAACGTGACCGAGAACAAGACCGACCGCGGATTCCGCAAGACCCGTGAGGGTCTGGTCGTCAGCGACAAGATGGACAAGACCGTCGTCGTCGCTGTCGAGGACCGCGTCAAGCACGCGCTGTACGGCAAGGTCATCCGCCGTACCAACAAGCTCAAGGCGCACGACGAGCAGAACGCTGCCGGCGTCGGCGACCGCGTCCTCATCATGGAGACGCGTCCGCTGTCGGCGACCAAGCGCTGGCGCATCGTCGAGATCCTCGAGAAGGCCAAGTAATTACTTGAAGGGGTAACCCTTCAAGTCAGTTCCGCCAGGCTCGGCGGGGGCTGTGCTGTGACATTCAGAAGCAGCCGGCCCCCGCCGGGAACCGGCAGACGATCAGGAGATAGACGTGATCCAGCAGGAGTCGCGACTGCGTGTCGCCGACAACACTGGTGCCAAGGAAATCCTTTGCATCCGTGTTCTCGGTGGTTCCGGTCGCCGCTACGCGGGCATCGGTGACGTCATCGTCGCCACCGTCAAGGACGCGATCCCCGGTGGCAACGTGAAGAAGGGTGACGTCATCAAGGCCGTCATCGTTCGCACCGTCAAGGAGCGTCGCCGTCAGGACGGCTCGTACATCCGCTTCGACGAGAACGCCGCCGTCATTCTGAAGAACGACGGCGACCCTCGCGGCACCCGTATCTTCGGCCCGGTGGGCCGTGAGCTGCGCGAGAAGAAGTTCATGAAGATCATCTCGCTCGCGCCGGAGGTGCTGTAAGCATGAAGATCAAGAAGGGCGACCTGGTTCAGGTCATCACCGGTAAGGACAAGGGCAAGCAGGGCAAGGTCATCGTGGCCTACCCCACTGAGAACCGTGTCCTCGTCGAGGGTGTCAACCGGGTCAAGAAGCACACCAAGGCCGGTCAGACCGCTCGCGGTTCGCAGACCGGTGGCATTGTGACGACCGAGGCCCCGATTCACGTGAGCAACGTTCAGCTCGTCGTGGAGAAGGACGGCAACAAGGTCGTCACGCGCGTCGGTTACCGCTTCGACGACGAGGGCAACAAGATCCGCGTTGCCAAGCGGACGGGTGAGGACATCTGATGGCTACCACCACCACTCCGCGTCTCAAGACGAAGTACCGCGAGGAGATCGCGGGCAAGCTGCGTGAGGAGTTCTCGTACGAGAACGTCATGCAGATCCCCGGTCTCGTCAAGATCGTGGTCAACATGGGTGTGGGCGACGCCGCCCGCGACTCCAAGCTGATCGATGGCGCCATCCGCGACCTCACCACGATCACTGGCCAGAAGCCGGCCGTGACCAAGGCCCGGAAGTCCATCGCGCAGTTCAAGCTGCGTGAGGGTCAGCCGATCGGCTGCCACGTCACCCTCCGTGGTGACCGCATGTGGGAGTTCCTGGACCGTACGCTGTCGCTCGCGCTGCCGCGTATCCGTGACTTCCGTGGTCTGTCGCCGAAGCAGTTCGACGGCCGTGGCAACTACACCTTCGGTCTCACGGAGCAGGTCATGTTCCACGAGATCGACCAGGACAAGATCGACCGGGTCCGGGGCATGGACATCACCGTGGTCACCACGGCGACCAACGACGACGAGGGTCGTGCCCTGCTTCGTCACCTCGGCTTCCCGTTCAAGGAGAACTGACCGTGGCGAAGAAGGCTCTGATCGCTAAGGCCGCCCGCAAGCCGAAGTTCGGTGTGCGCGCGTACACCCGCTGCCAGCGCTGCGGCCGGCCCCACTCCGTCTACCGCAAGTTCGGCCTGTGCCGCGTGTGCCTTCGTGAGATGGCTCACCGTGGCGAGCTGCCGGGCGTGACCAAGAGCTCCTGGTAATTCCCTACTTGGGAATTACTGGAGGCTCTCGGTAAGTATCTGGTCGGCGGGAGCCCTCCCTCACATGCCGTAGGCTTGTGGGGTTGGGCGCCTGCCGCCCTGACCGACTTACTACGCCGTAGGTCCCCGCACCGCACCCGTCCCGCCTATGAGTGGGGAGAGGGATGGCGCATACAGGAAACCCCGGCGAGAGAGGCCGAAGGCCAATTCATGACCATGACTGATCCCATCGCAGACATGCTCACGCGTCTGCGTAACGCGAACTCGGCGTACCACGACTCCGTCGTGATGCCGCACAGCAAGATCAAGTCGCACATCGCGGAGATCCTCCAGCAGGAGGGCTTCATCACCGGCTGGAAGGTCGAGGACGCCGAGGTCGGCAAGAACCTCGTCCTGGAGCTGAAGTTCGGCCCGAACCGCGAGCGTTCGATCGCCGGCATCAAGCGCATCTCCAAGCCGGGTCTGCGCGTGTACGCGAAGTCCACCAACCTGCCGAAGGTTCTTGGCGGCCTGGGCGTGGCGATCATCTCCACGTCCCACGGTCTCCTGACCGGCCAGCAGGCAGGCAAGAAGGGCGTAGGTGGGGAAGTCCTCGCCTACGTCTGGTAGTAGGGAACGGAGGAAAAGCTAATGTCGCGAATCGGCAAGCTCCCCATCCAGGTTCCCGCCGGTGTGGACGTCACCATCGATGGCCGTACGGTCGCCGTGAAGGGCCCCAAGGGTTCCCTCTCCCACACCGTTGCCGCGCCGATCGAGATCGTTAAGGGCGAGGAGGGCGTTCTCAACGTCACCCGTCCGAACGACGAGCGTCAGAACAAGGCCCTGCACGGCCTGTCCCGCACGCTGGTGGCGAACATGATCACCGGCGTGACCCAGGGTTACGTCAAGGCGCTCGAGATCAGCGGTGTCGGTTACCGCGTCGCCGCGAAGGGCTCCAACCTGGAGTTCCAGCTCGGCTACAGCCACTCGATCCTGGTGGAGGCGCCCGAGGGCATCTCCTTCAAGGTCGAGTCGCCGACCAAGTTCTCGGTCGAGGGCATCGACAAGCAGAAGGTCGGCGAGGTCGCCGCGAACATCCGCAAGCTGCGTAAGCCCGACCCGTACAAGGCCAAGGGCGTCAAGTACGCGGGCGAGGTCATCCGCCGCAAGGTCGGAAAGGCGGGTAAGTAAGCCATGGCATACGGTGTAAAGATTGCCAAGGGCGACGCGTACAAGCGCGCTGCCATCAAGCGCCGCCACATCCGCGTCCGCAAGCATGTCTCCGGTACGCCGGAGCGTCCGCGCCTGGTCGTGACGCGCTCCAACCGCAACATCGTTGCGCAGGTCATCGACGACATCGCGGGCCGCACGCTCGCGTCGGCGTCGACCCTGGACACCTCGATCCGTGGTGGCGAGGGCGACAAGAGCGCCCAGGCCCAGCAGGTCGGCGCGCTTGTCGCCGAGCGTGCGAAGGCTGCCGGTGTCGAGGCCGTCGTGTTCGACCGCGGTGGCAACAGGTACGCCGGGCGCATTGCCGCTCTGGCTGACGCCGCCCGCGAAGCCGGGCTGAAGTTCTAAGCCCCGGTTCCGGGACTAACGGACGTAACAGAGAGAGGTAAATCCAATGGCTGGACCCCAGCGCCGCGGAAGCGGTGCCGGTGGCGGCGAGCGGCGGGACCGGAAGGGTCGCGACGGTGGCCCTGCCGCCGAGAAGACCGCGTACGTTGAGCGCGTTGTCGCGATCAACCGCGTCGCCAAGGTTGTCAAGGGTGGTCGCCGCTTCAGCTTCACCGCGCTGGTCGTGGTGGGCGACGGTGACGGCACCGTAGGTGTCGGATACGGCAAGGCCAAGGAAGTTCCCGCGGCCATCGCCAAGGGCGTGGAAGAGGCCAAGAAGAACTTCTTCAAGGTCCCGCGTATCCAGGGCACGATCCCTCACCCGATCACGGGCGAGAAGGCTGCGGGCGTCGTCCTGCTCAAGCCGGCTTCCCCCGGTACCGGCGTTATCGCCGGTGGCCCGGTGCGCGCCGTGCTCGAGTGCGCCGGCGTTCACGACATCCTGTCGAAGTCGCTCGGCTCGTCCAATGCGATCAACATCGTGCACGCGACCGTGGCGGCCCTCAAGGGCCTGCAGCGTCCCGAGGAGATCGCGGCTCGCCGTGGTCTGCCCCTCGAGGACGTCGCCCCCGCGGCTCTGCTTCGTGCACGTGCGGGAGCGGGTGCGTAATGGCTCGCCTCAAGATCACGCAGACGAAGTCGTACATCGGCAGCAAGCAGAACCACCGCGACACCCTGCGTTCGCTCGGGCTCAAGCGCCTGAACGACGTGGTTGTCAAGGAGGATCGTCCCGAGTTCCGCGGCATGGTGCACACCGTCCGCCACCTCGTGACGGTTGAGGAGGTCGACTGACATGGCGGAGCAGAACCCGCTGAAGGTCCACAACCTCCGTCCTGCCCCGGGCGCCAAGACCGCCAAGACCCGTGTGGGTCGTGGTGAGGCGTCCAAGGGTAAGACCGCAGGTCGTGGTACCAAGGGCACCAAGGCCCGTTACCAGGTTCCGGAGCGCTTCGAGGGTGGGCAGATGCCCCTCCACATGCGTCTCCCGAAGCTCAAGGGCTTCAAGAACCCGTTCCGCACCGAGTACCAGGTTGTGAACCTGGACAAGCTCGGCGCTCTCTACCCCGAGGGTGGAGAGGTCACGGTGGCCGATCTGGTCGCCAAGGGCGCGGTGCGCAAGAACAGCCTCGTCAAGGTCCTGGGCCAGGGCGAGATCTCCGTGGCGCTGCAGGTGACGGTTGACGCCGTCTCCGGCTCCGCCAAGGAGAAGATTGCCGCTGCCGGCGGCACCGTCACCGAGCTCGTCTGAGACGAGTTCAGTGGCTGAAAGCTGAAAACCGACCGGGGATGCCTCCCAAAAGGGGCATCCCCGGTTGGTCGTTCCTAGGGGGGCACTGTCGCCGGTAAGGTGGCGTGCACTGTTGCTGTAAACAAAGGGGGTTCTGCCCCCGAGCCGCTCGGTCTGTCCGATTAAGATCGTGCGGGTTTGCTGATACGTATCCGTCGATCCTCAATACCGTCACCTCTGACGCAGTAGCGCGGGGGTCGCAGGAGGCACCGTGCTCACCGCGTTCGCCCGGGCGTTCAAGACGCCCGACCTGCGCAAGAAGCTGCTCTTCACACTCGCCATCATCGTGCTGTACCGGCTCGGGTCACATATCCCGGTCCCGGGCGTGAATTACCAGAACGTACAGATCTGTGTGGATGCGGCCCAGAAGGGCAACAACAGCCTGTTCGGCCTGGTGAACATGTTCAGTGGCGGGGCGCTGCTGCAGATCACCATCTTCGCGCTCGGCATCATGCCGTACATCACGGCGAGCATCATTCTGCAACTGCTGACCGTGGTCATTCCGCGGCTCGAGGCCCTCAAGAAGGAGGGTTCGGCCGGCACGGCGAAGATCACGCAGTACACGCGATACCTCACGGTGGCGCTCGCCGTACTGCAGGGCACCGGCCTGGTGGCCACCGCCCGCAGTGGTGCACTCTTCGGCGGCTGCCAGGTGGCCGACCAGATCGTTCCCAACCGCTCGATCTTCACCACCATCGTCATGGTGGTGACCATGACCGCGGGCACCGCGGCCGTCATGTGGCTCGGTGAGCTCATCACCGACCGCGGCATCGGCAACGGAATGTCGATCCTGATGTTCATCTCGATCGCCGCCGGCTTCCCGGGCGCCCTGTGGGCCATCAAGCAGACCGGCAAGCTCGCCAAGGGCTGGATCGAGTTCGGCACGGTCATCCTGATCGGCTTCGTGATGGTCGCCCTGGTCGTCTTCGTCGAGCAGGCTCAGCGCCGTATCCCGGTGCAGTACGCGAAGCGCATGATCGGGCGGCGGTCGTACGGCGGTACGTCCACATACATCCCGCTCAAGGTCAACCAGGCGGGTGTGATTCCCGTCATCTTCGCGTCGTCGCTGCTCTACATCCCGGCGCTGGTCGCACAGTTCAGCAGTGGCACCTCGGGCTGGAAGACATGGATCGAACAGCACTTCGTGAAGGGTGACCACCCGTACTACATCGCCACGTACTTCCTGTTGATCGTGTTCTTCGCCTTCTTCTATGTGGCGATTTCGTTCAACCCCGAGGAAGTCGCGGACAACATGAAGAAGTATGGTGGCTTCATCCCGGGCATCCGGGCTGGTCGTCCTACTGCCGAGTATCTGAGCTACGTGCTCAACCGAATCACTTGGCCGGGCTCGCTGTACCTGGGTCTGATTGCTCTTGTCCCGACGATGGCGTTGGCAGGCTTCGGAGGCGCGAACCAGAACTTCCCGTTCGGCGGGACGAGCATCCTCATCATCGTGGGTGTGGGTCTGGAGACCGTGAAGCAGATCGAGAGCCAGCTCCAGCAGCGTAATTACGAAGGGTTCCTCCGCTGATGCGAATCGTCCTCGTCGGACCGCCCGGTGCCGGCAAGGGAACGCAGGCTGCGTTCCTTGCCAAGAACCTGTCGATCCCGCACATCTCCACGGGCGACCTCTTCCGCGCCAACATCAGTCAGGGCACGGAGCTCGGGAAGCAGGCCAAGGCGTACATGGACGCCGGCAAGCTGGTACCCGACGAGGTCACCATCGGGATGGCCAAGGACCGCCTGCAGCAGCCGGACGCCGAGAACGGCTTCCTGCTCGACGGCTTCCCGCGCAATGTCGGGCAGGCCGAGGCGCTCGACGACTTCCTCAAGAGCGCGGGCCTGAAGCTGGACGCCGTTCTCGACCTGGAGGTCCCCGAGGACGAGGTCGTGAAGCGGATCGCCGGCCGTCGTGTCTGCCGCAACAACAGCGCGCACGTCTACCACGTGTCGTACTCCCCGCCGAAGGCCGAGGGTGTCTGCGACGAGTGCGGCGGCGAGCTGTACCAGCGCGACGACGACTCCGAGGAGACCGTGCGCACGCGGCTCGAGGTCTACCACACGCAGACCGAGCCGATCATCGACTACTACAGGGCCCAGGGCCTGGTGGTCACCATCTCCGCGCTCGGCAAGGTCACCGATGTGACGGCCCTGGCGATGGAAGCACTGCAGGTGGACCGGGCCGCGCAGGCCTGAGCAAGTCCCCACAAGTACGGCCGCGGTGTCCTCAGGGCGCCGCGGCCGTATTGTTGAATAGCCCTTTTACCGAGTCGACCCAGAAAGGCGCCTGCCGCAATGGTGCAGATCAAGACCCCCGAGCAGATCGCGAAGATGCGTGAGGCGGGGCTGGTCGTCGCCGCCATCCACGCGGCCACCCGTGAGGCAGCGGTGCCGGGCGCCACCACCAAGGATCTGGACGAGGTCGCCCGCAAGGTGATCGCCGACCACGGTGCGAAGTCGAACTTTCTGGGGTATGGCGGGTTCCCCGCGACGATCTGCACCTCGGTCAACGAGGTTGTCGTCCACGGCATCCCGGACGAGAAGACCGTCCTCAAGGACGGCGACATCATCTCCATCGACGCCGGCGCGATCATCGACGGCTGGCACGGTGACGCCGCGTACACCGCCTTCGTCGGCACCGGCCATGCGCCGGAGCTGATCGAGCTCTCCCGGGTCACCGAGGAGTCGATGTGGGCCGGCATCGCCGCGATGAAGAACGGCAACCGGCTGATCGACGTCTCCCGCGCCATCGAGACGTACATCCGCCGTCAGCCGCGTCCCGCGACCGGCAAGTACGGGATCATCGAGGAGTACGGCGGCCACGGCATCGGCACCGAGATGCACATGGATCCGCATCTGCTGAACTACGTCTCGAAGAAGCGCGGCCGCGGCCCGAAGCTGGTCCCCGGCTTCTGCCTGGCGATCGAGCCGATGGTCTCGCTCGGCACCCCGCACACCGAGGTCCTGCAGGACGACTGGACCGTCATCACGACGGACGGCACCTGGTCCTCGCACTGGGAGCACTCGATCGCGCTGACCGAGGAGGGCCCGCTGGTGCTGACGGCGCCGGATTGCGGCCGGGCGAAGCTGGCGGAGCTGGGAATCACGGCCGCACCCGACCCTCTTGCCTCGGCTTAAGGATCTCCGTGGGTGGGCAAGCTTGCCGGATTCGTCTTTTCGAGTGGCCTGTCGTAGACTGATGCGTCGGCTCTCGTGTATCCGTGTGTCTGCATACGGTAGCGCGAGTCGATCAAGGTAGCCGATTCGAAAGGCGAAGCGTGGCCAAGAAGCAAGGTGCCATCGAAATTGAGGGCACCGTGATCGAGTCCCTCCCGAACGCCATGTTCAAGGTGGAACTCCAGAACGGTCACAAGGTCCTCGCGCACATCTCCGGCAAGATGCGGATGCACTACATCCGTATCCTCCCGGACGACCGGGTTGTCGTGGAGCTGTCTCCGTACGACCTGACGCGTGGCCGGATCGTCTACCGATACAAGTAGATCTTGCCCGCACCCCGCTTCGGCGTGGGTGGGTGGCACTGACCCGGAGAACCTCACCCCATGAAGGTCAAGCCGAGCGTCAAGAAGATCTGCGACAAGTGCAAGGTGATCCGCCGTCACGGCCGGGTCATGGTCATCTGCGACAACCTGCGCCACAAGCAGCGCCAGGGCTGAAGCACGACCTGCACCTCGCAGTTCTTCGCGCGACGCACGTAAAACGTACATACGCAGAGCCCGCCTGGCCCTAGGGCTGGCGACACCTCCGGCGGAGGCCGGGGACCTGGTCCGTACCACCCTCCTTTTTCGGGTCGGCGGCCACGGAACGGCTCTGCGGAAGACCTCCGAAATCAACAGGAGCCATGAATGGCACGCCTTTCCGGCGTTGACCTCCCGCGCGAAAAGCGCGTTGAGATCGCCCTCACCTACGTCTTCGGTATCGGGCGTACCCGGTCCAAGGAAGCCCTTGCGGCCACCGGTGTCGACCCCAACACCCGCGTTCGTGACCTGCCCGAAGAGGACCTGGTCAAGCTCCGCGAGTACGTGGACGCCAACCTCAAGACCGAGGGTGACCTCCGTCGCGAGGTCCAGGCCGACATTCGCCGCAAGATCGAGATCGGCTGCTACCAGGGTCTGCGGCACCGCCGTGGCCTGCCGGTCCACGGTCAGCGCACCAGCACGAACGCTCGTACCCGCAAGGGCCCGCGTCGCGCGATCGCCGGCAAGAAGAAGCCGGGCAAGAAGTAGTCCTCAGCCGGACGCACTGCGGTCTTCCAGGGGGCGACCCCCGGACCCCCGCAAATCAAGCGGTCTTCGCTGTAGGACCGACCACCTCCCGTAGGAGTTATAGATGCCCCCCAAGGGTCGTCAGGGCGCTGCCAAGAAGGTGCGCCGCAAGGAAAAGAAGAACGTCGCTCACGGGCACGCCCACATCAAGAGCACGTTCAACAACACCATCGTTTCGATCACCGACCCCTCGGGCAACGTGATCTCCTGGGCCTCCGCCGGCCACGTCGGCTTCAAGGGCTCGCGCAAGTCCACCCCCTTCGCCGCGCAGATGGCCGCCGAGTCGGCCGCCCGCCGCGCGCAGGAGCACGGCATGCGCAAGGTTGACGTCTTCGTCAAGGGTCCCGGCTCCGGCCGCGAGACCGCGATCCGCTCCCTCCAGGCCACGGGCCTCGAGGTCGGTTCGATCCAGGACGTCACCCCCACCCCGCACAACGGCTGCCGCCCCCCGAAGCGCCGCCGCGTCTGACCCTGTCCCTGCCCCCTTCACCGGGGGGATAGGGATGGTTTGCGGGCGGTACGGCGCTTAAGTGCCGTACCGCCCGTACCCTTGTTTCTGTTGGCATCAAATAGTGGGTGCCAAGACTGGAGGCATTTCCCATGCTTATCGCTCAGCGTCCGTCGCTGACCGAAGAGGTCGTCGACGAGTACCGCTCCCGGTTCGTCATCGAGCCGCTGGAGCCGGGCTTCGGCTACACGCTCGGTAACTCCCTTCGCCGTACGCTCCTCTCCTCGATCCCCGGCGCTGCTGTCACCAGCATCCGGATCGACGGTGTCCTGCACGAGTTCACCACCGTGCCGGGCGTCAAGGAGGACGTCACCGACCTCATCCTGAACATCAAGCAGCTGGTCGTCTCCTCGGAGCACGACGAGCCGGTCGTGATGTACCTGCGCAAGCAGGGTCCCGGCCTGGTCACCGCTGCTGACATCGCCCCGCCGGCCGGTGTCGAGGTGCACAACCCCGACCTGGTGCTCGCCACGCTGAACGGCAAGGGCAAGCTGGAGATGGAGCTGACCGTCGAGCGCGGTCGCGGCTATGTCTCCGCCGTGCAGAACAAGCAGGTGGGCCAGGAGATCGGCCGTATTCCGGTCGACTCCATCTACTCGCCGGTGCTCAAGGTCACGTACAAGGTCGAGGCGACCCGTGTCGAGCAGCGCACCGACTTCGACAAGCTGATCGTCGACGTCGAGACCAAGCAGGCCATGCGTCCGCGTGACGCCATGGCTTCGGCCGGTAAGACCCTGGTCGAGCTGTTCGGTCTGGCGCGCGAGCTCAACATCGACGCCGAGGGCATCGACATGGGTCCGTCCCCGACGGACGCCGCGCTCGCCGCCGATCTGGCGCTGCCGATCGAGGAGCTCGAGCTCACCGTTCGCTCGTACAACTGCCTCAAGCGCGAGGGCATCCACTCCGTGGGTGAGCTCGTGGCGCGTTCCGAGGCGGACCTGCTCGACATCCGCAACTTCGGTGCGAAGTCGATCGACGAGGTCAAGGCGAAGCTGGCCGGCATGGGCCTGGCGCTCAAGGACAGCCCGCCCGGATTCGACCCGACCGCTGCCGCCGACGCCTTTGGCGCCGACGACGACGCGGACGCGGGCTTCGTGGAGACCGAGCAGTACTGATCTACCTCCGGCGGGGGTGCCCGGGATTTTCCGGGTGCCCGCGCCGGGCTGAGGACTTGTCCTCACACGCCGGACGGGCCGGAAGGTGCCGTTCGCGCGTGATTCCGACTTCCGCTGGGCGGCCGCCTGGCGGGAACTGACACCGGTACCTGATACGGCCGGTGCAGCACACAAGGAGAAACACCATGCCGAAGCCCGCCAAGGGTGCCCGTCTGGGCGGCAGCGCTGCGCACGAGAAGCTGCTTCTTGCGAACCTCGCGAAGTCGCTCTTCGAGCACGGCCGCATCACGACGACCGAGGCCAAGGCCCGCCGCCTGCGTCCGGTCGCCGAGCGCCTGATCACCAAGGCGAAGAAGGGCGACATCCACAACCGTCGCCTGGTCCTGCAGACGATCACGGACAAGGGCATCGTGCACACGCTCTTCACCGAGATCGCTCCGCGGTACGCCGAGCGCCCGGGTGGCTACACCCGTATCACCAAGATCGGCGGCCGTCGTGGCGACAACGCCCCGATGGCTGTGATCGAGCTGGTCGAGGGTGAGATCGCGAAGAAGGCGACCGTTGCCGAGGCCGAGGCCGCTGCCAAGCGCGCGGTCAAGGAAGACGCCCTCAAGAAGGACGAGGTCGTCGAGGACGCCGCTCCGGCGGATGAGTCCAAGGACGCCTGAGCGTTCTGAGGCTGACGGACGGGCCCGTATCCCTTCGGGGGTGCGGGCCCGTTCCGCATTGAGAGGATCAGCGCGTGAGCGATGAGGTGGAGCCCGGATACGTACGGGTGAGGCTGGATCTGTCGTACGACGGCAAGGACTTCTCCGGCTGGGCCAAGCAGCCCAGTGGCCGTGGCCTGCGGACGGTCCAGGGGGAGATCGAGGACGCGCTGCGTACGGTGACGCGGTCCTCGACGACGTACGAACTGACCGTCGCGGGCCGCACGGACGCGGGCGTGCACGCGCGGGGGCAGGTCGCGCACGTCGATCTTCCGCAGGACGTGTGGGACGAGCACCGGGAGAAGCTGCTGAAGCGGCTGGCCGGGCGGCTCTCGCGGGATGTGCGGATCTGGAGTGTGGCCGAGGCGCCTGCCGGGTTCAACGCGCGCTTCTCGGCGATCTGGCGGCGGTACGCGTACCGGGTGACCGACAACCCCGGAGGCGTGGATCCGCTGTTGCGCAGTCATGTGCTGTGGCACGACTGGCCGTTGGACGTGGCGGCCATGAACGCCGCGGCGGCCGGGCTGGTCGGGGAGCACGACTTCGCGGCGTACTGCAAGAAGCGCGAGGGCGCCACGACCATTCGTACGCTGCAGACGCTGCGGTGGGAGCGGGACGCGGCCGGGATCATCACCGCGACCGTGCGGGCGGACGCCTTCTGCCACAACATGGTGCGTTCGCTGGTCGGTGCGCTGCTGTTCGTGGGTGACGGGCACCGGCCGGTGGAGTGGCCCGCGAAGGTGCTGGCCGCGGGCGTACGGGACTCGGCAGTCCATGTCGTACGGCCGCACGGCCTCACGCTCGAGGAAGTCGGCTACCCCGCCGACGAGTTGCTGGCCGCCCGGAACCGGGAGGCCCGCAACAAGCGGACCCTGCCCGGTTCACTGTCCGGCGGGAGCGGTGGCTGCTGCTGAGGCCTGGGCCTCACCGCGGCGGACGATCTGACGGAAGGTGAACTCCGCCAGGTCGTCACCGATCTGGAAGGCCTTGGCGTCGCCCTTGGTGACGGACTTGGCCTTGGTGTAGCCGGTGGTGGTGAAGTAGGCGTACCGGCCGTAGGAGTTGTATGTGGACCGGCAGACCGGGCCGCCCTTGCAGAACGCGGGGACGCCGGAGCCGGGCAGCGGTGCGATGCTGCCCTGGGCCTGCTGTACGGCCTTCTTGGCCTTCGCCTCGTTCTCGAAGGTGGCCACGCCGACGGTGACCGCGATGCCGTTGGCGCTGTACGTGGCGCGGAAGACCTGCTCGCAGGCGTTGTTCTCGAGGATCCCGCCGAGAGCGCCGGTGGTGACGGAGCCGCAGTTGCCGGTGCGGGCCGTGGCGCCCTTGGTGTAGGCGCGGTCGCCCATCGTCAGCTTCTTGCCCGGGAAGAGGGTGTCTGCGCTGAGCGGCGCGGTGTCCTTCTTCTTGTCGGAGATGAAGTCCTTCGGGTTGGGCGGGGGCAGCGGGGCCACCGAGGAGAAGGACGGCTCGGGCTGGGTGGTGTCGTTGGGCAGGTCGGCAGGCGCGGGCAGTTCGCTCGCGTTCTTGTCCGCGGCCCCGGTGTTGTCGTCACTGTTGGACGAGACGATCGCGGTCGCCACGATGCCGGCGATCGCGGCGGTCGCGAGCGCGCCACCGCCGATCAGCAGCCACCGCCTGCGGCGGGTGCGTGCGGCGGAGGCGTTGGCGAGCGCGGCCCAGTCCGGTGTGTCCGCCGCGCTTGCCCGCAGGCCGAACGGATCCGGTGGCGCCGGAAGGGGGTTGTACGGGTCCTGGCGCTGCCCGCCGTACGGGTCCTGGTTCTGTTCCCCGTACGGGTCCTGGCCCTGTCTCCCGGACGGGAACTGGTTCTGTCCACCGGGGCTCCACTGAGGTCCCCCCTGCCCAAAGCTCATGCCGCGCATCCTAAACCTGTTGGGCCAGGGCGGTGGCGGCGGCGAGAATCGGAGCATGGGACATCTTGAGGCCGCGCATCTGGAGTACTACCTACCGGACGGACGGGTGCTCCTCGGCGACGCCTCGTTCCGGGTGGGGGAGGGCGCGGTGGTGGCCCTCGTGGGTGCCAATGGCGCCGGCAAGACGACACTGCTGCGGCTGATGGCGGGGGAGCTGCAGCCGCACGGCGGGACGGTGTCGGTCAGCGGCGGGCTCGGAGTGATGCCGCAGTTCGTCGGATCGGTGCGGGACGAGCGGACCGTACGGGATCTGCTGGTGTCGGTGGCCCAGCCGCGGATCAGGGAAGCGGCATCCGAGGTGGATGCCGCGGAGTATCTGATCATGACGGTCGACGACGAGGCCGCGCAGATGAAGTACGCGCAGGCGTTGAGCGACTGGGCGGAGGCGCGGGGGTACGAGGCCGAGACCGTCTGGGACATGTGCACGATGGCGGCGCTGGGGGTCCCGTACGAGAAGGCTCAGTTTCGCGAGCTGAAGACGCTGAGCGGGGGCGAGCAGAAGCGGCTGGTGCTCGAGGCGCTGCTGCGGGGGCCAGACGAGGTGCTGCTGCTCGACGAGCCGGACAACTATCTGGACGTCCCCGGGAAGCGGTGGCTGGAGGAGCGGCTGAAGGAGACCCGTAAGACGGTCCTCTTCGTCTCGCACGACCGGGAGCTGCTGTCCCGGGCGGCGGAGCGGATCGTGAGTGTGGAGCCGAGTCCGGCGGGGTCGGACGTGTGGGTGCACGGTGGCGGCTTCGGCACGTACCACGAGGCCCGCAAGGAGCGGTTCGCACGCTTCGAGGAGCTGAAGCGGCGCTGGGACGAGGAGCATGCGCGGCTGAAGGCACTGGTGCTGCGGCTGCGGAACCAGGCGGCGATCAGCCCCGACATGGCGTCGCGCTACCGGGCGATGCAGACCCGCTTCAAGAAGTTCGAGGACGCGGGACCGCCGCCGGAGCCGCCGCGCGAGCAGGAGATCCGGATGCGGCTGCGGGGCGGGCGGACCGGGGTGCGGGCGCTGACCTGTGCCGGGCTCGAGCTTTCCGGGCTGATGAAGCCGTTCGACCTGGAGGTCTTCTACGGGGAGCGGGTGGCGGTGCTCGGCTCGAACGGCTCGGGCAAGTCGCACTTCCTGCGGCTGCTGGCGGGGGACGCGTCGGTGGCGCACACGGGTGCGTGGAAGCTGGGCGCGCGAGTGGTGCCCGGGCACTTCGCGCAGACGCATGCGCATCCGGAGCTGCTGGGGCGGACGCTGGTCGACATTCTGTGGACCGAGCATGCGAAGGACCGGGGCGGGGCGATGTCGGTCCTGCGGCGGTACGAGCTGGAGCGGCAGGGGGACCAGCCCTTCGAAAAGCTGTCGGGCGGACAGCAGGCGCGCTTCCAGATCCTGCTGCTGGAGCTGGCCGGCACGACGGCGCTGCTGCTGGACGAGCCCACGGACAACCTGGACCTGGAGTCGGCGGAGGCGCTGCAGGAGGGGCTGGAGGCGTACGAGGGGACGGTGCTGGCCGTCACGCACGACAGGTGGTTCGCGAAGTCGTTCGACCGGTATCTGGTGTTCGGGTCGGACGGGGTGGTGCGTGAGACGGCGGAGCCGGTATGGGACGAGCGGAGGGTGGAGCGGGTGCGGTGAGGTGGTGAGGTCGGGGGTGCGGTGGGGCTGGGGCGCGGTGGGGCCTGGGCGCGGCCGGGCTGGGGCGCGGTCCGGGCGTGTCGCGCCGACCGGGCGTACAGCGGGTCATGCGCACCTACCCGGGCGTAGCATGGGGGCTGCGGCCCCGGCCGTAGGGCCATTTTGACCCGGGCGGGGGACCGCGGGTATTCTTCTGGTTCGTTATGCGTATTGGCTTGTTCATTCTCACGTGAGAGGCCCTTACGCCGGTCCGCCGGGCCGATGACCAGCGGCAGGCACACGGGTTGCGTCCCCGAGGTGCCGCCATGGCTGTCGTGATCGTCCGGGTGGCCCTGTCAGGACCCACTCACTGAAGAAGCGAAGGCTACGACCGTGCGTACGTACAGCCCCAAGCCCGGCGATGTCACGCGCCAGTGGCACATCATCGACGCGCAGGACATTGTCCTGGGCCGTCTGGCGACTACGGCAGCGAACCTCCTCCGGGGCAAGCACAAGCCGACTTACGCCCCCCACATGGACATGGGCGACTTCGTCATCATCATCAACGCCGAGAAGGTTCACCTCTCCGGCAACAAGAAGACCCAGAAGATGGCGTACCGCCACTCCGGGTACCCGGGTGGTCTGCGCTCCGTCCGCTACGACGAGCTGCTTGCCAAGAGCCCGGAGAAGGCTGTGGAGAAGGCCATCAAGGGCATGATCCCCAAGAACACCCTGGGTCGTCAGATGCTCTCGAAGCTGAAGATCTACGCGGGCGACCAGCACCCGCACGCTGCTCAGCAGCCGGTCCCGTTCGAGATCACCCAGGTCGCGCAGTAGTTCCGGCCACCCCCTAAGACGTACAGAAAGATCTGAGGAGAATCGTGGCCGAGACCACTGCAGAGACCCCCGTCGAGGGCACCGAGGCTGAAGAGACCTTCGCCGAGGTGACCACCTTCGAGTCGGAGGTTCCCGTCGAGGGCGAGTACACCAGCGAGTCGCTGGCGTCCCGCTTCGGCGACCCCCAGCCGGCTGCCGGCCTGGGCCGTCGCAAGAACGCCATTGCCCGCGTCCGGATCGTTCCGGGCACCGGCAAGTGGAAGATCAACGGTCGCACCCTTGAGGACTACTTCCCCAACAAGGTGCACCAGCAGGAAGTCAACGAGCCCTTCAAGGTGCTCGAGCTCGACAACCGCTACGACGTCATCGCCCGTATCTCGGGTGGCGGCGTCTCCGGTCAGGCCGGCGCCCTGCGCCTCGGTGTGGCCCGCGCCCTGAACGAGGCGGACGTGGACAACAACCGCGCCCCGCTGAAGAAGGCCGGCTTCCTGAGCCGCGACGACCGTGCGGTCGAGCGCAAGAAGGCCGGTCTCAAGAAGGCCCGCAAGGCCCCGCAGTACAGCAAGCGCTAAATCGCTCGCTGGCCTGTACGGCTTTTCGTTCGCCCCGGCGGCACTCAGTGCTGCCGGGGCGGCGTTCGTTCATGGACCACCTCGGGCGTATAACGGGCTATGGCGCTCAGAGGCTTGCATTTTCGGAGCATTTCGGAGGACAGCTGTGGGACGACTCTTCGGCACGGACGGTGTGCGCGGTGTCGCCAACGCGGATCTGACGGCTGAGCTCGCGCTCGGCCTGTCGGTCGCTGCGGCGCATGTGCTTGCCGAGGCGGGCACATTCGCAGGCCATCGGCCGACAGCGGTGGTCGGGCGTGACCCCCGTGCTTCGGGCGAGTTCCTGGAGGCCGCCGTCGTGGCGGGTCTCGCGAGCGCGGGCGTGGACGTCCTGCGCGTCGGTGTGCTGCCGACCCCTGCCGTGGCGTACCTCACCGGTGTGCTGGGTGCCGACCTCGGTGTGATGCTCTCCGCGAGCCACAACGCCATGCCGGACAACGGCATCAAGTTCTTCGCCCGCGGCGGGCACAAGCTGGCCGACGAGCTCGAGGACCGTATCGAGACCGTGTACGAGCAGCACCGGACCGGCGAGCCGTGGGAGCGGCCGACCGGCGCCGGTGTCGGCCGGGTGACCGACTACGACGAGGGCTTCGACAAGTACGTCGCGCATCTGATCGCCGTACTGCCGAACCGGCTCGACGGGCTGAAGGTCGTCCTCGACGAGGCGCACGGCGCGGCCTCCCGTGTCTCGCCCGAGGCGTTCGCGCGGGCCGGGGCCGAGGTCATCACGATCGGCGCCGAGCCGGACGGGCTCAACATCAACGACGGGTGCGGATCCACGCACCTGGGGCTCCTGAAGGCGGCCGTCGTCGAGCACGGCGCGGCCTTCGGCATCGCGCACGACGGTGACGCGGACCGCTGCCTCGCCGTGGACGGCGACGGCCAGGAGATCGACGGCGACCAGATCCTCGCTGTGCTGGCGCTCGCCATGCGAGAGGCCGGAACGCTGCGCGGGGACACCGTCGTCGCCACCGTCATGTCCAACCTCGGCTTCAAGCTGGCGATGGAGCGCGAGGGTGTGCAGCTGGTGCAGACCGCGGTCGGCGACCGGTACGTCCTGGAGTCGATGAAGGCCGAGGGGTACGCGCTGGGCGGCGAGCAGTCCGGTCACGTGATCGTGCTCGACCACGCGACGACCGGCGACGGCACGCTCACGGGCCTGATGCTGGCGGCCCGCGTCGTCGCGACGGGCCGTTCGCTGGCCGAACTGGCCTCGGTCATGCAGCGACTGCCGCAGGTGCTCATCAATGTGCCGGACGTCGACAAGTCGCGGGTGAAGACCTCCGCGGAGCTGGCGACCGCCGTCGCCGAGGCGGAGCACGAGCTGGGTGCCACCGGTCGCGTACTGCTGCGCCCGTCGGGCACGGAGCCGCTGGTACGGGTGATGGTCGAGGCCGCCGACATCGAGCAGGCCCGGTCGGTGGCCGGCCGCCTCGCCGACGTCGTCAAGTCCGCGCTGGGCTGACCTCAGAAGTCGTCGGCCCGATAAGTCGCCGACCTCAGAAATCGTCGATACGCCGCTCGGTCCCCAGGGGCCGCGCGGCGTATCGCGTTTCTACAGCAGGGACTTTGCCGCCGCCCGCTGCCGCTGCCTCGCCCACAGGTACTTCTGGAGCAGCAGCGTCAACGTCCCCGCCAGCACGATGCCCAGCAGATTCAGCAGCAGCTGCTCCGCGGAGCCCCACGCCTGCCGGTAATCCTGGTAGCTGAACGCCACCGCCGCGTTCGCCGCCGCCGGGACCGTCGTGACCGAGATCGCCACGCCCACCAGCGCGCCCGACTTCGCCGACGTCAGCGACAGCATGCCCGCCGCGCCCGCCAGCACCGCGACGACGAACGAGAACCAGTCCGGGCGGTAGATGAAGTTCGTGTTGGGTCGTTCCGCCTGCAGCTTCGCCGCCTCGAAGAGGTTCACCCAGTCCATGAAGTAGCTGAAGGCCACCGTCACCAGCATCGCCACGGCGAAGCCCGCGATCAGTGCCAGGAGGGAGCGCCACGCCAGCCGCGGGGCGCGCTGGACCAGTGCCGTGCAGAAGCCGGCCAGCGGGCCGAACTCCGGGCCCACCGCCATCGCGCCCACGATCAGGATCGCGTTGTCCAGCACCACACCGCACGCCGCGATCATCGTCGCCAGCGCCAGGAACGTGATGTACGTGAAGCTGAGCGTCGACTCCTCGTGCGTCGCGTCCGTCAGGTGCTCCCAGAGCACCGCGTCCGCACCCTCGCCCGGAGCCTCTTCCTCGGCCTTGTCGGCCCGCCTGGACAGTGACAGGTCGATGTTCTCGACGGCGATCGAGCCGGACTCGTCGATGCCGAGCACCCGCAGTCCGTCGATCAGTTCGTCGCCCGCCTCCCGGGCCACGTCGCACAGCACCAGGTCCCCCTGGGGATTGCGGGCGGCGCCGGGGACGACCGCGAGGTGCGTCGTGCCGACCGTCCGCTCGATGAGCCGGACGACTTCGGCGGTCCGGTCGGCGGGGGTGATCAGGCGCAGATGCAGCACGCGCTGGGCTCCTCGGAGTCCTCAGAGTTTGCGGAGGGACAGGCGCTGGACCTTGTGGTCGGGGCCCTTGCGCAGCACCAGCGTGGCGCGGCCGCGCGTCGGTGCCACGTTCTCCAGCAGATTGGGCTTGTTGATGGTGCGCCACATCGTACGGGCGTAGTCCAGGGCCTCGTCCTCGGAGACCTGGGTGTACTTCCTGAAGTACGAGAAGGGGTTCTGGAACGCCGTCTCGCGCAGCTTGCGGAAGCGGTTGAGGTACCAGGTCTCGATGTCCTCGGGGCGCGCGTCGACGTACACGCTGAAGTCGAAGTAGTCGGCGAGGCCGACCCGGGTGCGGCCGTCCTGGCCGGGCAGGGCCGGCTGGAGGACGTTGAGGCCCTCGACGATCAGGATGTCGGGGCGGCGGACGGTGAGGCGCTCGTCCGGCACGATGTCGTAGATCAGGTGGGAGTAGACCGGCGCGGTGACCTCTTCCTTGCCGGCCTTGATGTCGGCGACGAAACGGGTCAGGGCCCGGCGGTCATACGACTCGGGGAAACCCTTCCGCGACATCAGGCCGCGCCGCTTGAGCTCCTCCATGGGGTAGAGGAAGCCGTCGGTGGTGACCAGCTCTACCCGCGGATGCTCCGGCCAGCGGGCCAGCATCGCCTGGAGGACACGGGCGACGGTGGACTTGCCGACCGCGACGGAGCCCGCGACTCCTATGACGAAGGGCGTGCCGCGCTGCTCGCCGTGGCCGTTGCCGGCGTCACCGAGGAAGGTGTTGAGCGCGCCGCGGAGACCGGCCGTGGCCTGTACGTACAGATTGAGCAGACGGGACAGCGGGAGGTAGACGTCCCGTACCTCGTCCAGGTCGATGACATCGCCCAGTCCGCGCAGCCTTTCGACCTCCTCGGCGGTGAGGGGGAGCGGGGTTCTGTCGCGCAGGGCGCTCCACTCCGCGCGGGTGAGGTCGACGTAGGGCGTCGACGCTGGTTCGGCCCGGCGGTGGGCGCTTCGTGGCGGCGAAGAGATCACCTGAACATTGTCGTGGCTCGGGAGGATCAGTGGGGGGTGGAGTCGGTCACGTGGATCGGGGGCGTGGGTTCAAAGACATCGCGGCGGAAACCGGTCCGCAAGTGTCAGTGCCATGACATACCCTGCGTGCATTGGCCGCGCACCGCGCCTAGGGGCGGCGCACGGGGGTGTCGTGCGGCCTTCTCTTGTCACCCGGTCAGTCACCGGGTTTCTTTCGTGGGGGTACACATCACTGTGCGTACGCGCAGCATCTCGACCGCGACGGCGCTCGCGGTCCTCTTCAGCTCGGCCGCGCTGGTCGCGGCTTCGGCGGGGTCGGCCGCGGCGGACTCCAGCAAAATCCTGTCGGTGAAGTCGGTCGGCGACCTCGTTGTGGACGGCATCCACCAGCGGGTCTACGTCTCCGACCCGAGCGGCGGAAAGATCGTGGTCACGGACTACGAGGGCAGCGTCAAGGCGACGGTCACCGGGCTGCCCGGTGTGAGCGGCCTCGCCCTGTCCGCCGACTCCGGCCAGGTGTACGCGGCCGTCAAGGGCGACGACCGGATCGTCTCGGTGGAGACGCAGACTTACACGCAGACGGCGAGCTACAAGCTGAACGGCGCCGATGCCCCGACCACTCTGGAGGCCGTGGACGGCCGTCTGTGGTTCGGCTACGGCGGGGGCCTCGGATCGCTCGACATCTCCGGCGCCGAGCCCGTCGTCAAGCTCGCGCAGAACGGGGGCGTCGGCTTCGGAACCGCGCCGCTCCTCGGCGCCGACCCGGCGGCGCCGGGCGTCCTGGTGGCGGGGTGGGGCGGCACGCTCGCCGTGTACGACGTCTCGGCCGACGGGGCCGCGCTGCGTGTCTCCGGCAGCATGGACACCGCCGTGAGGCAGCTGGATCTGACGCCCGACGGGCAGCAGGTGCTCACGTCCTGGGACGGCAGCGGCGCCGGGTACGGGCTCCCCGCGTACTCCACCTCCGACCTCAAGCAGGTCGGCAGGTACCCGATCGACGCCTACCCGAATGCCGTGGCCGTCGCGCCCGACGGCACCGTCGCGGGCGGAAGTTCCTCCTGGTACGACCCCGACGTCCACATCCACAGGCCGGGCGACCCTGCGCCGACGCGGGAGTACGAGTTCCCCAACACCGGCAACAGCAGCGGCGGTGACACCCTGGTCGACGGCGCGCTGGCCTGGGCGCCGGACCGCAGCCGGGTGTTCGCGGTGTCGGAGAACAGCTACGGCACGTTCAGCCTGCGCGCACTGACCGACCCCACCAAGGAGCTCCCCACCCTGAAGGTGTCGGCTCCCGCCAAGGGCACCCGGGGCACGAAGCTCACCGTCACCGGGAAGCTGACGTCGAAGTCGGCACCCCCGGCGGGCGAATCCCTCAAGGTGACCCGTACGGACATCGAGTCGCCGAACGGCAAGGCGCTGCCCTCCGTCACAACGAAGTCCGACGGCAGCTTCTCCTTCACGGACACGCCGCCCGCCGGCGGCAAGGCCACCTACAAGGTCTCGTACGCGGGTGACGCGACGCACGCCGCGGCGGCCTCGTCCGCCTCGGTGGACATCACCCGGGCCGTGAGCTCCCTCACCCTGAACCGCAACGGCGGCGTCTACGCGTACGGCGCGGACGTGTCCTTCACCGCCCGCCTCGGCACCACGTACAAGAACCGTGTCGTCGAGATCTGGTCCGACCCCTACGGCGACACACCGAAGAGGCTCATCAAGAAGGGCACGGTCAACTCCAGCGGCAACCTGTCGGTCGCCGTGGACATGACCCGCGACACGACCGTCACCGCCGTCTTCGCGGGCGACGCCCGCTACGCGCCGAAGACAGTGAAGTCGACCGCGTACGCCAGGGTGAACGTCTCCACCTCCGTCTCCAAGCACTACAAGACCGGCAGGATCGGCTCCACGACCTACTACTACTTCCACAAGAAGACCGCACCGGTCTTCACCACGACGATGAGCTACTACAAGGGTCGCAAGCAGCTGTTCCAGCTCCAGGTGTACTACCAGGGCAAGTGGCAGGACGCGGGCTCCCAGTACTTCGCCCTGGGCACCAACGGGAAGTCCGCCGTCAGCCTCGAGGCACCGGGCGAGTCCGGCATCCGCGCCCGGATGCGCTCGTCGTACATCGACGGCTCCTCCGGCGACAGCGCGAACTACACGACCCACGGGGCCTGGAAGTACATCTACTTCTCCAACTAGACCCGGTAACGCCCACTCGGCAGGAAAGCGGCCCCCCGTGCGTAACGCGGGGGGCCGTTCCGGCTGACGCCATGTCCCGGAATCCGGGTGTGCCGCCGTAGGCTGCCGACATGTGCGGAATCGTGGGGTACGTCGGCGGACAGTCGGCGCTTGATGTGGTCATCGCGGGCCTCAAGCGGCTCGAGTACCGGGGCTACGACTCGGCCGGTGTGGCGGTACTCGCCGACGGCGGTCTCGCCGCGGCGAAGAAGGCGGGCAAGCTGGTCAATCTGGAGAAGGAGCTGGTGGACCGGCCGCTTCCGAGCGGGTTCACCGGCATCGGGCACACCCGGTGGGCCACGCACGGCGGCCCGACCGACACCAATGCCCATCCCCATCTGGACAATGCGGGGCGCGTCGCCGTTGTGCACAACGGCATCATCGAGAACTTCGCCGCTCTGCGGGCCGAGTTGGAGACGCGCGGCCACGAGCTGAAGTCGGAGACCGACACCGAAGTCGTGGCGCATCTGCTCGCCGAGTCGTTCTCGTCGTGCGGGGACCTGGCGGAGTCCATGCGCCAGGTGTGCCGACAGCTGGAGGGCGCCTTCACGCTGGTCGCGGTGCACGCGGACGAGCCGGACGTGGTGGTGGGCGCCCGGCGCAACTCCCCGCTGGTGGTGGGCGTCGGCGAGGGCGAGTCCTTCCTCGCCTCCGATGTGGCCGCCTTCATTGCGCATACGCGGTCCGCCATCGAGCTGGGCCAGGACCAGGTGGTGGAACTGCGCCGGGACGGCGTGACGGTGACGGACTTCGACGGGGCGCCCGCTCAGGTGCGGTCGTACCACGTGGACTGGGATGTCTCGGCAGCGGAGAAGGGGGGATACGACTACTTCATGCTCAAGGAGATCGCCGAGCAGCCGAAGGCGGTCGCCGACACCCTGCTCGGCCGGATCGACGCGGAGGGCTCGCTCAGCCTCGACGAGGTGCGGATTCCGGTGTCCGTGCTGCGGGAGGCCGACAAGGTCGTCATCGTCGCCTGCGGCACCGCCTTCCACGCCGGGATGATCGCCAAGTACGCCATCGAGCACTGGACGCGCATCCCGTGCGAGGTCGAGCTGGCGAGCGAGTTCCGCTACCGGGACCCGATTTTGGACCAGCGGACGCTGGTGATCGCGATCTCGCAGTCCGGCGAGACCATGGACACCCTGATGGCGCTGCGGCACGCGCGCGAGCAGGGCGCGAAGGTGCTGGCCATCTGCAATACGAACGGCTCGACGATCCCGCGGGAGTCGGACGCCGTGCTGTACACGCACGCGGGGCCCGAGGTCGCCGTCGCGTCGACCAAGGCGTTTCTGACGCAGCTGGTGGCCTGTTATCTGGTGGCGCTGTATCTGGGGCAGGTGCGCGGCACCAAGTGGGGTGACGAAATCCGGGCCGTCGTCCGGGACTTGGCCCAGATCTCCGGCGAGGTCGAGCGGGTCCTGGAGACCATGGAGCCGGTGCGGGCGCTGGCGCGCTCGCTCGCGGACAAGAACACCGTGCTGTTCCTGGGCCGTCATGTGGGCTATCCGGTGGCGCTGGAGGGCGCGCTGAAGCTCAAGGAGCTGGCGTACATGCACGCGGAGGGGTTCGCGGCGGGTGAGCTCAAGCACGGGCCGATCGCGCTGATCGAGGAGGATCTGCCGGTGGTGGTCGTCGTGCCGTCGCCGCGCGGGCGCTCCGTACTGCACGACAAGATCGTCTCGAATATCCAGGAGATCCGGGCGCGCGGAGCGCGGACGATCGTGATCGCGGAGGAGGGGGACGAGACAGTCGTGCCGTACGCGGACCATCTCATCCGGATCCCGGCGACACCGACGCTGCTGCAGCCGCTGGTCGCGACCGTGCCGCTGCAGGTCTTCGCGTGCGAACTGGCGACGGCGCGCGGCAACGAGGTCGACCAGCCGAGGAATCTCGCGAAGTCGGTGACAGTGGAGTGATCATCGGGGTGGGGATCGACGTTGCCGAGATCGACCGCTTCGCCGCGTCGATGCGGCGTACACCGGGGATGGCCGGACGAGTGTTCCTGGACCGGGAGTTGTTGCTGCCGAGCGGTGAGCAGCGCGGCTACGCCTCTTTGGCGGCACGGTTCGCCGCCAAGGAGGCGGTCGCCAAGGCGCTCGGCGCGCCCGGCGGGCTGCACTGGACGGACGCCGAGGTGTACGTCGAGGACAGCGGGCAGCCGCGGCTGCGGGTGCGCGGGACGGTCGCGGCACGGGCGGCGGAACTCGGTGTGCGGTCGTGGCATGTCTCGCTGAGCCATGACGCGGGAGTGGCGTCGGCCGTGGTGATCGCGGAGGGTTGACCGTATGCGTACCGCTTACAGCGTGGAGACCGTACGGGCCGCCGAGGCCGAGCTGATGGCGCGGCTGCCCGAAGGCGCGCTCATGCAGCGCGCGGCCGCCGGACTGGCCGCCGCCTGCGCCGCTCTGCTGGGCCGGGTGTACGGGGCGCGGGTCGTCCTGCTCGTCGGGAGCGGGGACAACGGCGGCGACGCGCTGTACGCGGGGGCCCGGCTGGCCCGCCGCGGGGCCGGGGTCGCGGCGGTGCTGATGGGGGCGCGCGCACACGAGGGCGGCCTCGCGGCCCTCCTCGGTGCCGGCGGACGGGTCGCGGACGACCCCTTCGAGGTACTGGCCGTCGCGGACCTGGTCATGGACGGCGTCACCGGGATCGGTGGGCGCGGCGGGCTGCGTCCCGACACGGTGCCGGTGGTGCGGGCGGCGCGCGGGTCCAACGCCGTCGTGGTCGCCGTCGACCTGCCGAGCGGCGTCGAGGCGGACACCGGTGAGGTGCGGGGCGAGGCCCTGCACGCGGATGCGACGGTGACCTTCGGTACGTACAAACCGGGGCTGCTCATCGACCCGGCGCGGGAGTACGCAGGGACGGTACGGCTCGTCGGCATCGGGCTCGAGGACCATCTGCCGTCCGTGCCCGATCTCGAGGCGCTCCAACACGAGGATGTGGCATGGCTGTTGCCGGCGCCGGCCGCGGAGAGCGACAAGTACCGGCGGGGTGTCGTCGGCGTCGCCGCCGGGTCCGCGCGCTATCCGGGCGCGGCGGTGCTTTCGGTGGCGGGTGCGCTGCGCGGCGGCTCCGGGGCCGTGCGGTATGTCGGGCCCGCGGCCGACGCGGTGATCGCCCGCTTCCCCGAGAGCCTGGTGCACAGGGGGCCGCCCGCGAAGGCGGGACGGGTCCAGGCGTGGGTCGTCGGGCCGGGGATCGGTGACGACGCCGAAGTGGTGGGCGAAGTCCTGGACTCCGACGTCCCCGTGCTGGTCGACGCGGACGGGCTGCGGCTGCTGGACGCGGCGGCGGTACGGGACCGCGGCGCGCCCACGCTGCTGACCCCGCACGCCGGAGAGGCGGCCGCGCTGCTCGGCGTGGCGCGCGAGGAGGTGGAGTCGGCGCGACTGGCCTCCGTACGGGAGCTGGCCTCGCGCTATGGAGCGACGGTGCTGCTCAAGGGCTCGACGACACTGGTTGCCGCGCCGGACAACGGCCGGTCCCCGGTCCGGGTCAATCCGATGGGCACGCCATGGCTGGCCACGGCGGGCAGCGGCGATGTGCTCTCCGGCCTCGCCGGCTCGCTGATGGCCGCGGGGCTCGACGCGCGGGACGCGGGGTCGGCCGCCGCGTATCTGCACGGGCTTGCTGCCCGCCATGCGGCGTCCCAGGGCACGCCGATCACGGCGTACGAGGTTGCGGCGGCACTCCCGGCCGCCTGGCGCGATGTGCACGACTGACGGGCGGGCGTGATGTGGGCGGGATGCGGGCGTGGCGCGCCGGTGTGACGCGCCTGCCTGACGCGCCTGTGTGACGCAGCCGCCGCTGGTTCCGCCCCTGGTGGTACGAGTGTTGTCGTACGCCTCTGAGACACTGGGCGCGATGAGCACGACACTGCCCCTCCGAGCCCGCGCCGAGATCGACCTCGCGGCCCTGCGCGCCAATGTGCGCGCGCTGCGCGCCCGCGCGCCCCGCGCTGCCCTGATGGCCGTGGTGAAGTCGGACGCGTACGGACACGGCATGGTGCCCTGCGCCAGGGCGGCGCTGGAGGCCGGCGCCACCTGGCTCGGCACCGCCACGCCCCACGAGGCCCTCGCGCTGCGCGCCGCCGGCATCCAAGGGCGGGTGATGTGCTGGCTGTGGACGCCGGGCGACCCCTGGCGCGAAGGCGTCGAGGCCGATCTCGACATGTCGGTGAGCGGCCTGTGGGCGCTGCGCGAAGTCACCGCCGCGGCTCGGGAGGCCGGGCGTACGGCCCGTATCCAGCTCAAGGCCGACACCGGCCTGGGGCGCAACGGCTGTCAGCCCGCCGACTGGCCCGAGCTGGTCGCGGCCGCGCTCGCCGCCGAGGCCGAGGGCACCGTCAAGGTCACCGGCCTGTGGTCGCACTTCGCCTGCGCCGACGAGCCGGGACACCCGTCGATCGCCGCGCAACTGGACGTGTTCCGCGAGGTGGTGGCGTACGCCGAGAAGGCGGGCATCGAGCCCGAGGTCCGGCACATGGCCAACTCCCCGGCGACGCTGACCGTCCCGGAAGCGCACTTCGATCTCGTTCGGACCGGCATCGCGATGTACGGCGTCTCGCCCAGCCCCGAGCTGGGCACGCCCGCGGACTTGGGGCTGCGGCCCGTGATGACGCTCGCCGCGTCCGTGGCGCTGGTCAAGCAGGTCCCGGCGGGGCACGGCGTCAGCTACGGGCATCACTACGTCACGACGTGCGAGACGACGCTCGGCCTGATTCCCCTCGGTTACGCGGACGGCATTCCGCGCCATGCCTCGGGCCGTGGCCCGGTGCTGGTCGGCGGCGAGTGGCACCGGGTCGCGGGCCGGGTGGCGATGGACCAGTTCGTGGTCGATCTCGGCCCGGACGGCGGCTCGGTCGCGGAAGGGGCACAAGCGCTGCTGTTCGGACCGGGCGACCGGGGCGAGCCGACCGCCGAGGACTGGGCCGAGGCGGCGGACACCATCGCATACGAGATTGTCACCCGCATCGGAACGAGGGTTCCGCGCGTCTATCTGAACGAGGACTCCGACGAGTAGGAGCGGCACGGTGAGCGAGACCAGCACGGGGGACGCCGTGGCGGCCGCGGCGACGGCTGCCACGACGGGCAACTGGCGCCGGGCGGGCATCGCCGGCGCCGCGATAGGTGTGATCGCGGCCGGTGCGGCGGCGGGCGTGGCGATCGAGCGGATGACGGTCGGCCGCGGTATGCGCCAGAAGGCGCGGCTGGCGCTGGACGCGTCCGGGCCGTACGGCTCACTGCGCGGCCTGCCGGGCAAGGCGCTCGCCGACGACGGCACGGAGCTCTACTACGAGGCCGACGAGGTGGACCCGGAGGCGGGCGGCCCGCGTCGGCGCCGGCTCTTCGGCCGCAAGGCGCCGGCGCCGGTCACTGTGATCTTCAGCCATGGCTACTGTCTGAGCCAGGACTCCTGGCACTTCCAGCGGGCCGCGCTGCGCGGTCTGGTGCGTACGGTGTACTGGGACCAGCGCAGCCACGGCCGTTCGGCCCGCGGCGCGGCGCAGGCCGGCCCGGACGGCGTGCCGGTCTCCATCGACCAGCTGGGCCGCGACCTCAAGGCGGTCATCGACGCGGCCGCGCCCGAGGGCCCGCTGGTACTGGTCGGCCACTCCATGGGCGGCATGACGATCATGGCGCTCGCCGACCACTTCCCTGAGCTGGTACGGGAGCGGGTCGTCGGCGTCGCCTTCGTCGGCACCTCGTGCGGAAAGCTCGGCGAGGTCAACTACGGGCTGCCGGTCGCGGGCGTGAACGTGGTGCGGCGGGTGCTGCCCGGTGTGCTCAAGGCCCTCGGCTCGCAGGCCGAACTGGTCGAGCGGGGCCGCCGGGCCACCGCCGATCTCTTCGCCGGCCTCATCAAGCGGTACTCCTTCTCGTCCAAGGACGTGGACCCGGCGGTGGCGCGATTCGCGGAGCGGCTCATCGAGTCGACCCCGATCGATGTGGTCGCGGAGTTCTATCCGGCGTTCGTGGAGCACGACAAGGCCGAGGCGCTCGCCGTCTTCCTCGAGGTGCCGGTGCTGGTCCTGGCCGGTGACAAGGACCTGGTGACACCGAGCTCGCACAGCGAGGCGATCGCGGACCTGCTGCCGGACTCGGAGCTGGTGATCGTGCCGGACGGCGGGCATCTGGTGATGCTGGAGCACCCGGAGGTCGTCACGGACCGGCTTGCGGACCTGCTGGCCCGGGTCGGGGCGGTTCCGGCAGCGGCTAACGTTGGCCCGTATGGAAGCACCGCACAGCCCGGCGGCTGAGACCACCGCGGCCACCACCGCCAACGTCACCGTCACCGCCCGCCTTGCCGTTGAATCGCCCGAGCAGATGCAGGAGCTGGGGCGCAGGCTCGCGAAACTGCTGCGCCCCGGCGATCTGGTGATGCTCACCGGTGAGCTCGGCGCGGGCAAGACGACGCTGACCCGCGGCCTGGGGGAGGGCCTCGGGGTCCGTGGCGCCGTCACGTCCCCGACCTTCGTCATCTCGCGCGTCCACCCCTCGCTGACCGGCGGCCCGGCCCTGGTCCATGTGGACGCGTACCGGCTGGGCGGCGGCCTCGACGAGATGGAGGACCTCGATCTCGATGTCTCGCTGCCGGAGTCGGTGGTGGTCGTGGAGTGGGGTGACGGCAAGGTCGAGGACCTCACGGAGGACCGGCTGCATGTGCTGATCCACCGGGTCGTGGGCGACACGGACGACGACCGTCGCGAGGTCACCCTGACCGGGTTCGGCGCGCGCTGGGCCCAGGTGGATCCGGCTCTCCTGGCCGGCTGACGCGCCGCCGGGCTGAGCCCGAAAGGTTGGTCGTTCCGACAAGTCGTCGGCAAAGTGTTGCGCGGGCCCTGCCGCGCGTGGTCACATGGTATGGAGACCTGGTTAGGTCTACCTAACCACGCCTGCCCCCGGAGACCCAGGAGGCGTCCATGTCGGCATCCGAGCGCGAATCGCTGCCACGGCAGCAGTCGGCACAGCCGGCGACGCTGAAGCCGTCGGCCCTGTCGATGAGTGATCTGCTGGCGTCGTGCGCGGCGGCCAGCGCGGTCTCCACACCGCCCCGTGAGGAATGCCTCGTCGAGGAGCGTGCACCGCGCCGCGACGCGGCGTAATTCGTACGGGCGATATTCCAGGGCTGCGAGAGCTTCGGGACGAGCCGTCGGGCCGTGCAACTTCGGGGAGCTACAGGAGCCCGGGGGAGCCGCGGGAGCTGGGGAACGACGGCTGGGGAACGACGGCTAGGGAACGACGACGACCCTCGTGCCGATCGCCGCGAACCCCCACAGCGCATCGCCGTCCGCCCGCTTCATCCGTACACCGCCGGTCCTCTTCTCCGGGTCCGGGCTCGCCATCGACCCGTCCCGCGCCGCGCTGAAGCCGATCGGCACACCGCCGACGCTCGCGAACCGCACCACATGCTCGATCGGCACCCCGTCCGAGCCGGGCACCGTCCCCGACCGCGAGGTCACCGGGTACACACCGGGCTGCGGGCTCACCGTCGACGGCATGACCTGGAAGGTCCGCCTCAGCTGCCCCTTCTCACCTACCAGCCACACCCGCCGGTCGCCCAGCGAGTACACGACGCGCACGCCCGCGCCCGACTTCGCGGGCACCGTCAGCGGGTTCCTGGGCTTCTGCTTGGGGCCGCCGGAGGCCTGCGCGGACGGGACCGCACTCGGGTTGCTCGGCTTGCCCAGATGGTCGGGAGCGGTCGCCGACGCCTGGTAGGCGAGGAAGCCGACGACGGCCAGAGCGGCCGCTGTGAGCCCGGCCACCAGTCCCGAGCTGCTCCGTGCCACCGTGCCGCCCACCTTTCGTACGTACGTATCCGTGGTGACGTTAGCAGCAGGCACCCTGTCCGACGGGGCACCGTGCCCCGGTCTCCGGAGCCGTAGGCTGTTTGCGTGCTCCTGCTCGCCGTTGATACCGCCACGCCCGCCGTCACCGCCGCCCTCCACGACGGCAGCTCCGTCGTCGCCGAGTCCAGTCGCGTCGACGCGCGCCGGCACGGGGAGCTGCTGCTGCCCGCCGTAGACCGCGTCCTCGCCGAGGCCGGGGTGAAACTCGACGCCGTCACCGGTCTGGTGGTCGGGGTCGGGCCCGGCCCGTACACCGGACTGCGCGTCGGCCTGGTCACCGCCACGACCTTCGGCTCGGCGCTCGGGGTGCCGGTGTACGGGTTGTGCACGCTGGACGGGCTGGCGTACGCGGCGGGCCTCGACGAGCCCTTTGTGGTCGCAACGGACGCGCGCCGCAAGGAGGTCTACTGGGCCCGGTACGACTCCTCCCGCAGGCGAGTGGGCGAACCCGCCGTCGACCGCCCCGCCGATATCGCGGAGCAGGTCGCGGGGCTGCCCACCGTCGGCGCCGGTGCGCTGCTCTACCCCGACACCTTCCCGGACGCCCGCGGGCCCGAGCATGTCTCTGCCGGAGCGCTCGCCGCGCTGGCCGCCGAGAAGCTGGCCGCCGGTGAGACCGACTTCTTCCAGAACCAGGGGGGCCTGCCGCCGAAGCCGCTCTATCTGCGCCGGCCCGACGCACAGGTGCCCAAGAACTACAAGGTGGTCACGCCGAAGTGACCGCCCAAGCGACCGCTCTGCTGCGTGAGATGCGCTGGTGGGACCTGGAGCCGGTGCTCGCGCTCGAGCATGCGCTCTTTCCCGAGGACGCCTGGTCGCCGGGGATGTTCTGGTCCGAGCTCGCGCATGCGCGCGGCCCGCAGGCCACCCGCCGCTATGTGGTCGCCGAGGAGGACGGGGAGATCGTCGGGTACGCCGGGCTGGCTGCGGCCGGCGGGCTCGGAGACGTACAGACCATCGCCGTCGCCAGCGGCCAGTGGGGTACGGGCCTCGGCTCCCGGCTCCTCACCGACCTGCTGCAGCACGCCACCGCCTTCGAGTGCGACGAGGTGCTCCTCGAAGTGCGCGTGGACAACACCAGGGCCCAGAAGCTGTACGAGCGCTTCGGCTTCGAGCCCATCGGATTCCGCCGCGGCTACTACCAGCCCGGCAATATCGACGCCCTCGTCATGCGGCTCCACGTACAAGGAACAGAGACTCACTGATGGCTGGACTGACTGATGGCTGACGAACCGCTCGTACTCGGCATCGAGACCTCCTGCGACGAGACCGGCGTCGGCATCGTCCGCGGTACGACCCTGCTCGCGGACGCCGTCGCATCGAGCGTGGACACGCATGCCCGCTTCGGCGGTGTTGTCCCGGAGATCGCCTCGCGCGCGCACCTCGAGGCGATGGTGCCGACCGTGGAGCGCGCGCTGAAGGAGGCGGGCGTCTCGGCGCGCGACCTCGACGGCATCGCGGTGACGGCCGGTCCTGGCCTGGCGGGCGCGCTGCTGGTCGGAGTCTCGGCGGCGAAGGCGTACGCGTATGCGCTGAACAAGCCGCTGTACGGGGTGAACCACCTGGCCTCGCACATCTGTGTCGACCAGCTGGAGCACGGCCCGCTGCCCGAGCCGACGATGGCGCTGCTGGTCTCCGGCGGCCACTCCTCGCTGCTGCTCGCGCCGGACATCACCAGCGATGTACGGCCGATGGGCGCGACGATCGACGACGCGGCCGGCGAGGCCTTCGACAAGATCGCTCGGGTGCTGAACCTCGGCTTCCCCGGCGGTCCGGTGATCGACCGGCTGGCGAAGGAGGGCGACCCGGCCGCGATCGCGTTCCCGCGCGGGCTGTCCGGCTCGCGCGACCCGGCGTACGACTTCTCCTTCTCGGGACTCAAGACCTCGGTGGCCCGCTGGGTCGAGGCCAAGCGGGCGGCCGGCGAGGAGGTGCCGGTACGGGATGTGGCGGCATCCTTCCAGGAGGCGGTCGTGGATGTGCTGACCCGCAAGGCGGTGCGCGCCTGCAAGGACCAGGGTGTGGACCACCTGATGATCGGCGGAGGTGTGGCCGCCAACTCGCGGCTGCGGGCGCTGGCGCAGGAGCGGTGCGAGCGGGTGGGCATCCGGCTGCGGGTGCCGCGGCCGGGGCTGTGCACGGACAACGGCGCGATGGTGGCGGCGCTGGGCGCGGAGATGGTGGCGCGGGGCAGGCCGGCCTCGGACTGGGAGCTGTCGGCGGACTCTTCACTGCCGGTGACGGATCCGCATGTGCCGGGCCAGACGCCTACGCATACGCATACGCATGACCATGTGCACGAGATCAGCAAGGACAACCTCTACTCATGACGGTCGGGTACTGATGACGGTCGCGCTGATGTGGGAGGCCCGGGCGGTTCAGGGCCGGGGCGCGGAGCTGCTCGAATGGGCGCGGGCCCAGGAGCTGGCGCACGAGCCGCTGCGCCGTGAGACCTTCCGCGCCCCGCAGGACCGGGTGCTGGTGATCACCTGGTGGGAGGGGTCCGACGTGGGCGCCGAGCTGCCGGAACTGCCGGAGCCGACGGCTGACTTGATCACACGGCCGGTGCACCGCTGGCGCTTCGAGTCGCTCGGCTGAGAAATCCTCGGAAGAATTCCGGCGACGATGTCGATCCGGCCGTCTCCCGTTCGACGCATGGGTGAGAGGCGGGGAACGGCCCCGCCCTCCCGACCCGAGGAGTCGCAATGCCGCGCTACCTGTCGATGGTCCGTATCAACGAGAACGAGATGTCCGGGGAGGACTTCCCCGAGGACTTCAACGAGCGCATGGGCAAGCTGCTCGAGGAGATCACCAAGGCCGGCGTCATGCTGGATACGGCCGGTCTCACCCCGACCGCCGAGGGCACCCGGGTCTCCTGGTCGGGCGGCAAGGTGTCGTACACCGACGGGCCCTTCACCGAGAGCAAGGAAGTCGTCGGCGGCTACGCCCTCATGCAGTGCAAGGACAAGGCCGAGGCCCTTGAATGGACCAAGCGCTTCCTGGAGATCCACCCGGAGAACTGGAACATCACCTGCGAGGTCCGCGAGCTCGCCGAGGGCTGAGCTGTTTGCCGCTGCGCTTCGGGGCTGCTCTGATGGTTGTCCGTGACGGCAGCAAGCGCGGTGGAAGCGGTATTCCGGATCGAGTCGGCGCGGATCATCGCCGGTGTCACCCGCATCGTGCGCGACGTGGGCATCGCCGAGGAGATCGCGCAGGACGCTCTGGTCGCCGCGCTGGAGCAGTGGCCGGAGTCAGGTGTGCCGGACAAGCCGGGCGCCTGGCTCATGGCCACCGCCAAGCACCGGGCGATCGATCTCGTACGCCGTAAGGAGACGTACGCCCGCAAGCTGGCGGAGGTCGGGCGCGACCTGGAGGACGTGCCGCCGCCTGAGCCATCGGTTCCCGACGACATCGACGACGACCTGCTGCGGCTGATCTTCACCGCCTGTCATCCCGTGCTGTCGACGGACGCACGGATCGCCCTCACGCTGAAACTCCTCGGCGGCCTGACCACCGAGGAGATCGCGCGCGCCTTCCTGGCCACGGAGCCGACGGTCGCGCAGCGCATCGTCCGGGCGAAACGCGCCCTCGCCAAGGCGGGCGTCCCCTTCGAGGTCCCGTACGGCCCCGAGCGTGCCGAGCGCCTTTCGTCCGTCCTGGAAGTCATCTACCTCGTCTTCAACGAGGGCTACTCGGCGACCACGGGCGACGACTGGCAGCGCCCGGCGCTCTGCGAGGACGCGTTGCGGCTGGGCCGTGTGCTGGCCGGCCTCATGCCCCGGGAGCCCGAAGTCCACGGCCTGGTATCGCTGTTGGAGATCCAGGCCTCACGCACGGCGGCGCGTACCGGCCCGGACGGCGAACCGGTGCTGCTCGCCGACCAGAACCGCTCCCGCTGGAACCAGCTGCTGATCCGGCGCGGCTTCGCGGCGCTCGGCCGCGCGAACGCGGTGTCGGGCGGGGCCCCGGGCCCGTACGCGCTGCAGGCCGCGATCGCCGCCTGCCACGCACAGGCGGTGCGCTACGAGGAGACGGACTGGTCCACGATCGCCGTCCTGTACGGCCAACTCGCGGCGCTCGCCCCGTCCCCCGTGGTGGAGCTGAACCGTGCGGTCGCGGTCTCGATGGCGGAAGGACCGGAGGCGGGGCTCGCGATGGTGGACGAACTGGCGGCGGAACCGGCGCTGAAGGAGTACCACCTGCTGCCGAGCGTGCGCGGCGATCTCCTGGCGCGCCTCGGCCGACCGGCTGAGGCCCGGGCGGAGTTCGAGCGGGCGGCTTCACTGACGCGCAACGAGCGCGAACGTGAGCTGCTGCGGGCGCGGGCGGAGGAGTGCGGCCGACCGTAGGCGACTAATCCTCCGATACGGTCGGGGCGTCCACCGGCCGACCACACCCGAGAAGGAACCGCATGCCCAGCCGTACGTTGCCACCGCCTCCGCCGCCCGAGGAGATACGGGCCTGGCCCGACCGCGAGGCGCTGCTCACGGACCGGGCCGGCGCGATGGGCGAGTTGAGCAGGCGCAGCATCCGGGTGTCGCGACTGCTGCTGCTGTGGCTGACGGTGGCCGGTTTCGCGGCGGGCTGGGGCCTGGTCGGCGCGGCGCTCCAGACCTTCACTGAGCCCTTGGACCCGTTCGACGTCCTGTTCGGCGCGATCTTCCTGGGCGTCGGACTCGCGTTCATGGTGCCGACCGGAATCGTGATCGGGTTCGGCATCCGCCACGACGGCCAGGTGCGTGCACGCCTGCGCCAGTGGTCGTCGCTGGACCGCGACCCGGTGCGCGACGCCCGCTACCGGTCGCCCGGCGAGAGCCTGTGCTGGTTCGTGCCGTCGTTCCTGCTGTGCGCGGTGGGCCTGTGGCTGTGCTTCGCGGTCCCGGCCGGCGCGAAGCAGGGGCAGGAGACGTACGGGGAGGTCATCCTGCTGATGGGGATGGGCTTCATCCTCTGGCTGACGGGTCTGCTCGGCATCGCGAAGGCGGTGAGCCACTACCGGTGGGCGGTGCGGCTGGCGGCGGTCGTCCCGGCACGGGTGGGCGGCGGCGCGCACCGCTGAGGCGGAACCGTGTGCTGGAACACCTAGCCGGGTTCAGGCACGGTGGTGGCTCCTCATATGGGCGTGCCCCAACTCCACGATCACTTTCAAGGCGGCAGGCGTCGCGGTCGCATCGTGCGCCTGTAGGGCCTTGCTGAAGTGCTCGGACGCGGCGCAGAGGGCGAGCGCCTCCATGGCCTGGGCGACGATGGGGACAAGGTCTGTGTCGCAGTACGGGTGCTCGTGGTCGATGCGGTCCTGGAAGGCTTCCTCGAACGAGTCGAACTCGTCGTCGTAGGCCCAGGTGTCGAGGCTTCTGAGCATCGGAAACCGCGCCTCCGCCTCCCACCTGGCCAATGGCACCTCCTGGTAATCCGGAGGCCATTCGCGGTCGGCGACGCGCAGCAGCATGGCCAGCTCGGTCATGAACTCGGGAACCGTCTTGGGGGCAGCGGCGGTGGCCCATGCCTCACGGGCGTGCTGCGGGCAGCCGGCGAAGAAGGCGTCAGTGAAAGTCGCTGCCATGTAGTCGAGTTGGGAAGCGAGCGGCTGCATCCACCGACGCCATGGCGCGTCCCAGTGCTCGGTCCGCACGGCGCGATTGAGCCGCAGGACCTGCCACTCCAGCGGATCGCTCTCGCGTGCTGCCAGGCTCACGAGCTGGAACAGCGGGCCGCTGGTGAAGATGCCTTCGGGGTACAACGCCATGCTCATCCGTCCCGGGTCGGGAGCGAGGCGAGGGAGAACTCGGCCGTCTGCTGCCCGACAGCCCGTGCGAGGCTGACGACCTCATGCTCACGCACCGCCCCCCACTCCCGCAGGTGCTGGTAGGCGAGATCGTCGGCAATGTCCTCCGCCTGTCGGGTCGGTACCCCGGTGGACTCCAGGTACCAAGTGAGGACCTGGGAGCATTCGGCCAGCCACCGTTCACCGCCGCCGGTCTGCTTCTCGACCAGGGCGACCACCGGGGCCACACCGTGCTCTCGTGGTGCGTCGGACAGTTCCTTGAACATTTCGGCGACTTGCTCGAGCCAGACTCGCCACTGCAGCAGGATGTCGCTGAACCACTCCGTCTTCTTCTCCGGGCCCCTTACTTCGGGCACGGGAAGGGACATGCTGTGGATCGTCGCACCTGAGTGTGGCTCCGGATCCGTGGCCCAGGCCCAGCCACCGGCCCAGCCTCCGTATCGCTCAGCGAGTCCGTAGGCGACCCCACGTGTGTGGCAGCAGTGCCAGGGCGGTTCGTCCAGTGTCAGGTCGTATTCGAGCACGGCGGCGCGCACGACTCCGGGGACACTCGCCCGGTCGAAGGGATGCCGGGCCGGGTCGACGTCGGCCCAGGCCAAGTCCGGGTACCAGTCGGACACCGCGGGTCCTCTCAACGTCACTGCCGACGGAGTCGTATGGCCAGTTCGGTGAGCCAGTCCTGGAGTGCGTCGTCGTGGTTCTCGAACTCGTCCGGCACGGTCACGACCTGCTGGGTCGCCCACTGGGCAGTCCTCCGATCGGGGTAGGTGGCGCTGCGTGTTCGCATGGTGCGGTCCCTCTCGGATCTCAGATGGGATTGAACGACCAGAAGACGCCGATCTCCGATTCGGAGACGACGACGAGACTGTAGTCGGCGGTGTACTGCGTGAGGGAAATCCAGCCCGGTGCCTTGTGGGAAAGGTCCGGGCTCTTCGTGGTGCGTGCGTCAGTCACATTCGTATAGCAGGCGAATTGCGCTCCGTACCGGGCCAGCAGACTGCGTGCATCGGCGAGCAGACACTCGCTCTTCTCGGGGTAACCCGGCGCGTTGCGCACATTGCACCAGTCGTCCGTCAACGCCACCAACAGCAGGAGAGCCGTATCGGCGCTGATCTCGTAAAGGTGCTCGGCCAGCAGCTCTGTGGTGGGGTGGATGAAGGGGAAGGCCGGACCGTGCTCCGCCATCTCGTCCGCGCTCTCTCTGTCCCAGTCGAGCACCGACCAGCCACGAGGATCGGCGAAGTCCCGGTTCAGCACGGCCACTGCATCGAGTCGCCAATCCGGGCTCACCCGCGGGCCCGTGGCCACCAGGGAGTACTTGTACCTCGAACAGGCGAGAGGCCGCGGCCTCCCACGCGTCACGTCCCCCGTTCACCGTCATCGAAGGCGAAGTTGGTTGGCCAGCATCGTGAGCCAGTCGCCGGGGGCGTAGGGGGATCGACCTCCATCTTGAGGATCACTCGTGCGGCACCTACGTCGATGGCGTCGCGTCCGGCGAGCATCATCGCCTGCAGCAGGACGCGCCCGGCCGGCTCGGACCGGGACGGCCAGGCGGCCTCGATGGTCAGACGCTGCCGGGTCGACTGGGCGAGCCAGCGGTGGATGACCTGCTCATTGGCGGTCACGACCTGCTGGGTCGCCCACTGGGCGGACTCCCGGTCGGGGTAGGAGGAGCTGCGGGTTCGCATGGTCAACTGCCTATCGAGAGGGACGATGCGTCAATCGTCAGTGCGGCTGGGCCATATGTGCCGCAGCTAGCCGGATGATGTCGTCCAGGACTGGACGAGAGACCCAGGAGATCTCGCCGCGTACCGCGTGGGTGAGTTCTTCGTCGCTCGGGAAGAGCATCAGGAGCTCTTGAACTTCTGCTGCCAGCAAGGGGATTACGTCGATGCAGCGGGAAGGGTGTTCGCTCTCCACGCCCGCAGTGATCGCCTCTTCGTCGGTCGTATGCTCTCCCGGCGCGATCCAACTCAGTCCAAAGTCAATGGTTCTGGGAAACCTGACCCGAATTTCCAGGGACCCCAGCGGGAGTTCGCGGACCGACGGGATGGCCTGCCGGTCGAATGGCCGGATCAGCTCGGCCAGCATGCGCAGATACTCAGGGCCTGCCATGTCTCCAGCGGCTCGGTGCAGCTTCTGGCCGAAACGCTCCGGGATTGTCCCCGGGGCGGCGGTGCTCACCTTTTCAGCAGTGAGCTCAAGCAGCGCAGCCACCGCGTTGAGCGGCATGACCCAGTCGGCCTGGGCGCAGCTCCGTACCGTACGGCAGAACCGTACGAGGTCGTCCTCCAGCGTAGACCCGTCGGTGAAATCGAGAAGCCGCAGAATGGGGCCATCTTCGAAGAGATCGCCGAAGTCGAATGCCATTCCGTGTCCTTACTGGGGAGGCGCCTGGTCGGTCGGCATGGATGTCAGCACGACGTACGGGGGATGCCCGCCCGGCGCTTCCCCCTTGGTTCCCCCTGCGTGGCGCCCAACCCGAAACCCTAACAACTCGGGCTGACAGCAGAGAGGTTGTATATTCCGGGGCGCCTGTGACCTGAATTACGCGGGTCGTCCGATCAGCATCGTCGGCGCCCCCGCCACCCTCGTCAGAAACACCGTCGCCGCATTCGGCCCCTTGGGCTTCACCTTGCGGCGCAGTTCCTCCGGCTCGATCGCCGACCCGCGTTTTTTCACCGTCAGATTGCCGACTTCGCGTTCCCGCAGCAGCGCCTTCAACTTCTTCAGGCCGAAGGGGAGTTCATCGGTGATCTCGTAGGCGGTGGCGTACGGGGTCGGCCGCAGCCCGTCCGCCGTGATGTACGCGATCGTCTCGTCGATCAGCCCGCCGTCCAGTTCCTCCGCGACCTCGGCCACCAGGTGCGCGCGGATGACCGCGCCGTCCGGCTCGTACAGGAAGCGGCCCACCTTGCGGACCTCGGGGTCCGGCAGCCCGCGGCCGGTCAGCGAGCGCGGGCCCGGCAGCAGCGTCGCACCGACCGTGCCGGGCCGGGTGCCGAACCAGAGCACCGCCTCCTTCACATCGCCGCCGTCCGAGATCCACTCCGCCTCGGCGTCGTCCGGGACCGCCTCGTGCGGGATGCCCGGGGCGATCTTGAGGGCAGCGTGCGGGCGGGTGCGGGCCGCGCCGATCGCCCAGGAGAGGGGCGGGGAGTACGCCTCCGGGTCGAAGATCCTGCCCCGGCCGCCCCGCCGGGCCGGGTCCACGAACACCGCGTCGTACGCACCCGTGTCGATCTCCGTGACGTCCGCGCACCGGACCTCGATCAGCTCGGCCAGGTCCAACGCCTCCGCGTTCGCACGCGCGACCTCTGCCGTCAGCGGGTCGCGGTCCACCGCCAGGACCGAGATGCCGGCCCGGGCCAGCGCGATCGCGTCGCCGCCGATCCCGCTGCACAGGTCCGCCACGCTCCGTACGCCCAGCGCCGCGAAGCGCCCGGCCCGGTACGTCGCGACCGAGGAGCGGGTCGCCTGCTCGACGCCGTTCGGGGTGAAGAACATCCGCTGTGCGTCCGCCGCGCCGAACTTGGCCACCGCCCGCTGCCGCAGCCGTGCCTGCGTGAGCGCCGCCGTGACCAGCCCGACCGAGTGCTCGCGGCGCAGCCGGGAGGCGACCGCCAGTTCCTGGGCCGGGTCGTAGTCCCGCAGTGCGGCGAGCAGTGCCTGGCCCTCGTCGGTCAGCAGGGTCGAGAAGGGAACGAGATCGGTCACCCGGCCCATTGTGGGCCAGGTGGGGGATGGTGCGCCCGCGGTGGGCGGTGTCGGCCCCTTGCCAGGGCTTCGCGCTGACAGGATGCGGCGCCATGCACACAGTACGACAAAAGGGAAAAATGACAGTCAATCGGTGCCATACGGTCCTGGCTGTGCTCCTGGTCGCCGCCCTCGGCTCCGCCTGTGCGGCCGAGTCCTCGGGTGGTTCGCGCGGCTCCGGCGGCCCCGGTGCCTCCGGCGGCGTCAAAGCCGCCCCCGGCGGGCAGGCGAAGCCGCAGTCCGGCCCGGCCGGCGCGCTCACCGCGTACGTGGAGAAGGTGAAGCGCGCCCAGGCCGCCCGCGCCGTCGCAGCCAAGAAGTGGGGCCTGGAGAAGCCCCCGCTCGCCGCGCCCCGGCCGCCCGCCGTCAAGCCGGAGATCACCACCCGTGAGGGCTTCGAGGTCGAGGACGGCGAGTCCCTGCCGCCCGTCTTCACCACCGTGCCCGTCAAGGACAAGGTCGTCTTTCTGACGATCGACGACGGCTGGGAGAAGGACCCCGCCCTGCTGCGGATGATGTCCGAACTCCAGATCCCGTACAGCGCCTTCCTCAGCGACTACTTGATCAGCAACAACTACGACTACTTCAAGGAGATGCGGGACCGCGGGGTCTCGCTGTACAACCACACCCTCAACCACCTCTATCTGCCCGGCCTTTCGTACGCCGAGCAGGAGCGGGAGATCTGCAACCAGCAGACCAAGCTCGAGGAGCGGTACGGGAAGCGGCCGCCGCTCTTCCGCCCGCCGTTCGGCAACTACAACCGGGACACGCTGCGCGTGGCCAAATCGTGCGGCGTCAAGGCCGTGCCGCTGTGGGCCGCCGAGGCGTTTCCGGACCACATGGAGTGGCGCGAGTGGGACCAGGATCTGCACCCCGGCGACATCATCCTGACGCACTTCCGCGGCCCCGAGGAGTGGAAGGGCACCATGCCCGACCTGATCCGGCGGGTCATGAAGACGATCACCGACAAGGGCTACGCCGTGGCGAAGCTGGAGGACTACGTATGAGACGCGCGCACCGGCTGCTGGCCGGAGTGCTGGCGGCCGGTGCGCTTCTCGCCTCGGGGTGTGCGCAGTCGGTGGACCCGATCGAGCGCCTCGGGCGCAAGGCCGCGCAGCAGGTCTCCCCGGGCGCGGGCGTACTGGGCTCCGCGCACAAGCGGTGGGGGCTGCCCGCGCCGCTCGCGGCCGCGCCGAAGCCGCCTGCGCGCAGGCCCAAGGTGCCGTACGTGGTGAACCGGGTGCCGACCCGCGAGAAGGTCGTCTTCCTCACCTTCGACGACGGCGTGGAGCGCGATCCGGAGTTCCTGCGGATGGTCGGCGATCTGAAGCTGCCGATCAGTACGTTCCGCACGGGCGGCAGGACCGATCTGCGCACGCTCTCGTACGAGGACCAGCACGACGAGATCTGCCGCCGGCGGGAGCGGCTGCTCCGTCCACCGCACGGCGCGTACAACGCCGACACACTGCGGGCGGCGGCCGACTGCGGGGTCCGTGCGGTGGTGCTGGGACGGGCGTATGCGGAGGGTGAACGGCTGCGGCCCGGTGACATCGTGCTCGCGCATACGAGGACGACGGGGCGGATGCTGCGTCGTATCCAGGCGCAGGGGTTCGCGGTGGCGCGTCTGGAGGACTACGTCTGAGGGGCAGGCCGCATTGCTGGTGCCGTATTGCTGCCGTGCCGTGATTGCTGTCGTGCCGTGCGGAATTGCTGCTGTGCCGCGCGGAACCCAGGGCGCCCGCGCCACGTTCTCCGTATCGGACCGACCGTGACACCTCGACGCCACACCGGCGGATTGGCACTCCGCTTGACCGAGTGCTAATCGCAGTCATAGTCTCGGGTCTGGCACTCCCCACTGGAGAGTGCCAACACAGCGACGGGCAGGTCCGGCACCCGCGACGACGGATCCACCTGGTCGCCACCTCAGACAGTTAACCCCGTGAGATCTCCGAAGGGGGAGGTCGGATCGTGACGACCGCCAGCTCCAAGGTTGCCATCAAGCCGCTCGAGGACCGCATTGTGGTCCAGCCGCTCGACGCCGAGCAGACCACGGCCTCTGGCCTGGTCATCCCGGACACCGCGAAGGAGAAGCCCCAGGAGGGCGTCGTCCTCGCCGTGGGCCCGGGTCGCTTCGAGAACGGCGAGCGGCTCCCGCTCGACGTCAAGACCGGCGACGTCGTGCTGTACAGCAAGTACGGCGGCACCGAGGTGAAGTACAACGGCGAGGAGTACCTCGTCCTCTCGGCTCGCGACGTGCTCGCGATCGTCGAGAAGTAATTCACCCGAAGTTTTAGATCTGCGCCCCTGGCCCCCGCGACATATGTAGCCGGGTGCCCAGGGGCGTAGTTCGTTCGAGAGGACAGAGAAGCTCCCATGGCGAAGATCCTGAAGTTCGACGAGGACGCCCGTCGCGCCCTCGAGCGCGGCGTCAACAAGCTTGCCGACACGGTGAAGGTGACGATCGGCCCCCGCGGCCGCAACGTCGTCATCGACAAGAAGTTCGGCGCCCCCACCATCACCAACGACGGTGTCACCATCGCCCGTGAGGTCGAGGTCGAGGACCCGTACGAGAACCTCGGTGCCCAGCTGGTGAAGGAGGTGGCGACCAAGACCAACGACATCGCGGGTGACGGCACCACCACCGCCACCGTGCTGGCCCAGGCGCTGGTCCGCGAGGGCCTGCGCAACGTCGCCGCGGGCGCTTCCCCGGCCGCCCTGAAGAAGGGCATCGACGCCGCGGTCAAGGCCGTGTCCGAGGAACTCCTCGCGACCGCCCGCCCGATCGAGGACAAGACCGACATCGCCGCCGTGGCCGCGCTCTCCGCGCAGGACCAGCAGGTCGGCGAGCTCATCGCCGAGGCGATGGACAAGGTCGGCAAGGACGGTGTCATCACCGTCGAGGAGTCCAACGCCTTCGGCCTGGAGCTCGACTTCACCGAGGGCATGGCCTTCGACAAGGGCTACCTGTCGCCGTACATGGTGACCGACCAGGAGCGTATGGAGGCCGTCCTCGACGACCCGTACATCCTGATCCACCAGGGCAAGATCTCCTCGATCCAGGACCTGCTGCCCCTGCTCGAGAAGGTCATCCAGGCGGGTAGCTCCAAGCCGCTGCTGATCATCGCCGAGGACGTCGAGGGCGAGGCCCTCTCCACCCTCGTCGTGAACAAGATCCGCGGCACCTTCAACGCGGTGGCCGTCAAGGCCCCCGGCTTCGGCGACCGCCGCAAGGCGATGCTCGGCGACATGGCCGCCCTCACCGGCGGCACCGTCATCGCCGAGGAGGTCGGCCTCAAGCTCGACCAGGCCGGTCTGGACGTGCTGGGCACCGCCCGCCGCGTGACCGTGACCAAGGACGACACCACCATCGTCGACGGTGGCGGCAAGCACGAGGACGTCGTCGGCCGCATCAACCAGATCAAGGCCGAGATCGAGTCCACGGACTCCGACTGGGACCGCGAGAAGCTCCAGGAGCGCCTCGCGAAGCTGGCCGGCGGCGTGTGCGTGATCAAGGTCGGCGCCGCCACCGAGGTGGAGCTGAAGGAGAAGAAGCACCGTCTGGAGGACGCCATCTCCGCGACCCGCGCCGCGGTCGAGGAGGGCATCGTCTCCGGTGGTGGCTCCGCGCTCGTCCACGCCGTGAAGGTGCTCGAGGGCAACCTCGGCAAGGAGGGCGACGAGGCCACCGGTGTCGCCGTCGTCCGTCGCGCCGCCGTCGAGCCGCTGCGCTGGATCGCCGAGAACGCCGGTCTTGAGGGCTACGTCATCACCGCCAAGGTCGCCGAGCTCGAGGCCGGCCAGGGCTTCAACGCCGCGACCGGCGAGTACGGCGACCTGGTGAAGGCCGGCGTCATCGACCCGGTCAAGGTCACCCGCTCCGCGCTGGAGAACGCCGCGTCCATCGCCTCCCTGCTGCTCACGACCGAGACCCTGGTCGTCGAGAAGCCGGCGGAGGAGGAGGCCGAGGCGGGCCACGGTCACGGCCACAGCCACTGACGCCGTATGACACATGTGAAGGCCCCCGTTCCCGCCGCTCGGCGGTGGGAACGGGGGCCTTCGGCGTCCGGCCGGGTGTGCCGGGGCCCCAGCAACGCCGCTGCTAGCCCAGCGCGCCGAGCTGCCGCATCAGGCTCATGACGTCGTAGTGCCACCAGCCTTCCTGGATCTTCCCGTCCTGGAAGCGGAAGACCGTGGTGCCGGTCATGGTGCACTGTTTGCCGGTGGGTGCGATGCCCAGGAAGTCGCCCTTGTGCGTCCCGGTCCAGGTCCACAGCGTCACAACGTCGTCGCCCTCGGTCACTTGCCTGTCCAGGTTGAAGGTGAAGTCGAAGGCGTCGCGCCAGCCGGTGACATCGCTGCGCATGGTCTCCGACCCGATGACGGTGTCCTCTTCCCTGATGATGTCGTGGTCCCGGTAGTTGGCCGCGAACAGCTCGTCGATGGCGTCGAGGTTGCCTCCGACGGCGATCTCGTGGAAGAAGCGGCGGGCGGCTGCCGCGTTCAGCTGTTCGTCGCGGACCACATCGAGGTCGGTGAACGACGGCATCTCGTCGCAGAGCGCCACCATCTCCTGGAAGATCCGGTCGGTCTCGGGCAGATGGGAGTTCTTCATCGCCTCTTCGTACGAGGGGAATTCGACGATCTCGACGTAGTGGGAGTCGTCGGAGCGGTCCTTGCCGGTGAGGGTGTGGGTGGCGGTCCGCTTGCCCTTGGTCTGATCGACCCACTTGTCCATGAGCTGGTTCATGGTGTCGAACTGCTCGGTCTTGTAGTCGACTATCTGTACGAATTTCATGGCGCCTCCCGGAAATGGGTGGGATACGTCCAGTTTAGTGAGAATTGCTCCCAATGATGAGCTAAGCGGAATGTTTAAGTGCCCCGGGATGGACCGGGTCCGCGAAGGGCAGCCCGGCCGCGAACCGCTCCACCTCGTCCAGCGCCCGGTCGGCCATCCGGTGCAGCTCGCGGCCGAGCGAACCCGCTATGTGCGGAGTGAGCAGGACGTTCGGCAGGTCGTACAAGGGCGAGTCGGCGGACGGGACTTCAGGGTCCGTCACATCCAGTACGGCATCGAGGCGTCCGGAGATGAGCTCGGCGAGCAGGGCCTCCTCGTCGACCAGCGAACCGCGCGCGGTGTTGACCAGCGTCGCGCCGTCGGGCATCAGTGCCAGCTGCCGGGCGCCGATCATATGGCGGGTGGCCGGGATCTGCGGGGCATGGACCGTGACGACGTCGCTGCCTGCGCAGAGCACGTCCAGCGGCACGGTCTCGACGCCGAGCCGGTCGGCCTCGGCCGACCCGACGTACGGGTCGTACAGCAGAACCCGCAGGTCGAACGGGCGCAGCAGCTCGATCACCCGGCGGCCGATCCGGGACGCGCCGACGATCCCGACCGTACGGCCGTAGTTGCCCGCGCCGTCGAGTTCCAGGCACCAGTCGTGGTGGGTGCGCAGCGCGCGGTAGCGGTGCCGGGTCTGCAGAACGCGCTTGTTGGCGAAGAGGATCGCGGCGAGCGTGTACTCGGCGACGGGCAGGGCGTTGGCCGCGGCGACCGAGGTCACCGCGATGCCGCGCTCCCAGCAGGCTTCGGTGATGTGGTTCTTGACGGAGCCGGCGGCGTGGACGACTGCACGCAGCCGCGGGGCCGCCTCGAGAACCTCGGCGGTGAGTGGGGTCGTGCCCCAGCACGTCAGCAGTACTTCGGCCGTGGCGAGCGCGTCCGCGACGGGTGGCGAAGGGGCGGTCAGATCGTGGGCGATGAGGTGCGGATCGGTGCGGGCGAGGGCGGTGAGACGGTCGCGGTGGCGGTCGTCGAGCAGGCGCTCGGCGATGCCGGGGCCCATGGCGAGCAGGAGGGACGGTCGGCCGCCGAAGTCTTCTGCGGGGCTCTCGCCGTGGTGCTCGCCGTGGTGCTCTCCGCCGTTCTCGCCGGGGCGACTGTCAGGAAACCGCCGTCCGGACGGTTCCCCCGACACGCTCACTGCGGGCCGTACTTCCGGCCTGTCCTGGATGTGATCCCGCCGAGCAGCCCGCGCGGCGCCAACTTCACCGCACCCATCAGCGCCTTGTAGCGCGGGTCGGGGATCGAGAGCGACTTCCCGCGGGCCAGGTCCGCCAGCGCTGTGGAGACCAGCTTGTCCGCGTCCAGCCACATCCACCCAGGGATGTTGTCCGTCCCCATCCCGGCCCGTTCGTGGAACTCCGTCCGTACGAATCCGGGGCACAGCGCCATCAGCCGTACGCCCGACCCCGCCAGATCCCGCGCGGCACCCTGCGTGAACTGCACGACCCACGCCTTCGAAGCGCCGTACGTCCCGCGCGGCACGAACGCGGCCACCGACGCCACATTCACCACCCCGCCCCGCCCGCGCTCCCGCATCGACTCCGCCGCCGCCGCCGTCAGTCGCAGCACCGCCTCGCAGTGCACCTTCAGCATCGTCAGTTCGTCGGCCATGGACACCTCGAGGAAGCGTCCCTTGTTGCCGAACCCCGCATTGTTGACCAGCAGGTCCACCGGGTTCTTCCGGTCGGCGAGCCGCTTCTCGACCGCGCCGATCCCGGCGTCCTGCGACAGGTCGGCGGTCAGCACCTCCGCCTCGATGCCGTGCCGGTCGTGCAACTCGGTGGCCTGCTCGTGCAGTCGCTTGGTGTCGCGGGCCACCAGCACCAGGTTGTGTCCCTCGGCCGCGAGCCGCCGCGCGAACGCGGCGCCGATACCCGCGGTCGCTCCCGTAATCAGTGCAGTCGTCATAGGCGGCACGTTAGTGCCCTGTGTGGGAGTGCGCTGTACGCCCCTTGCCCGCCCGAATTCCCTTGCCTCCCCGGAGGCCTTGTCCGAGGTTTCCCTACCCGCCCTGCTTGGCGACGTACTCGCGGGCGTCCTTCAGCAGCTCGGGGTGGAGCGCCTCGCCTGCCGCGAGCAGACGAGGCAGCAGCTCACGCTCCGTGGTGTCGGCCCGGAACGAGAGCTCGACCGTCACCTCGTGATCCGGCCGGTGCACGATCTCGATCGCGTCGCCCGCGCGGATCTCGCCGGGTTCGACGACCCGCAGATACGCGCCGGGCGCGCCGTGCCGCGTGAAGCGCTTGACCCAGCCCTTCTCACCCAGCCAGCTCGCGAACGTACGACATGGAATGCGGCCGCTGGTCACCTCCAGCACCAGCCCGTCGCCTATCCGCCAGCGCTCGCCGATCTTCGCCCCGCTCACATCGAGCCCGCTCGTCGTGAGGTTCTCCCCGAAAGAGCCGTTGGCCAGCGGCCGCCCCAACTCCCGCTCCCAGAAGTCCAGATCCTCGCGCGCGAAGGCGTACACGGCCTGGTGGGTCCCGCCATGGTGCCGCAGATCGCAGACCGTGTCCCCGACGACCCCACTGCCCCCTTGCCCCTTGGGGCCCGGCTCCATCACCCGTACGGCCCCATCGGCCGGCTGCTTGTCGATGCCGGTCGTGCCGCCCGCGCCGTCGCTGTAACCGACGGCCTTCGGCCGTCCCACGTTCACGGTCAGAAGCTTCATGGACGCCACGCTACCCCCCGCTCTCAAACGAACCATCCAATTATTGGCCTTACCCCCAAGAGCCCCTTATATTCGAAGAGTGATCGAAGCCCGTCATCTCCGTGTCCTGCGTGCCGTTGCCGCCACCGGCTCGTTCTCGGCGGCCGCGCGCACGCTGGGCTGCACACAGCCCGCCGTCAGCCAGCAGATGAAGGCGCTCGAGACGTCGGCCGGTACCCCGCTGCTGATTCGTACAGGCCGCGAAATGCGTCTGACCCAGGCGGGTGAGGCGCTCGTGCGGCACGCCTCGGGCATCCTGGCCGGGCTCACCGCCGCCGAGGAGGAAATCGCCGCCATCGCCGGTCTGCGGGCCGGCCGGGTCCGGCTGGTCTCGTTCCCCAGCGGCAGCTCCACCCTCGTACCGACCGCGCTCGCCGCCCTGCGCGCGGCCCACCCGGGCACCCGGGTCTCTCTCGTCGAGGCCGAGCCGCCGCGCTCGGTGGAGCTGCTGCGGGCGGGTGACTGCGATGTGGCGCTCGCCTTCCGTTACGGCGCGGCAGACACGGAGTGGGACGACCTGATCGTCCGCCCGCTGCTCACCGACCGCCTCGTGGGCCTCGTCCCCGAAGGGCACCGCCTCGCCGAATCGGACTCCGTCACCATCGGCGATCTGGCCGGTGAGCCCTGGATCGCGGGCTGCCCGCGCTGCCGCCGCCAGCTCGTCGAGGTCTGCGAGGAGGCGGGCTTCACCCCTCGTATCGACTTCGCCACCGACGACTACCCGGCGGTGATCGGCCTGGTCGCCGCGGGTCTGGGGGTGGCGGTGCTGCCCGAGCTGGCCATGGAGTCGGTTCGGCCCAAGGCTGCGCGCACCGTGACCGTGGAGCCGGCGGTCCAGCGCGAGATCGTGGCGCTCACGCTCCCGGACCTGGCGCAGGTCCCGGCGGTCGCCGCCACTCTCGACCAGCTGACTCTGGCGGCGCCACGACGGCCCTGAGCGCCCCCTCGCTCAGGGCGGAGTCGCTGCAGGAACGTTTCTTCGATTCTTCCGTATCGCGGGGTCAGCCCCGCGGTACGCCTCCGACGCTGTTCGCCGGGATCAGTCGATGCCGTGCACGCCCCATCAGCTCCTCGCGCTCGTCCTCGGTCAGTCCGCCCCACACGCCGTACGGCTCCCGCACCGCCAGTGCGTGTGCCGCGCACTCCGCGCGGACCGGGCACCTCATGCAGACCTCTTTTGCCGAGTTCTCGCGCGCACTTCGTGCAGCGCCACGCTCACCCTCGGGGTGGAAGAAGAGAGAGCTGTCCACCCCACGGCAGGCTGCGAGGAGCTGCCAGTCCCACAGATCGGCGTTGGGTCCGGGAAGGCGGGAGAAATCTGCCATAGCGCTTGTCCCCTTGAAACCGTGCTGAGTGGATACAGGACAGGTCGGATCAGACGCGATACGAGTCGGATCCGGCACTCGTACCGTGACCACGACCGTACATCTACGGTGTTAGTAGATGTAAATATGACTCATTGCGAATCTAGCCACAGACACCAGAAAAAGGGAAGAAAAGCCGCTAAATGGGGCATAGCTGACTGATGAAGGACGGATGACCTGCGGCGCTCTCCTCTGCGCACGGCCCCTCACGTAGAGTGCTGAAGGCGGCTGTCCGACCCGTAACTCTTTCGAGTGACCGTCGTTGAGAGTGCGGAGGCGGTTGAAACAACAAGCGCTCGGGCACATGTCCGAGAGCGTTCAACCGCACAGGTGACGAAACGTACTCAGCCTGGAGGCTCAAGGTGACGCGCATCAGCTGCGGAGGGCGGCCATGACATCCGTCCTCGTCTGCGACGACTCCCCGCTTGCCCGAGAGGCGCTCCGCCGCGCGGTTGCGACCGTGCCCGGCGTCGAGCGCGTGACGACCGCGGCCAACGGCGAGGAAGTCCTCCGCCGCTGGGGCGCCGACCGCTCGGACCTGATTCTGATGGACGTACGCATGCCCGGACTGGGCGGCGTCGAGACGGTCCGCCGATTGCTCTCCGCCGATCCCGGCGCCCGGATCATCATGCTGACCGTCGCCGAGGACCTGGACGGCGTCGCGCTTGCGGTCGCCGCCGGTGCCCGCGGCTATCTGCACAAGGACGCCTCGCGCGCCGAGTTGCGGGCGACGGTCACCCAGGCGCTCGCCGATCCGACCTGGCGGCTGGCACCGCGCCGGCTTCGTTCGGCGGAAATGGGCGCGGCGCCGACACTCACAGCGCGTGAGATCCAGGTGCTCGAAGGAATGAGTCACGGCCGGTCGAACGCCGAGATCGGCCGCGAGCTCTTCCTCTCCGAGGACACGGTGAAAACGCACGCCAGGCGGCTTTTCAAGAAGCTGGGCGCTTCGGACCGGGCGCACGCCGTCGCGCTCGGATTCCGCTGGGGCCTGGTCCGCTAGGTAATCGCGAGTGGTCACCACGGCGGTACGACGGATCCCGCCCGCCACTCGGCGGGCGGGGCGGCGGACGGCCGTGGGCATCCGTTTCCCGCGCGATGCCGCATCCTTGAGATGTGGAGTTCCTCGGGGACAAGTCGGTCGAGCGGGAGGGGAGGGCGCAGGAGATGAGTTCCGGCGCACCTGCTCATAACGCTTCGGTGCACAACATTGGACGCAGTGCCACGGATCCTCAGCCGCCAAGGCACCATGGACCGATGCGCGACGACGAGACCACGGTGATCGGTGCACTCGTTCACCGTGCCGTCGATGGCGACGAGCAGGCTACGCACGACCTCCTCGCGCATGTCCATCCGCTTGCGCTGCGCTTCTGCCGTGCCCGGCTCAGCCGGCTGCCGGGCGACGCGCGTCACTTCGTGGAGGACCTTGCGCAGGAGGTCTGTGTCGCGGTGCTGATGGCGCTGCCGCGGTACAAGGACACCGGAAGGCCCTTCGAGGCTTTCGTCTTCGCCATCGCATCCCACAAGGTCGCCGATCTGCAGCGGGCGGCCATGCGGCATCCGGGATCGACGGCCGTGCCGTCCAACGAGATGCCGGAGCGTCCTGACGATTCGCTCGGTCCCGAGGAGCGCGCGCTGCTCAGTGACGATGCCGAGTGGGCCAAGAGGCTGCTCGCCAATCTGCCGGAGAACCAGCGGGAGCTTCTGGTGCTGCGGGTCGCCGTGGGACTGACCGCCGAGGAGACCGGGCAGATGCTGGGAATGTCACCCGGCGCAGTGCGTGTCGCCCAGCACCGGGCGCTCAGCCGGCTGCGTGCCCTGGCCGAGCAGTAGGCCGCGGGCCGAACCGAACGGTTGGCCGAGCACTGAACCGAGCAGCGCGTCTCGTACGTATGAATGTACAAAGCTGCTCGCTGATCTTGATCGTGGAATGAGACCGCTGCTGAGCCCGTTAGCATGGACATCCGCACCGATCAAGGCCATTTGGGGAAGGTGTCATGACCAACGTCGACGGAGTGCCCGATAAATTCGCGACACTCGGGCTGACCTACGACGATGTGCTGCTGCTGCCGGGCTCCTCTGACATGGCGCCCGACCAGATCGACACCTCCTCGTACATCTCGAAGAACGTACGGGTGAAGATCCCGCTGCTGTCCGCCGCGATGGACAAGGTCACCGAGGCCCGTATGGCCATCGCCATGGCCCGGCAGGGCGGCGCCGGTGTGCTGCACCGAAATCTCTCCATCGCCGACCAGGCCAACCAGGTCGACCTGGTCAAGCGCTCCGAGTCCGGCATGGTCAGCGACCCGATCACGGTGAACCCGGACGCGACGCTCACCGAGGCCGACCAGTTGTGCGCCAAGTTCCGTATCAGCGGCGTCCCGGTGACCGACCGCGCCGGCAAGCTGCTCGGCATCGTCACCAACCGCGACATGGCCTTCGAGTCGGACCGTACGCGCCAGGTGCGCGAGGTCATGACTCCGATGCCGCTGGTCACCGGCAAGGTCGGGATCTCCGGTGTGGACGCCATGGAGCTGCTGCGCCGGCACAAGATCGAGAAGCTTCCGCTGGTCGACGAGGCCGGTGTACTCAAGGGCCTGATCACGGTCAAGGACTTCGTCAAGGCCGAGAAGTACCCGAACGCCGCCAAGGACAAGGACGGTCGGCTGCTCGTCGGTGCGGCCGTCGGTGTCGCCGGTGACGCGTACGAGCGGGCCCAGGCGCTGATCGAGGCGGGCGTCGACTTCATCGTCGTCGACACCGCGCACGGCCACTCCCGGCTGGTCGGCGACATGGTCGCCAAGATCAAGTCGAACGCGGCCGGAGTCGATGTCATCGGCGGCAACATCGCCACCCGCGACGGCGCACAGGCGCTGATCGACGCCGGTGTCGACGGCATCAAGGTCGGTGTCGGACCGGGCTCCATCTGTACGACGCGTGTGGTCGCCGGCATCGGCGTACCGCAGGTCACCGCGATCTACGAAGCCTCCCTCGCCGCCAAGGCGGCCGGCGTCCCGGTCATCGGTGACGGCGGTCTGCAGTACTCCGGCGACATCGCGAAGGCGCTGGTCGCGGGCGCGGACACGGTGATGCTCGGCTCGCTGCTCGCCGGCTGCGAGGAGTCGCCGGGCGAGCTGCTCTTCATCAACGGCAAGCAGTTCAAGTCGTACCGCGGCATGGGTTCGCTGGGCGCGATGCAGACCCGTGGCGAGCAGCGTTCCTTCTCGAAGGACCGTTACTTCCAGGAGGGCGTGGCCTCCGACGAGAAGCTGGTGCCCGAGGGCATCGAGGGCCAGGTGCCCTACCGCGGTCCGCTCTCCGCGGTCGTGCACCAACTGACCGGTGGTCTGCGGCAGTCGATGTTCTACGTCGGCGGGCGTACGGTGCCGGAGCTGCAGGACCGCGGCCGGTTCGTACGGATCACGTCGGCGGGGCTCAAGGAGAGTCACCCGCACGACATCCAGATGACGGTCGAGGCGCCGAACTACACCAGGCGCTGACAGCTGTGTGCTGAACGCATGCGGTGAGGGGCGGCTCCGGGGTTCCGGGGCCGCCCCTCCCGTGCGTGTCGGGGATACTGGAACCGCAGACGTAGAGGGAAAGGCCACACATCGTGACTGAGATCGAGATCGGGCGCGGAAAGCGCGGCCGCCGGGCGTACGCGTTCGATGACATCGCCGTCGTACCGAGCCGGCGTACGCGGGACCCGAAGGAGGTCTCGATCGCCTGGCAGATCGACGCCTACCGCTTCGAGCTGCCGTTCCTGGCCGCTCCGATGGACTCGGTGGTCTCTCCGCAGACCGCGATCCGCATCGGTGAGCTGGGCGGACTCGGTGTGCTCAACCTCGAGGGCCTGTGGACCCGGTACGAGGACCCGCAGCCGCTGCTCGACGAGATTACTGAGCTCGACGAGGACGCCGCGACCCGCCGTCTGCAGGAGATCTACGCAGCCCCGATCAAGGAGGAGCTGATCGGGCAGCGGATCAAGGAGGTGCGCGACTCGGGTGTGGTGACCGCTGCCGCGCTCTCGCCGGGGCGCACCGCGCAGTTCTCGAAGGCCGTGGTGGACGCGGGCGTCGACATCTTCGTCATCCGCGGTACGACGGTCTCCGCCGAGCATGTCTCCGGCGCCGCCGAGCCGCTGAACCTGAAGCAGTTCATCTACGAGCTCGATGTGCCGGTCATCGTGGGCGGCTGCGCCACCTACACGGCCGCGCTGCACCTGATGCGTACGGGCGCCGCCGGCGTCCTGGTCGGCTTCGGCGGCGGCGCCGCGCACACCACGCGCAACGTCCTGGGCATCCAGGTTCCGATGGCGACCGCTGTCGCCGATGTGGCCGCGGCCCGCCGCGACTACATGGACGAGTCCGGCGGCCGGTATGTCCACGTCATCGCGGACGGCGGCGTGGGCTGGTCCGGCGATCTGCCGAAGGCGATCGCCTGCGGTGCGGACTCGGTGATGATCGGCTCCCCGCTGGTCCGTGCGACGGACGCTCCGGGCAAGGGCCACCACTGGGGCATGGAGGCAGTCCACGAGGACGTGCCGCGCGGCAAGCTGGTGGACCTGGGCATCGTGGGCACGACCGAGGAGGTCCTCACCGGTCCCTCGCACAGCCCCGACGGCTCGATGAACTTCTTCGGCGCGCTGCGCCGGGCGATGGCGACGACGGGCTACAGCGAGCTCAAGGAGTTCCAGCGCGTCGAGGTGACGGTGGCGGACTCGCAGCACCGCCGCTGACGCCCACGGTCGTACGGTCTGTACGGGTCGTACGGCTGGTACGGCTCGTACGGTCAGTACGCAGAAGGGCCCCGCACCTGGTGGTGCGGGGCCCCTTCGCTTGCGTGGATCAGCCGTTGGCCTTCTTGGCGCCGGCGAACGCGGCGGCCGCGCCGACGGCGAGGAAGACGTAGGACATGAAGTCCGCCGCCTCCTTCCACACCTTGGTCAGGTCACCGAAGTGGCCGAAGAAGTATTCCGTGAAGGAGAGGTCGCCCAACTTCGTGAAGATGACCGCGATGGCAACCAGCTGCCCCAGGTACACGGCACCGAGCGCGAGCACCGCGCCGATGACGGGCAGGGCCGGGTTGCGGCCGCCGACCTTGGCGGCGGCGAAGCCGACAAGGAAGCCGACGCCGATGGCCGCGTAGCCGATCTCGCGCTCGATGGCACCGCCGATGGCGCCGTACGCGCCCGCGGCGACCAGGGCGGCGACGACGGCGGCCACCAGGCCGAGGCCGATGTTGTCGCGGACCGGGGCCGGCGGCGGAGTCGGGGCGTACGGGGCGCCTTCGCCGGCGAACGGGTTGCCGGACGGCGGTGGAACAGGCTGGCTCATGTGGAATTTCCCCCAGGGACGAATGCATCGCACGACCATGCGAGCGGAGGTCCCGGAGACTAGCAGCCCGGTCCGACAGTGCGGCATTCAGTTATCGAGCCGTTGTGAGGGCTCAGAGGCGGTGTGCTGCGCCGACCGGGGTGGCTCCCCTTGTGTCCAGCAGGAGTTGGGCTTTGACCGCGAGACCTTGGAGGTCGTACGTGCGGTGGTGCTGGAGAAGCACCGTCAGATCCGCGCTGGCGGCGGCCTCGTAGAGCGAGTCGGCCCGGGGCACCGGCTGATCGCCGATGCGCCAGTCGGGGACGTACGGGTCGTGGTAGCTGACGGCTGCGCCGAGGTCCAGCAGACGGCGGGCGATCTCGGTCGCCGGGGAGCTCTCCAGGTCGGCGAGGTCCGGCTTGTAGGTGATGCCCATGAGCAGCACGCGCGCGCCGCGGGCCGATTTGCCGTGTTCGTTGAGGAGGGTGGCGCAGCGCTGGATGACGTACTGCGGCATCCGGGTGTTGATCTCCTGGGCGAGGCCGACCATTCGCAAGGGGTGGCCGGGGGTACGGCCGGTGTGCGGGAGGCAGTTGGGGTCGAGGGGGACGCCGTAGCCGCCGACGCCCGGGCCGGGGCGGAAGGCATGGAAGCCGAACGGCTTGGTCTCGGCGCAGCGGATGACGTCCCACAGGTCGACGCCGAGGTCGTGGCAGAGCACCGCCATCTCGTTGACCAGGGCGATGTTGACATGTCGGAAGTTCGTCTCGAGGACCTTGACGGTCTCGGCCTCGCGCGGTCCGCGAGCGCGGACCACTTTGTCGGTGAGCCGGCTGTAGAAGGTGGCTGCCGATTCGGTGCAGGCCGGGGTGAGACCGCCGATGACCTTGGGGGTGTTGGCGTAGTCGTGGGTGCGGCTGCCCGGGTCGACGCGGCTGGGGGAGTAGGCGAGATGGAAGTCGCGGCCGGCCCGCAGTCCGGAGCCTTCCTCGAGGATGGGGCGGAGAAAGTTCTCCGTGGTGCCGGGCTGGACGGCCGATTCCAGTAGCACGGTGGTGTGCGGGCGCAGTCGGGCCGACAGTGCCCGGGCGGCTTCGGCGACCGCTGTGAGGTCGAGGGTGCCGTCCGCGCCGAGAGGTGTGGGGGCGCAGATGACGGCGGTGCGTACGCGGCCGAGTTCGCCCGGGTCGGTGACGGTCCGGAAGCCCCCCGAGAGCATCCGGCGGATGTCGGCGGGGGTGCGTCCCGCGGCCGGTTCCGTGAGGTGGCGTGGGTCGGTGTCGTAGCCGATGGTTTCGATGCCGACGGCTACGGCGGCCTGGGCGAGGGGCAGGCCGAGGTGGCCGAGTCCGATGACGGCGAGATCTGCGGGCATGGCGTTGGCCGTCCTTCCCTTAGCCGGAGGGGACAGAGAGCGCAAGCCCTGTGGGCAGAACGAGCGTGCGCAATGTCAGACTAGGCGTAAATATGACCGATATGCCGCATTGCAAGCTTGTGGCTGCCCGAGTGTTATCCACAGCCGGTGGCTGAAGTCGCCGAGTGCGGACAGAATCGACGTTGTGAGCCCGACCGCAGGGGACACACGGGGGCGACGGGAGGCAACAGTGAGGACAGCGACACTGGGACCCGTGGAGCGCGCCGAGGCGCTCGCCGGGATGGCCGAGCGTGAACTGGACGTGCTGGTAGTGGGCGCGGGCGTGGTCGGAGCCGGTACCGCGCTGGACGCCGCGACGCGCGGGCTCTCGACCGGTCTGGTCGAGGCGCGCGACTGGGCATCGGGCACGTCGAGCCGGTCGAGCAAGCTGATCCACGGCGGGCTGCGCTATCTGGAGATGCTGGACTTCGCGCTCGTACGGGAGGCGCTGAAGGAGCGTGGGCTGCTGCTGGAGCGGCTGGCACCGCATCTGGTGAAACCGGTGCCGTTCCTGTATCCGCTGCAGCACAAGGGCTGGGAGCGGCTGTACGCCGGATCGGGCGTCGCGCTGTACGACGCGATGTCGGTGTCGTCGGGGCACGGGCGCGGACTGCCTGTCCACCGTCATCTCTCCAAACGACGCGCGCTGCAGGTCGCGCCCTGTCTGAAGAAGGACGCCCTGGTCGGGGCCTTGCAGTACTACGACGCCCAGATGGACGACGCACGCTATGTGGCGACGCTGGTGCGCACGGCGGCGAGCTATGGCGCCCAAGTCGCCAGCCGGGCCCGGGTGATCGGCTTCCTGCGGGAGGGCGAGCGGGTCGTCGGGGCGCGGGTGCAGGACGTGGAGGCCGGCGGGGAGTACGAGATCCGGGCCAAACAGGTCGTCAACGCCACGGGTGTGTGGACGGACGACACCCAGGCGCTGATCGGGGAGCGCGGGCAGTTCCATGTGCGCGCGTCCAAGGGCATACATCTGGTGGTGCCCAAGGACCGGATCCACTCGACGAGCGGGCTGATCCTGCGGACCGAGAAGTCGGTGCTGTTCGTCATCCCGTGGGGCCGGCACTGGATCGTGGGGACGACGGACACCGACTGGGACCTGGACAAGGCCCATCCGGCGGCATCCAGCGCCGACATCGACTATCTGCTGGAGCACGTCAATTCGGTGCTGGCGGTACCGCTGACCCGGGACGACGTCGAGGGTGTGTACGCCGGTCTGCGGCCGCTGCTCGCCGGGGAGTCGGACGCGACCAGCAAACTGTCGCGCGAGCACACGGTGGCGCATCCGGTGCCGGGCCTCGTGGTTGTCGCGGGCGGTAAGTACACGACGTACCGCGTGATGGCGAAGGACGCGGTGGACGAGGCGGTGCACGCGCTCGACCAGCGGGTGGCCGCGTGCGTCACGGAGGACGTGCCACTGGTAGGGGCCGAGGGGTACGGCGCGCTGTGGAACGCGCGGGCGAGGATCGCGGCGCGGACCGGGCTTCATGTGGTGCGCGTGGAGCATCTGTTGAACCGGTACGGCTCGATGATCGAGGAGCTGTTGACCCTGATCGCCGACGATCCGGCGCTCGGTGAGCCGCTGGGCAGTGCGGACGACTATCTGCGGGCCGAGATCGTCTATGCCGCCTCGCACGAAGGGGCGCGGCACCTCGACGACGTACTGACACGACGGACCCGGATCTCGATCGAGACCTTCGATCGGGGAACGCGGAGTGCGCGCGAGTGTGCGGAGCTGATGGCACCGGTGCTGGGTTGGGACAAGGAGCACATCGAGAAGGAGGTGGAGCACTACGAGAAGCGGGTCGAGGCGGAGCGTGAATCGCAGCGGCAGCCGGACGACCTGACGGCGGACGCGGCGCGGCTGGGCGCGCCGGACATCGTGCCGATCTGACCTCTGGAGATCTGTCCGGCTCCCTGCATCCGGCCCTGAACCGGCGGAAATCGGCCTCTGGGAAGGTCGGTTCGGGGCGGTGAGTGGAGCGGAGGGATGCCGTCCGCTTGGCCGGGCAGGGCTACGACCAGCGGAGCGGTGAGCTTCACCACGAGTAATGGCATTGTGGGTGGTCCCATGCTTCCGGACCCGTCCCGGCGGACGGCGGACCCGGGAGAAACGCCGGTCCTGGAGTAGGGGACAATGGGGGCTCTGCCAGGGCGGGTTACCGCATCGCGCGGGAAGCGGCAGGCGCGGGCGAAGATCAGGGATCGCAGAGGGGACGCATGTCGGAGGCGGAGCAGTCGCGGGAGCCCCAGCGGGACACGGCCGAGGAGCCCCAGCGGGACGCCGGGCAGGATTCCGGGACGGAGCTCGAGGCGGAGTCCAAGGACTCCAAGAAGGAGCTCGGCAAGGAGCCCGAGCCGGGGCCCAAGTCGGAGTCCGTGAAGGGATCCGGGGCGGAGTCCGGGGCGGGGCCCGCGAAGGGTTCCGGGGGGTCTGACAGGGGCTCGGGGCGGGGCGCGGAGAAAGCTTCCGGTCACGGGGCCGAGGCCGGGTCCGGTGCTGGGTCTGCGGACTCCGCGGCCGGGTCTAAGGCTGGGTCTGCGGGGTCCGGTGTCGGGTCCGGGTCCAAGGCCGGGGCCGTCGCGTCCGGAGCCGGGCAGGGCGCTGCCAAGGCTGCCGCGGGCGGAAAGGGGTTCGGGCGGGAGACCGAAGGGCGGCTTCTCGCCGGGCGTTACCGGCTCGGCGGCGTGCTCGGGCGCGGTGGCATGGGCACGGTCTGGCGAGCCGTCGACGAGACGCTCGGCCGTACCGTCGCCGTGAAGGAACTGCGCTTCCCCAACAGCATCGACGAAGAAGAGAAGCGCCGGCTCATCACGCGTACGCTGCGCGAGGCCAAGGCGATCGCCCGGATCCGCAACAACAGCGCGGTGACCGTCTACGACGTCGTCGACGAGGACGACCGCCCGTGGATCGTCATGGAGCTCGTCGAGGGCAAGTCTCTCGCCGAAGCCGTACGTGAGGACGGCACGCTGACTCCGCGGCGGGCCGCCGAGGTCGGGCTGGCGATCCTCGACGTACTGCGTTCCGCGCACCGCGAGGGCATCCTGCATCGCGATGTGAAGCCGTCCAATGTGCTGATCGGCGCGGACGGGCGTGTGGTGCTCACCGACTTCGGTATCGCGCAGGTCGAGGGTGACCCGTCGATCACCTCGACCGGCATGCTCGTCGGCGCCCCTTCGTACATCTCGCCCGAGCGCGCCCGTGGCCACAAGCCCGGGCCGGCCGCCGACCTCTGGTCGCTGGGAGGCCTGCTGTACGCGAGCGTCGAGGGCTGCCCGCCGTACGACAAGGGCTCCGCGATCGCGACGCTGACCGCCGTGATGACCGAGCCGCTCGACCCGCCGAAGAACGCGGGCCCGCTGGAGGAGGTCATCTACGGCCTGCTCGCCAAGGACCCCGATCAGCGTCTCGACGACGCGGGCGCACGGGCGTTGCTCATCGATGTATTGCACGCGCCCGAGGCCCCGGAGCGGGTCGCCGAGCCGGAGCCGTCGCCCGAGGCCACCCGGGCCATCGCGCTGCCGCCGCCCCCCCCTGGGCCGCCGGAGGCGAAGCCGAAGGACCCCGCGGCCGACCGGGTGCGCGGTGCGCTGCGCTCCGTACGGAACGCGGCGGCGGCCGCGAAGCCGGAACAGAAGCCGAAGCCGCGGCCCACGCCGCAGGCACCCGCCGCGCGGCCCACGCCGCAGGCACCCGCCGCGCGGCCCACGCCGGTGCGCGCACCGCTCACCGATGTGGTGCCGCGCCGCACCCTGGTGATCATCGCGGTCCTCGCCGCGCTCGCCGTGCTGTCCACCGTGCTCTATCTGACGCTGGGCGACGACGACAAGGGCGGTAAGGGCAAGCCCAAGGGCGACAAGTCCGCTTCGGCCGGGGCCACAAACGGCGGCAAGGGCACGGACGCCGGCACGGACACCGGCAAGGGCAAGGACACGGGCACGGGCGGCGGCAAGGATGACACCGGCGGCAGCGGCGCCGCGTCCGGGCAGCCGTCGGGCAAGCCCAAGACCGACGACTCCGCGGGCGGGAACGGGCTGCCGGCCGGGTACGCGATGATGTCCAACGACCAGTTCCACTTCACCATGGCGATGCCCAAGGGCTTCAAGCTCACCGGCATCGCGGGTGAGAACTCCGGCGGGATTTTCAGCGCCGGCGGTGGATTCCCGCGCATCCAGGTCGACTTCAACCCCAGCCCCAAGGACGACGCCGCCGCTGCCTGGAATGCGGCGATGCCGGGGACCGCAGGCAGCAGCCGTGGCTACAAGCACCTCGGGATCCGCGCGGTCGAGTACAACGGCTATCCGACCGTCGCCGACTGGAAGTTCGAGCGCAATCAGGACGGCAAGCGGGTACGGATCCTCAACAGGGGCTTCAGGGTGGACGCCACGCACGGCTACTCGATCATGATCACGTGCGTGGCGAGCGAGTGGGGGAGCGCGGAGTGCGAGACGCTCCGCAAGACGGCGTTCGCCACATTCAAGCCCAAGGACTGAGCAAGGCCACGTATCGTGAGAGCTCGCGGACGGTACGCAGCCGCGAGGGGTCGTAAGAGGCCGTCAAACGACCGGAATTGACGGTTTGGTGTCGGCCTCCGGGACCAGCCGGGGGACAGCGCGCTCGTGGGGAGGCGTCGTGGACGACTATGCGGGACGGGTGCTCGCCGACCGCTACCGCCTGCCGCTGCCGCCTTCCGACGCGTACGAACTGGTCGAGACCCGCGCGTTCGACACCTACAGCGGGCAGGAAGTCCTGGTGCGGCAGGTGCCGTTACCGGAGGTCGTGGACGCAGAGGTGCTCGACGCGGACGGCATGGCCGGGGCCGCGGTACCAAGGAGAGCCCAGGGGCGCACGACGCGACGGCCCACGGACCCGGCGGTGCGGCGGGCCATCGACGCGGCGCAGGCCGCGGCACAGATCCCCGACCACCCGCGCCTGGACCAGGTCTTCGACGTCTTCGCGGAGGGCGGCTCGCTCTGGATAGTGAGCGAACGCGTCGCGGCCCGGCCGCTGGCGGCACTCCTTGCGGAGAAGCCGCTCAGTCCGTACCGCGCGGCCGAGGTCGCCTCCGATGTGCTCACCGCGCTCCGTGTGCTGCACGCGCACGGCTGGACCCACCGGAACATCACCGTCCGCACAGTGCTTGTCTGTGACGACGGGCGCGTGGTTCTGACCGGACTTGCGTCCGGCGCGGCCGAGGAGGCGCTCTGCGGATACGCCCCGGTGCCGGAGCCGCCGGAGGAGAGTGACCAGCAGGACGAGGTTATTGACGCGGAGTTGGAGCCGCTGCCTGCGGGGGGAGTTCCCGCATCGCCGGGGCGGGCCGCGCTGGAGACTGCCCGCTCGGAAGATGCGGACGACGAGGCGGATGCGGATGTCGCGGTAGATGCGGATGTCGCGGTGGATGCGGATGTCGCGGCGGATGCCGAGGATGACGGTCCGTACGAGGTTTCGCCCGCAGCGCCGGTCGCGCTGCCGGGCAGCGGGGCCCGCGGTGGTGTGCCGGATGTCCGCGCCGCCAGGGCGGGCGCGATCGCCGCGTATCGCGCGGGCGCCAGGGCCGCTGCACGCGTCAGCGAGAACCAGCGCCAGGACGAGGGGCCGGGCGATCCGGTGGACCGCCCGGTGCAGACCGGCTACGACCCGGACTGGTGGGCCCAGCGACCGGGCGACCTGCGCCCGGCCATCGATGTGGACGACATCGACGACGACGAGGACGACGGGGAGGACGAGGGCGGTTGGTATCCGGGTGACGGCTCTCGCGGTCCCGGCCACGCCCGGCTGGCCGGGACGTGGCACGACGGGCCGTTCCCGGGCAGTGAAGGACCCGGACCCGTACCCGCGGGCGGCAGCGGCATGCCCGCGGGTGGCAGGCCCGTACATGGAGTCCCCACAGGTGTGAGGCCCGCCGACGGTGAACTGCCGTACGGTGTGCGCCGGGCGGCACCGGACAGCGGCCATCGCTCCGACCGCGACCGCTCAGACCGCGACCGCTCAGACCGCTCCGGACGCTCCGAACGCGACCGCTCCGGTGGCAGCCCCTACGGTGGCGCCCGTCCCGCGCTGCCCGCCCCCCGGCCCGGAGGCGGACGCGCCCCGCAAGGCAGCGGCGACCCCTACGGCGCCCGCCCCGCCCTGCCCGGCGCCCGCTCCGGCACCCCGTCCGGCCCCCGGCCCGCCGCCCCCGCCGCAGGCAGCAGCGGGAGTTGGGAGCACGGCGGCGGCGGGGACGCACTGCGCGCAGACGCCCAGCGGCAGCCCGTCGTGGCCGGCAGCAGCGCCCCCACCGGGCGTTGGGACGAGATCGTCGCGAGCGGGGGCACCCCCGCGTACCGCGGCCCCGCCACGCCGCTCGCCGCCGAGCGCGCCCGGCAGGCGCGCATCGCGGTCGTCGGTGCCGTCACCGAGCGATGGGCGCCCGAGCAGGCCGGACCCGTCCACGAGAACTGGCAGTTGGCCGCCCCGGTCGGCCCCTCGACCGATCTGTGGGCGCTCGGTGCGCTGCTCTACCGGGCCGTGCAGGGCCATGCCCCGTACCCGGAGGAGAGTGCCGTCGAGCTGGTCCAGCTCGTCTGCGCCGAGCCGCCCGCGTTCGCCGAGGAGTGCGGTCCGCTGCGCCCCGTCGTCGAGTCGCTGCTGCGGCAGGACCCCACCGAGCGCCCGGACTTCGAGGAGCTGCGCGGCTGGCTGCGTTCGCTCGTACGGTCCGCGCCCGAGCCCGAGGCCGGTATGGACGTCGTGCCGCTGCCGGCGAGTGCCGTCGACGGCACGCGGCTGCCCGTCGTACGCCGCCGGGGCGAGCTGGTGCGCAAGCGCCGCGCCGGCTCGGCCGAGGTGGTCCACGGCCGCCACCGCCACGCGAAGTCGAAGCGGGAGCGGCGCGGACGCGGCGAGCACGGGCCGCGGGCGCTCGGCCGCACCCTCCTGCTGCTGATCCTGGTCGTCCTGGTGGCCGCCGTCGCGTACGCGGTGCTGTTCATGCCGAAGTCCGGCCAACAGCAACAGGACCAGCCGCTGCCCAAGAACGGCGCCCGCCCCCCGGCCACCAGCGCGAGCCCGGACCGCACCGCCCCGGACACCCCGCCCGCGACCTCAACCGGCAGTCCCGGGAGTGCCCAGCAGCCGCAGACCTCGGCCCCGGCCGGGAAACTCCCGGACGGCTATGCGCTGCGCAAGGACCCCGAAGGCTTCCAGATCGCCGTCGACAAGACCTGGCAGCGCCGTTCCATCAATGACAGTGGCCAAGTCCGCTACACCGACGGAAACTTCACACTGATAGTCGTCCCAGGCCGGGACCCCGTGAAGACCAACGGCAACGACCCGCTGGCATACCAGCGCGACAAGGAGCGCGAGCTCCAGCCGTTCCGGGACTCCTCCTGGGCCGGGGCGACCGGACTGCGCCGTATCGACGTCGGGCAGCAGGCCATGGCAGAGGGCCAGTTCACTTGGCAGGACGGCAGCGGCCGTGAGGTCTATGTACGCAACCTCGCCCTGATCGTCGACGGCAGCTATCACGTCATCCAGGTGATCGGTCCTGAGGACCGGCGAGACAAGGTGACGGAGGCCTACCAGGAAGCCACGAACGCCTACCGCGCGACCCGTTAGACACCTGGACACCTGCCGTACACCCGTTAGCGGGCGTTTTGCCTGTCGTTGCGCAGAGTCACAAGCATCACAGTGAGGTCACTTGAGCCATCCGAGGTTCCGCGCCCGTACTTCACCTCCGTAACCTGTGATCCCAAGGAAACGGGGCGGGGGACGTGGAACACTCTCAGAGCACGGGCGCGGGTCTCTTGCTCGCCGGGCGTTACCGGCTGAGCGAGACGATCGGCACCGGCGGCATGGGCAAGGTCTGGCGCGCACACGACGAGGTGCTGCACCGGGTCGTCGCGGTCAAGGAGCTGACCGCGGGGCGATATGCCTCCGAAGCCGACCGGATCGTCCTGCATGCCCGCACTCAGAAAGAGGCCCGGGCCGCCGCCAGGATCAGCCACCCCGGTGTCGTCACCGTCCATGACGTGCTCGAGCACGACTCGCGCCCCTGGATCGTCATGCAGTACGTCGACGGGCCTTCGCTCGCCGACGCGGCCAAGGAGTCCGGACGGATCCAGGCGCTCGAGGCCGCCCGCATCGGGCTGCACGTGCTGCGCGCGCTGGGTGCCGCGCACGCCGCCGGTGTGCTCCACCGGGATGTCAAGCCCGCCAACATACTGCTCAACCGCGACGGCCGGGTCCTGATCACCGACTTCGGGATCGCCGCGATCGAGGGCGACTCGACGATCACCCGCACCGGGGAAATAGTCGGATCCATCGATTACTTGGCTCCCGAGCGGGTGCGCGGCGCCGATCCGGGTCCCGCTTCCGACCTCTGGTCACTGGGCGCGACGCTCTACACGGCGGTGGAGGGCGAGTCGCCGTTCCGTCGCTCCTCGCCGCTCTCCACCATGCAGGCGGTGGTGGCCGAGGAGCCGCGCCACCCCGAGTCGGCCGGTCTGCTCACGCCCGTGATCATGGAGCTGCTGCGCAAGGACCCCGCCGCCCGCCCTTCGGCCGCCGAGGCCGAACGGATGCTGCTGGCGGCGATGGACGGCCGGGGGCCGGCCGCGAAGCAGCCGCAGGTGCCCACTCAGCGGACGACCCAGCGGAATGTGCGGCCCGAGACCGCCAGGATGCCCGCGCCGACGCGGCCCGCACCTGTCCCGGTTTCCGCCAACACCAATACCAACGCCGGCACCACCGCCAACACGACCGCTTCGGCGTCGGCACCGCGGCGCGGCGGCCGGCTGCGCATGGCGGCGATCGTCGTCGTACTCGCCGCCGTCGTCGGCGGCGGTGCGGGACTGGCCGCCATGAAGTACGCGGCCGGCAAGAACGGCTCGGAGAGTACGGGCACCCAGTCGACCCCGGACACCTCCCCGTCGGCGTCCGCACCGTCCGGCTGGCACCGCGTCGACGACCCGGAAGGCTTCAGCCTGCTGGTGCCGAAGGGCTGGACGCGCCAGACGGACGGCGACCAGATCGACTACACGCCCGACAACGGCCGTCACCGCATCCGGATCAGCAGCGACACCTCGCCGGACTTCGAGAATCCGTACATGCACATGCTGGACATGGAGAAGAGCGTCAAGCGCCTGCCCAAGTACCAGAAGGTGAAGCTGCGCCCCAATACCTTCCGCGGCCATACGAACTCCGCGCTCTGGGAGTTCTCCTGGACCGAGAAGACGGACTTCCCGGGCAAGCGGCGGGCCATCGACCAGATCTACTACGAGGACGACGGCACGGAGTACGCGCTCTACATGTCGGGCCCGGCCGAGGACTGGGCGACGACCCGCGAACAGTTCGACACCATGCTCGGCGGCTGGCAGCCTCCGGCATGATGGACGCAGGCTGATCGAGGGGGAGTTGCGTGTCCGAGGAATCGCGGCTGATCGCGGGCCGCTACCGGCTCCTGGACCGGCTTGGGCGCGGGGGCATGGGCACCGTGTGGCGCGCGGACGACGAGCTGCTGGGCCGTCGTGTGGCCGTCAAGGAGCTCCATCCTGACGACGGGAACTCCGGCCGTCCGGTGTCTCCGTACACCTCGGCGGCCGCACCCCTGCGTGAGGCCCGCGCCGTCGCCCGGGTCAAGCACCCGCATGTCATCGTCGTCCATGACGTGGTGGTGGACGACGGACTCGCGTACATCGTCATGGAACTGGTCGACGGCGGCTCGCTCGCCGAACGGATCTCCCGCCGGGGTCCGGTCGATGTGGCGGAGGCGGCGCGGATGGGGCTCGCGCTGCTCGGCGCGCTGCGTGCCGCGCACGGGCTCGGGGTGCTGCACCGGGATCTGAAGCCCGCCAACGTGCTGCTGGAGGAGTCCACCGGGCGGGTCGTCCTCACCGACTTCGGCATCGCGCACTTCGCCGGGGCCACCACGATCACCGAGTCGGGGTCGTTCGTCGGATCGCCGGAGTACACCGCGCCGGAGCGGATGTCGGGCGACACGGCCGGTCCCGAGTCCGATCTGTGGTCGCTCGGTGTGCTGCTGTGCGCGGCGCTCAGCGGTGAATCGCCGTTCCGCCGCGATTCCTTGGGCGGCATTCTGCACGCCGTCGTCGAGGACGAGATCCGTCCGCCCGCGCAGGCAGCCCCACTGCTGCCCGTCGTCATGGGGCTCCTCGAGCGGGACCCGGAGCGTCGGCTCGGTGCGACGGAGGCGGAGGATCTGCTGCGTACGTACATCACGACGGGCTCGCTGCCGGTGGTCGCGGCGCAGTACACACCCACCCGCCAGGACACGCGACCCGCGTCCTCGCCCCGGCAGCCGGTCGCCGCGCCGGCGCCCCCGTCCGCGCCCCGCCGCCGTGCGCCGCTCCTGGTCGCCGCCGCCCTGGTCGCCGCGCTGGCCGGAGCGGGAGGGGCGGCCGCGGTGCTGCTGCAGGACGACGGGCCGGGCGGCGCACAGGCCGGAAGAACACCGAGCCCTACGGTCGTGAGCAGTACGCCGCCGGTACGCACCGCACAGTCACCCGCCCCGGGCGCGAAGCCGACCCCCACGGTGACCGTCACCACCCCTGCCGCCGGCGCCGCCAACAGGCCCGTGGCGCCGGACGGTTACCTCACCGTGGCCGACCCGGACGGGTTCGCGCTCGCCGTCCCCGAGGGCTTTTTCCGCTCCGAGGACGACAAACGGGTCTACTTCATGGCGCCCGACAAGAGCATCAGGATCGGCGTCCGGGTGCAGAACCCCGCCTCCGACGGGCCGCTCGGCACGATGCGACGCTCGGACGCCGACGCACCGAACACCAACCCCGGCTACCGCGACGGCAAGGTCACCCCGACCACGCACAACGGACTGTCCGCCGCGCTCTGGGAGTTCACCTGGAACGGCTACTCCCAGGCCGAGGGACCCCGGCACACGTACGACATCTGCTGGGACGAGAACGGCACGATGTACGACGTCTGGGTCTCGGCGCCGGTCGGCCGACTCGACGAGGCGCGACGGCACTTCGACACCGCGCTCGACTCCTTCACGCCGCACAGATGACGCGCGGACACGGTCACGGGTCTGCATCCGCTCCGCTGGGCCGGTGGTATCCACATCCACTTATGGCCAGGATGTGAGCATGACCAACGATGGGGGACGGGCGAACGAGCCCACCAGCTATGGACTCCGGCCGCCGAACGCCGCGCAGGTGCCGTCGCAGAGCGGCGCGTACCGGCCCACGCAGGCGTCCGAGCTGCCCGGTTCCGGCTCTGGAGATGCCTCCGGTTCCGGCGCCGGTTCCGGTTCGGGCGCCGGCGTCGGTTCGGGCGCCGGGACCGATCCCGAGGTGGGCCGGCTGATCGGCGGTCGCTACCGCCTCGTCTCGCGCCTCGGACACGGCGGAATGGGCACGGTCTGGCGGGCCCGCGACGAGGTCGTGGACCGCGACGTCGCGGTCAAGGAGCCACGCCTGCCGGACCATGTGAACGAGCGCGAGCGGGACAAGGTCTATCTGCGGATGCAGCGTGAGGCGCGCGCCGCGGCCCGGATCGACCACCCTTCCGTCGTCACCATGCACGACGTGGTGATCGAGGACGCCAAACCGTGGATCGTCATGGAGCTGGTGCACGGCCAGTCGCTCGCCGACCGGCTGCAGGACGGGACGCTCGACGTTCGTGAGGCGGCCAGGATCGGTCTCGCCGTACTCGGCGCGCTCTCCGCGGCCCACGAGGCCGGCGTGCTGCATCGCGACGTCAAACCGGACAACGTCCTGCTGGGGCGCGGCGACCGGGTCGTACTGACCGACTTCGGTATCGCGCAGGTCGAGGGCGAGCAGGGGCTGACGGAGACCGGGGCCTTCGTCGGGTCGCCGGAGTTCATCGCGCCGGAGCGGGTGCTGGGTCAGCAGCCGGGTCCCGAGTCGGATCTGTGGTCGCTGGGTGTGGTGCTGTACGCGGCGGTCGAGGGCATGTCCCCGTACCGCCGCTCCAACAGCCCCGCGACGCTGCAGGCGGTGCTCTCCGCCGAGCCGCAGACGCCCGCTCGCGGTTCCGGGGCCTTCGGCACGCTGGTGATGCAACTGCTGCGCAAGGACCCGGCGATGCGGCCGGACGCCGCGGAGATCCGGCAGACGCTGGAGTCGGTGGCGCGGCCGCCGCAGATCCCGCTCGATGCGACGAGGCTTCTGGCGGGCGCCCCCGGCCAGGGCGCCGGCAGCCCGGCCGGGCGCGGGAGCCGGTGGGTGCCGCCGGTGCTGCAGGGCAACCGGCCGGCGCAATTCGGTCTCGGCGGCGGGGTGCTCGCGGTGGCTGTCGCCCTGGTCCTGATCTTCGCCGATCCCTTCGGCGGCGACGCGATCCCGGAGGGCTGGGAGGTCCGCCCGGACCGTGAGGTCGTCTCGGCGAACATCGCCGTCCCGGCGGAGTACGAGCGGGTCGAGGGCGACAGCGGCAACAGCGTCACGTACTGGGATCCGAGCGGTGTCTTCCAGGTCTACATGGAGCGCATCGAGACCAAGACCGTGGAGGGCGAGCTCAAGCCGGAGGCCGACGTCTGGCGGCAGTACTACGAGAAGGGCGGCAAGGACGGCACCGAGATCAAGGACCAGGAGGTGAGGTCCTCGTCCACGACGCAGCAGGGCAGCAAGGCGTTCGACACGCTTGTCGACTATGTGCAGTTCAGCGACTCGAACGACGACCCGATCCGGTACCGCTGGCACGAACGCGTCGTCGGCACGGGCAAGGGTGCGGACGAGGTCTACTGGCGGCTGCGGGTGGCCGGGCCCGCGGAGGGCTGGGCGGCGAGGGAGGGCGCCAAGCTCTTCGACGGGGTCGTCAAGCATCTGAAGATCCAGGATCTGTGAGCCCGGCGGGGCAGCCGGAGCCGGCAGACGGGGGCGACGGCAACAGGGGCGAGGGCGGCAGCGGTGAGGGCGGCAGCGGTGAGGGCCGGCTGATCGGCGGCCGATACCGGCTGACCGTACGTGTCGGGTCCGGCGGCATGGGCACGGTCTGGCAGGCGCGCGACGAACTCGTCGGCCGCGACTGCGCGGTGAAGGAGCCACGGCTGCCCGGCGACCCCCGCGAGCCGTCCCAGCAGCGGCTCTACGAACGGCTGCGGCGGGAGGCCAGGGCTGCCGCCCAGGTCGAGCACCCGGCGGCCGTGGCCGTCCACGATGTCGTGATGGACGGCGGACTCCCTTGGATCGTCATGGAGTTGATCCGCGGTGAATCGCTCCATGAACGGCTCAAGCGCGGTTCGCTGCCTCCGGCAGAGGCGGCACGGATCGGGCTCGCCGTGGCGGGCGCGCTGGGCGCGGCGCACACGAAGGGGATCGTCCACCGGGATGTGAAGCCCGCGAATGTGCTGCTCGGTCCGCACGGCCGGGTGGTGCTCACCGACTTCGGTATCGCGCGGATCCAGGGCGAGGAGCCGCTGACCGTGAGCGGTGAGTTCGTCGGCTCGCTCGAATTCATCGCCCCGGAGCGGATGTCGGGCATCACGGCCGTTCCGGAGTCGGATCTGTGGTCGCTGGGTGTGCTGCTGTACGCGGCAGTGGAGGGCTGGTCGCCCTTCCGCCGTACGACCCTGGAGTCGACGCTCGCCGCCATCCTCCAGGCCGAGGCCCCGAAACCGGTCCAGGCGGGCCCGCTGGCGGAGTTGATCGTCCGCCTGCTCTCGAAGGTCCCGGAACACCGTCCGTCCGTCGACGAGGTGGAGACGGAACTTGCGGCGGTCGCGGAGGGCAGCGCGTCGACGCTGCGGCCACCGGCCCCGGCGGAGACGGAGAGCCCGCCGACCCCGCCGGAGACCGAGAACCGGCCGGAGGCGGCGTGGCCAGGGTCCGAGGTGGACTGGCCCGTGGCCGGGTCCACCGGAGCCGGCCGGCTGCCCGGAAGGCGGGAGGCCCGGCAGCCGGATACGGACGACTCCGGCCCGGTCGACTCCGGCCCGGTCGACGCCGACTCCGACGCCGACGCCGACTCCGACTCCGACTCCCGGACCGTACGGCTCGGAGGCCGCGCATCCGCCCCGTCGGCCGCTCCGGGCCCCTCGACGCCACCAAGGGCCCCGGCCCGCGCCCGCGCCCGTGTCGCGCTCGCCGCAATCGCCGGGGCCGTCGCCGTCGGTATCGCGGTCTGGGCGTACGCACCCGCCTCGCCGGACACCGGCAACGACAAGCGCGCCGGCGCATCCACCCGTACCACCCCGCCGCCGATGGAGGCCCCGGAGGCATGGCAGACCTGGCGCCCCTATCTCGAGTCCCGGCTCGACGCGGAGATCTCCGTCCCCTCCACGTACACACGTGAACCCGTCACCTCCGAGGCCGAGCTCGCGAAGGACAAGGAGATCACCTTCGAGGAGCGCGGCAATCCCGTCTGGGTCGAGCTCAAGCGCGCCGGCAAGGCGACGGACACGGCCGTCCAGTGGGCGCGGGGCGAGCTGAAGTGGCTGACGGACGGCGGTCCGCGCGCGGGTGGGTTCACCGCGTCCGAGGCGAAGGGCACCGTCGTGCCGGCCAACCACCACGGCGTTGACGCGGCCCTGCTCGACGTGACGTACTTCGCGCAGGAGGGCGACACTGCGCGTCCCGTCCACCGCCTGGCGTTCTACGTCGTTACCGAGGCCGGCGAGCGCTACACGGTGCTCGTCGAGATGCCCAAGGGCGGCAGGGAAGAGGCCGCCGGGCAAGATCTGTTCCGGGGCGTACGGAAGCGGTTGAAGCTCGGAAAAGCCGAGACAAGCCCCTGATCAGGCCTTATCTGCCAGTGATCGCTGGCGCGATGGTGAGGGCCTGGTGAAAAGCCGTTACCGACGGGTACCCAAAGTTCCGGATGCGGCATACTCTCGCCCCCATGACGGACTCGCAGGCCCCCGCCGCCGCCCCCGGCACCAACCCGACAGCCGCCGCGCCGGCCGGTGCGCGCACCGCAGCCGATGTGGTCACCCCCGAGGTGGTCGCCCAGCTCACCCGTGGTGTGGTCGGCTCCGGCCGTACCGCCAACCACACCCCGTTCACCGGGGAGAAGCTGGCGGACCTGCCCGAGTCCACCCCCCAGGACGTGGCGGAGGCCTTCGAACGCGCCCGCGCCGCCCAGCCCGTCTGGGCCGCGACGTCGGCCCGCGCCCGCGCCGCCGTCCTGCTCCGCTTCCACGACCTGGTCCTGGAGCGCCAGGCCGAAGTCCTAGACCTCATCCAGCTGGAGACCGGCAAGGCCCGGCTGCACGCGCACGAAGAGGTCCAGGCCGTCGCCGTCGCCGCCCGCCACTACGGCCGCAAGGCGCCCGCCTATCTCAAGCCCAAGCGCCACACCGGTGTCGTTCCCGTCCTCACCAAGACCACCGAACTGCGCCAGCCGCGCGGCGTCATCGGCCAGATCGCGCCCTGGAACTACCCGTTGGAGCTCTCCGTCGGTGATGCGCTGCCCGCGTTCGTCTCCGGCAACGCCGTCGTGATGAAGCCCGACACCGAGACCGCGCTCACCGCGCTGTGGGCCCGCGATCTGCTCATCGAGGCGGGCCTGCCCGCCGGCGTCTTCCAGGTCGTTCTCGGCGAAGGGCCGGTCGTCGGCCCCGAGGTCGTCAAGCACGCCGACTATGTCTCCTTCACCGGCTCCACCCGCACCGGCCGCGAGGTCGCCCAGGGCGCCGCGGCCCGCCTGGTCGGTGTCTCCCTCGAACTCGGCGGCAAGAACGCCATGCTGGTGCTGAAGGACGCGGACATCGAGAAGGCCGCGGCCGGAGCGGTACGCGCCTGCTTCTCCTCCGCCGGCCAGCTGTGCATCTCCATCGAGCGGCTGTACGTGCACGAGTCGATCGCCGACGCGTTCGTGGAGCGCTTCGCCACCCGTACGAAGGCGATGCGCCTCGGCAAGTCCCTCGCGTACGGCGCCGACATGGGCTCGCTCGTCGGCGAGCGCCAGCTGGAGACCGTCACCCGCCATGTCGAGGAGGCCGTCGCCAAGGGCGCGACGCTCGTCGCGGGCGGCGTCGCCCGCCCCGACATCGGCCCGCTGTTCTACGAGCCGACCATCCTCGACGGCGTCGAGGCGCCGATGGCCGTCTGCACCGAGGAGACCTTCGGCCCGGTCGTCTCCATCTACCGCTTCACGGACGAGGACAAGGTCGTCGAGCAGGCGAACGCCACTCCGTACGGGCTGAATTCGAGCGTCTGGACCAAGGACGGCAAGCGCGGCCACGCGGTCGCGGCGAAGCTGCGCACCGGCACGGTCAATATCAATGAGGGCTACGCCCCGGCGTACGGCAGCGTGCAGTCCCCGATGGGCGGCATGAAGGACTCCGGCCTCAGTCGGCGGCACGGCTCCGAGGGCATCCTCAAGTACACCGAGGCACAGACCGTCGCCCAGCAGCGACTGATGCCGCTGGCGCCGTCCTTCGGCATGGACGACGAGAAGTACGCCGCGTTCATGAGCCTCAGCCTGAAGGCGATGAAGGCCCTGCGCCTGCGCTAGTTTCCGCTGTTTTCGTACGAGGAGAGCCATGTCCCAGGTACCCCCTGCCCAGAATCAGGCCGCCGAGAGTGACGAACAACTGCTCTCCGAATCGGTTTCCGAGTCGGTTTCCGAGTCGGTTTCCGAAGCGGTCTCCGACCAGGCCTTCGACCCGGCGTACGACTACGACGTCATCGTCGTCGGCTCGGGCTTCGGCGGTTCGGTCACCGCGCTGCGGCTGACCGAGAAGGGCTACCGGGTCGGGGTCCTGGAGGCGGGCCGCCGCTTCACCCGCGAGACTCTGCCCAAGAATTCCTGGGACATCAAGAACTATCTGTGGGCGCCCCCGCTCGGCCTGTACGGGATCCAGCGCGTGCATCTGCTCGGCAAGGTGATGGTGCTGGCGGGCGCGGGTGTCGGCGGCGGCTCGCTCAACTACGCCAACACGCTGTACGTACCGCCCGCTCCCTTCTTCGAGGACCCGCAGTGGAAGGACATCACTGACTGGCAGGAGGAGCTGTCGCCGTACTACGACCAGGCCAAGCGGATGCTGGGCGTACGGCTCAACCCGACGATGACCCCCTCCGACGTGCATCTCAAGGCGACGGCGCAGGCGATGGGTGTCGGCGACAGCTTCCACATGGCCCCGGTCGGCGTCTTCTTCGGCGACGGCGAGGACGCCGACGGTACGTCGAAGGCCGGTCCGGGCTCGACGGTCGATGACCCGTACTTCGGGGGCGCGGGCCCGTCGCGCAAGGCGTGCACCGAGTGCGGCGAGTGCATGACGGGCTGCCGGCACGGCGCGAAGAACACCCTCAACGAGAACTACCTCTACCTGGCCGAGAAGGCCGGGGCCGTCATCCACCCGATGACGACGGTCGCCTCGATCAGCGAGGACCCGGAGGGCGGCTTCCACGTCACGACGGTCCCGACGGACGCCCGCAAGAAGGCCGAGCCGAAGCTGCTGAGGGCCGGGCGCGTGGTCGTGGCGGCGGGCACGTACGGCACCCAGACCCTGCTGCACACCATGAAGGACCAGGGTCTGCTGCCGCATATCTCGGCCCGGCTCGGCGAGCTGACCCGTACCAACTCCGAGGCGATCGTCGGCGCCCAGACCGACAACCGCCGCTACCGCAAGCGGCACGGCGTGGACAAGGTCGACTTCACACGCGGAGTGGCGATCACGTCCTCGGTCCACCCCGACGAGAACACCCATATCGAGCCGGTCCGCTACGGCAGGGGCTCGAACGCGATGGGTGCGATGACGATCCTCCAGGTTCCGTACCGTGCGCGGGCGCGGGTCGCGGGCTGGTTCGGCAATATGGCCAGGCACCCCTGGCTCGCGGCCCGCGCGCTCTCCAACCGCCGCTGGTCGGAGCGGACCATCATCGGGCTGGTCATGCAGTCGCTGGACAACTCGCTGACCACGTACCGCAAGCCGGGCGGTATCGGAAAGGGCCTGCTCACCGCCCGCCAGGGCCACGGCGCACCGAACCCGAACCAGATTCCCGAGGCGACGCGCGCGGCCTCGCTGCTCGCCGAGGAGATCAACGGCTTCGCGGGGTCCAACATCGGCGAGCTGATGGGCACCCCGCTGACGGCCCACTTCCTGGGCGGCTGCCCGATCGGGGCCTCGGCAGAGGAAGGCGTCATCGATCCGTACCACCGGCTCTACGGCCACCCGGGCATCTCGGTCGTCGACGGCGCCGCGGTCTCGGCGAACCTCGGTGTGAACCCGTCCCTGACCATTACGGCGCAGGCCGAGCGGGCGATGTCGTTCTGGCCCAACAAGGGCGAGGAGGACCCGCGTCCGGCACAGGGCGCGGCGTACGAACGGCTGGCGGCGGTCGCGCCGAAGTCACCGGCGGTCCCGGAGGAGGCGTTCGGCGCGCTGAAGCTGCCGTTCCTGGGCATCCCGGCGGTCCCGCCGAAGAAGTGACCCGGCCTCCGGACGTCGTACGAAGGCCGGAGGTACGAAGGTTGGAACGCGCGAAGGCCGCTGCACCCCCCTCCGAGTGCAGCGGCCTTCTGGCGTGTGGGCCCGGTGTTACGCGGTGGCGTCGCCGCTGCGGCGGCGCTTCATCGCGAAGACGACACCGGCACCGGCGACGATGGCGATGCCACCGGCGATACCGACGGTCGGCAGCATGGAGCTGGAACCGGTCTCGGCGAGGTTGCCGGTGACCGGGATCTCCTTGGAGCCACCCTGCGGCTTGACGTCCTTCGGCTTCTCACCGCTCGGCTTGGCGTCGTCGACGTCGCCCGCGTTGCTGCCGGCCTTGAGAACGTCGAACTCGTAGAACTCGCTGTCCTCGAAGCAGTCCTCGCCCTTGTCGTAACCGCCGGCGGCGAGGGCGATGCCCTTGCCCGCAGGGGCCGCCTTGTCGATGCGAACGCGCAGCTTGATCGAGCGCTTCTCGGCCTTCTTGAGGTCGATCACGTCGAAGTAGAAGCCGTTGTTCATCCCGGAGAGGTTGCCGCCCGCCTTCCACTCACCGGACGACTTGTCGAAGTACTCGAAGTGCGCGTACTTCTCGATCAGGCGGTCCTGCTCGCCGCCGATCAGGTCGTCCTCGTACGAGGCGAAGGTGAAGAGACCGAAGTTCTCGATCTTCTCCTTGCTGTTGTTCTTGACGTCGAGGCTGAACTTCTTCCAGCCACCGCCCGCGACGATCTTGTTCGGGAAGCCGGAGAGCTTCACGTCGACCGCGGATGCCTTGCACTCGAAGTCCGGGTCCTCGTCGCCCTCGCCCGGCTCGCCGGCGGTGGCGCTCGGCGTCGCTGCGGCCGAGCTCGCGGGGGTGCTCGGCGTCGCGGCGGGCGAGCTCGGCGTGTTGGCCGGCGCGCTCGGCGTCGTGGCCGGGGTGCTGCTCGGCGCCTCCGACGGGGCGCTCGGGGACTCCGATGGGGTGCTGCTCGCCGTCTCGGTCGGCGTCGGCGACGGGTCCGCGAACGCGGCCGGAGCCGACAGGAGCGCGGCGGGTGCTATGACAGCGGTCGCTGCAGCGACGGCCATAGCGCGGCGAAGCTTCATTAAGACCTCAGTGAAGTCCGGCGTACCGCATGACGCGGCACGGAGTCTGGTGGGCCTACCGAGGTGGGGGTACACGGGTGAGGCCGTTGTTTCGCATGCATGACCTGTGACCAGCCTGAATAGTTGCCCTGGGACTCACAGAAACTTTATGTGACACCCGTCACGCGCAGCCTTCTGCTCCTGGCCGGGTCGAACTCGTGGTGCCTTCCGGCCTCTTGCCGTCCCGCGGCAATTTCAGCACCCACTGATGAGAGTCCTGATGAGACGTTTTGGCTTCGCTGTCGTTGCCGCGGTCTGCCTTGTGACACTGGCCTTGGGTGCAGCCGCGTGTTCGGGCGCCGACGGCGATGGCGCAGGGAGCGCCGCACCCACGGCGTCTTCGTCATCGCCGTCGACCACACTCCCGACGCCGTCCGTGCGCCTTTCGCCCAGCAGCGATACGACCGCTACCCCCAAGACGAAGGCCGTGCCCAGCCTGACGGCGAAGCCGCGCAGGACGAAGGCGGCGGGCGGTCGGAGCAGCAGCGGCGGGCAGTCGTCGGCGTCGGCTGTGCCGCAGAACCCCAACCGCGGCCCCAACCCACCGCCCGCGCCGCCGGCCCCCGAGCCGACGGCGGAGTGGAGCGACGCCAACTGGAAGCCGGGCGACCCTTACGCGACGAGGTAGCCCCGCACGGGACAAGCAAGGGCCCCGCGGATGCATGATCCGCGGGGCCCTTGGCGGTCAGCACCGACGTCAGGGCAGCGCCGGTGCCGAGGTGCGGCGCCGGGGGGTAGCGCCGCGTGGGGAGGGTCGCCGACCCGGCGCACTTGGGGCGCGCGAGTGGTATCGACCTTTGGCAATATGGCTGCGCAGAGTGGGGACGCGCTTGTCTTGCATCGTGCGGGATGGGCTGCGGCCTGCGCAACCGTTTCGACCGGATGCGGTCGGCCCCGGGCGTCCCCGGAGCCGACCGCCCTTGGGGTGACCGGGCTGCTGTCCCCTGCCGACCGGTCACGCGCGCTGGGGCGAGGTCCCACGACGTACTTGCAGTACGTCACACGCCCCAGCGGAGCCACGCGTGGTTTCCTTCATGACCCGCCCCTGGCTGGCACGGATATCGGTACCAACGAAGCCCCGGCGCGTGCAGTCACGCGCCGTACGGGTGAGAGTGCGCCCGAACTCAGGTCCGTGCGCGGATGTCTGCGCAGGCTCGGACACGGCCTCAGATCCGGCCCCGGCAGAGCTCGAGCAGCGTCATCGCGAGCGCCGTTCCCGGCTTTCCGAGCGCGTCGCGGAAATGGCTGAGAACCTCCATTTCGCGCGACAGACTCACCCGGCGGCCGCCGGAGGAGATCCGGGCTTCCTGGATGACGGCCGAGACGGCCATCCGTTCCTGGATCAGCCCGATGATCCGGTCGTCGAGCGTGTCGATGCGGCTGCGGGCGTCGCCGATGAGGGAAGCGGCCTCTTCGGTACGGGCTCCGGTGTCGGTCGTGACGGTCATGCGGGGCTCCTTGTCGGGGACGGTGCCCCGGAGCGGCAAGGCCCGGAAATGACAGAACGCCCCGGGCCTTGTCGGCCCGGGGCGCCTGGGAAGTTGCTTGTCAGTGGCTCAAGCAGCACGACCATGGCAGCCGGACGGGCCGGTGCCATAGGTAAAGACGAAGGTCAGCTGCTTGTGCATGGGTGGAGTATGGACCTCCCGCCGTCCGCGGCCAAACCCGGGTTCGGATGGTGAGACGAAAAGCGGGTCCGCCACGCCGGTAGAATCGACAAATACCGACCCCCTCCCACCGCCGGAAGGCCGCCACCCGTGCCAGCAGCACCCTCCGCCGCCCCCGACAGCAACGCTCCGGACGTCGTCCTCGTTGTTGACTTCGGCGCGCAGTACGCACAGCTCATCGCCCGCCGCGTCCGTGAGGCCCGGGTCTACAGCGAGATCGTCCCGTCCACGATGCCCGTGGCCGAGATGCTGGCCAAGAACCCGAAGGCGATCATCCTCTCCGGCGGCCCGTCCTCCGTGTACGCGGAAGGCGCCCCGCGCCTCGACCGCGCGATCTTCGAGGCCGGGGTCCCCGTCTTCGGCATGTGCTACGGCTTCCAGCTGATGGCCACGACGCTCGGCGGGACCGTCGACAACACGGGAGCGCGTGAGTACGGCCGTACGCCGCTGCATGTCTCCAAGACCGGCTCGACGCTCTTCGAGGGCACCCCGGCCGAGCAGCCTGTGTGGATGTCGCACGGCGACGCCTGCTCCGCCGCCCCGGAGGGCTTCACGGTCACCGCGTCCACGGACGTGGTGCCGGTCGCGGCCTTCGAGAACGACGAGAAGAAGCTGTACGGCGTCCAGCACCACCCCGAGGTGATGCACTCCACGTACGGCCAGCAGGTCCTGGAGCACTTCCTCTACCGCGGCGCCGGCATCGAGCCGAACTGGACCACCGGCAATGTCATCGAGGAGCAGGTCTCGGCGATCCGGGAGCAGGTCGGCACCAAGCGCGCCATCTGCGGTCTGTCCGGCGGCGTGGACTCCGCGGTCGCCGCTGCACTCGTGCAGAAGGCCATCGGCTCCCAGCTGACCTGCGTGTACGTCGACCACGGCCTGATGCGCAAGGGCGAGACGGAGCAGGTCGAGAAGGACTTCGTCGCGGCGACCGGCGTGCAGCTGAAGGTCGTCGACGCGCAGGAGCGGTTCCTGAAGGCGCTGGCCGGGGTGTCCGACCCCGAGGAGAAGCGCAAGATCATCGGGCGCGAGTTCATCCGGGTCTTCGAGCAGGCGCAGGCCGAGATCATCGCCGAGGCCGCGCATGGCGAGGACGTCGCCTTCCTCGTGCAGGGCACGCTCTACCCGGACGTGGTCGAGTCCGGCGGCGGCACCGGCACCGCCAACATCAAGTCCCACCACAACGTCGGCGGCCTGCCCGAGGACCTCGAGTTCGAGCTCGTCGAGCCGCTGCGCAAGCTGTTCAAGGACGAGGTCCGGATGGTCGGCCAGGAGCTCGGCCTGCCGGACGAGATCGTCCAGCGCCAGCCCTTCCCGGGCCCGGGCCTCGGCATCCGTATCGTCGGCGAGGTCACCAAGGACCGCCTCGACCTGCTGCGCGAGGCGGACGCGATCGCCCGCGAGGAGCTGACGGCGGCCGGTCTGGACCGTGACATCTGGCAGTGCCCGGTGGTGCTGCTCGCCGATGTGCGCTCCGTGGGCGTACAGGGCGACGGCCGCACCTACGGCCACCCGATCGTGCTCCGGCCCGTCTCGTCCGAGGACGCGATGACGGCGGACTGGACGCGGATGCCGTACGACGTGCTGGCGAAGATCTCGACCCGTATCACCAACGAGGTGGCGGACGTGAACCGCGTGGTGCTGGATGTGACCTCCAAGCCGCCGGGCACCATCGAGTGGGAGTAACCCTCTCTGCAGGCTCAACGCCGACGCCGTCGCTCATTCGTTTGAGCGGCGGCGTTGTCGTATGGGCTGGGTACGCTGACCGTACGGCCCAGAATCCCGTCCATGGGAGGAACCATGACCGCTGAGATCGCGCACCCCTGGCCGGTGCCGCCGCAGGACGGTTACACCGTGGACGACCTGCTGACGCTGCCCGACCTCCCGCCGCACACGGAGTTGATCGACGGGAGCCTGGTCTTCGTGAGTCCGCAGAGGAGTTTTCACAGTCTGGTGAACGACCTGCTGATGCATGGCCTGCGCAGGACGGTGCCCGATGATCTGCGGGTGCGGCGGGAGATGACTGTGGTGATCGACAAGCGCCAGGGGCCGGAGCCGGACGTCTCGGTGATCCGGGCGGAGGCTGTGACCAGTTCGAACGAGACGCATTACAACGCGAAGGATGTCGTACTCGTAGTCGAGACGGTGTCACCGGACTCGGAGGAGCGCGACCGCAAGCGCAAGCCGCAGCTGTACGCGGAGGCGGGCGTCCCGCACTTTTGGCGGGTGGAGTCCGGCGAGGGCGGCCGCCCGGTCGTGTACGTCTATGAATTGGACCCGGCGACGAAGGCGTATGCCCCCTCCGGCATCCACCACGACCGGCTCAAGCTCTCCGTTCCCTTCACCATCGACATCGACCTGGCGGAGATCGACAACCTGTAGCTCTCTTCAGCTCTCTTCAGGCTTCTCCAGCTCGAAGTCGTCGAAGTGGAACCCCGGCGCCACGATGCAGGTGACCAGGACCGGCTCGGCACCTGCCGGGTCCGCCGACTGCCAGGTGCCCGCCGGGACCAGGAGCTGGGGCTGTTCGCCGGATTCGACCGAGGGACCCAGGGTCAGGGTCGTGGCTTCGCCCGGCTCGTTGCCCATGCCGCCGAGGTGCAGATTCAGCGGGCCGCCCCGGTGCCACAGCCAGAGTTCGTCGGAGCGTACGCGGTGCCAGCACGAGCTCTCGCCGGGGTGGAGCAGGAAGTAGATACCGGTCGCGTACGCGCGCGGGCCCGGGTAGCCCGGCGGGGTCGTCGAGCCGGCCGTCTTCCAGGTCTCCTTGAACCAGCCGCCCTCGATGTGCTTCTCGAGGCCGAGGAGAGAGACCAGGGGGGATGTCGGTTCGGTCATGGGCGCATTCTCGTGGAAGCCGTGCGAGGCGCGTGAAGTCTCTGGTCAGTTGCGGTACCCGAAGGTAGCTTCCCAGCCATGACTGAGACGCCCGCTCCGATCCCCGTCGAGCAGCTGCGATTCGCCATGCCGCCCGTGCATGAGTCCGTCGTGGACGAGCGGGCGTACCGGAAGGAGCGGCTCGCCGGGGCGCTGCGGCTGTTCGGGCGTTTCGGGTACGAGGACGGGGTGTCCGGCCATATCACCGCACGGGACCCGGAGTTCACCGACTGCTTCTGGGTGAACCCCTTCGGCGTGCCGTTCGCGCATGTCGCCGCCGGTGATCTGATCCTCGTGAACGGGGAGGGGCAGGTCGTCGTGGGGCGGTACCACGTCAACCAGGCCGCGTTCGCCGTACACGCCCAGGTGCACCGCGCCCGGCCCGAGATCGTCGCTGTCGCGCACACCCACTCCGTGCACGGGCGGGCACTGTCCGCGCTCGGCGAGCTGATCGAGCCGATCACCCAGGAAGCCTGCGGTTTCTACGAGGACCACGCCCTGGTCGACAGATACACCGGAGTGGTCGTCGACGAGGAGGAGGGGCGGCGGATCGCCGGTGCCCTCGGTGCGTACAAGGCCGTCATCCTGCGCAACCACGGGCTGCTGACCGTAGGCGACTCGGTGGACGCGGCAGCCTGGTGGTTCATCTCCATGGAGCGCTGCGCGCAGGTTCAGCTCGCGGCGCGGGCGGCGGGCAAGCCCCTGCTGATCGAGCACCGGGACGCGGTCGCCACGCGCGAGCAGCTCGGCACCGATCTGGTCGCATGGATCAACTACCAGCCCCTGTGGCGGCAGATCAGCCGGGCCGAGCCCGACCTCGTGCAATAGGGAGTGGTCAACCGGGCAATGGCGGATTCACCCGCTGTGGCCTCGGGCGCCGCGGGAGGCGCCCCTTCCGTACGGCACAATTCCCAGCAATCAAAGGGAAGTTCAGTCGGTGCGGGGCGGGGAAGGTGGCGTCGGTCGTGGCGGTGCAAGAAGCGGGACAGTGCGACGAATGTACGCACGGGGCGCGCGAAGGGCATCGGCGGGCAGTGGCAGCCTTCCTCGCCAAGCGGGACGAGCTGGCCACCGGGCAGGGATTACCGGTCGCTCTCTCGCACTCGCCGGTCGCCTCGCGCCAGTGGGTGTCGGACGAGCTGACGCAGTCGGCGCGCACTGTCGCCGATCGCAGCCGTGAGGCGGGCGAGGTCTGGCTCCAACTGGTCTGGTGCCGCACGCTGCTGGTCGTATGGGCCGGTCTCGCGATCCTGGCGCTGGGGCAGACGGTGACCGCGATCGGCGCGGGCTGGACCGGTGCGCGAACGGCAGGGTTGCTCGCCGCGCTCACCGTCGGTGGGCTGCTGACCGGCGCGGCACGGCTGCACAGGTCGCGCGGCGGGCTTCTCGCGCCGCTGATCGGCGAGGACAACCGCCTCTCGACCTCGCGCGCGGTCGCCACGGTCTGGGTGCTGCTCGCCGTCTTCGCCGTCCTTGTGCTGGCCCTCCAGCTGGCGTTGGCCTCGTCCGCCGCCCATCGGGACGCGCTGATCGAAGGGCTCGACCTGGCCCGCGGCGCAGGCATGCTCTCCGTCCTCGCGCTCGTGTGCGCGATCGCCGTCGTCGTACGCCGTGTGGTCGCCGTACGCGTCCTCGGCAAGCGGCTGCAGAAGGTGCGTGCCGACCGCCCGAGGCTGGCCGATCTGCTCTGCGACGACGCCGGCCGCGGCAGCTTCGCGGATGTGCAGTACGTGCTGGTGAGCGCCGCTGCGGTGATCTTCGCGCTGGTTCGGCTCGCCCGCCGGCCCGAGCAGCTGCCCGACCTGCCGTGGGGGCTCGCGCTGCTGGTCGCGGTCTCGGCGATGACGTACTTCGCCGGGAAGCACGCGGAAGGAGGCCGGCCCGTCGTGTTCGCGGTCGTCCGGGCCCGCGAGGCCGGGGACCTGGACGCCCCGATCCGTACCGGCGACGACATCGAGATCCGCGGCGCCGGCTTCGTACCGCCGGGCGCCGGGGCCCCCGACCGGCTCGCCCGTATGGTCGTACGCATCGGCGCCGTCCATGTCCATGTCCCGCTGATCCCGGTCACCGGCGGTTTCGCCAACCCGACCGACACGGTGCTCACCGTGCCGGTCCCGGCGGAGGTCGAGCCAGGGCGGGTGGATGTGCAGGTGGTGACGGCATCGGGAGCGGAGAGCAACCGCTGCGCCATCGAGGTGACGGACTGACCGGCGGGCAGGCTGTTGTCACAGAGTGAGCCGCACGTCTGGTGAGCCGCGCGGCTTCGTCGTACGTATGGTCAGTTGACGGGTCAACCGAAGGTGGGACCAGCGATGACACACACATATCGGACGACAGCGACCTACGGCACGGTCGACGGAGGCGGCGGACGCGGCGGCTTGAGAGAGCGGGCGGGACACTACGCCCTTCTGCCGCTGCGGATCTTCCTCGGCGTGACCTTCATCTATGCGGGCATCGACAAGCTCACGGACAGTCAGTTCATGGCGGCGAGCGGAGCCGGTTCCGTCGGCGACCTCATGCGCAGCGTGCGCGACACCTCCGCCGTGCCTGCCCTTGTCGATCTGGCGCTCAAGAACCCCGAGGGTTTCGGCTACGCCATCGCCTTCGGTGAGCTCGCCGTCGGCATCGGCGCCCTCGTCGGACTGCTGGCCCGGCTGGCCGCGCTCGGCGGGGCGCTCATCTCGCTGAGCCTGTGGCTGACCGTGAGCTGGCAGACCGAGCCGTACTACTACGGCAACGACCTCGCCTATCTGATGGCCTGGCTGCCGCTGGTGCTCGCCGGCGCTCCGCTGCTCTCGCTCGACGCGCTGTTGGCCAAACGGCGGCGCCGGATGCCGTAGTACGTCAGGCTCACCGCCCCGGCCAGGAACAGACCGCCGAAAACGACCGGGAACACCACATAGAACGGTGTCTGCCAGGAGCCGGCCGCATCGCCCGCGTACAGCAGCGCTGCGGCCAGCACAGCGAGACCCGCGACCAGCTTGCCCGGCCGGAAATCATGCCGGAGTTCACGACGCGGCACGGGTCACCTCCACCTGTCCGATGCCCACTTCGAGATCTAGATCCAGTGTGCCGGTCGGCTTCGCGCCGGCGGGCGCGGGCAGTGTCTGCCGCCGGTCCTGATCGGGTGAGACGTCGATGTCGTTCGCCGCGTCGTCGGGCAGACGGATATCGCCGAGGCCCGCCTGGGCCCGCAGCTTCACCGTCGCGTTCTTCGGTACGACCACCTTGAGCTGACCCGCCGCGACTTCGGCCCTCGTCGACACCGTCCGACCCGCGGGGACGGCGAGAGAGGACAGGTCGAGCGTCGCGACTCCCGAGCCGAGCTCGTAGCTCGGCTGGACGGCGGCGACCGAGGCCGGCTTCCACTGCGTACGTATCCACTCGGTGGTGATGTCCTTGGGCAGCGCCGCGGCTCCCGCCAGCAGTGCCGCTGTGAGCACCGTCAGCATGATCGTTCCGAAGCCGGTTCGGCCGAGCAGCGAGCTGACCAGCAGACCCATCCCGAATACCGCCAGCGCGCAGACGAGCCCGATCTGCAGGCTCGTGCCCAGCGGCTGGCTGTCCCAGCTGGTCCCGGTGCCGAGCCCGCCCGCGAGGAGCGCGAGAAGGAAGACGGTGCCGCCGATTCCGCGCGGCCCGCGCGCATACGCGGGAGCTGCGTTCGGCCGGAGCCGGCGCGGCGCCCCGGTCTCCGCCACCGCGCTCTCCGGACCCCACAGATAGCCGGTGGGCACCAGCCCTGTCGTGCCGTCCTTGACGATCGGGTCGCGCCACCACGAGGGCCTGTCGGGCACCGGCGGCGCCTTCGTCTCGGGCGGCGCCTCGGCCACCGCATGCGCCGTCGCCGCATCCAGCGGTACACCGTCGGGCGCGGTGAGACGGCGGCGCTGCGACCACACGGCGGCGCCCGCGACCGCGAGGGAAAGCAGCGCGGCGAAAGCGAGCGTCCCGCCGTTGCTCAGCATGGAGAGGAACACCCCGCAGCCGATGAGAGCGAGGAGTACGGCGGTGAGGGAAGCACCGTCGACCCGGCCGGACAGCAGCCGGCGCGCCTCGTTCTCCTCCTCGTCCTCGAACGGGATCAGCAGCCAGGCGAAGCCGTAGAAGATCAGGCCGATGCCGCCGGTCACGGAGAGCACACCGATGACGATCCGGAATATCACCGGGTCGATGTCGCAGTACCGGCCGAGCCCGCCGCAGACACCGGCCACGACTTTCTGGCGGGGCGTGCGGCGCAACTGCTGCACCTCGGGCGGCGCCGGAGCGGGCTGCGCCTCCGGCTGCGCGTCGTGCGGCGCCGCCGGCGGTGGGGTCGGCTGATTCATACGTACATGGTGACGGGCGCCGCGCTGTGATGGCACCCGCGCCGACCCTGGCCCTTCCCTGATATCGCACCCGGCTTTCAGGGTCGGTTTAAGGGACGACCCTGATACCGCGCCCTGTCCTTACATGTGACGATCGGGGCATGCCAGTCGCCACGCCCCGACCCGCCGGTCCCTCCCGCGCCCCCGTGCCGGAGGAGCAGCCGATGCGCAAGCTGTATCGCAGCGCCGACGGCCGGATGCTCGGCGGCGTGGCGCGCGGGCTGGCCGGTCATCTGGGGCTGCCGGTCATCTGGGTACGACTCGTCTTCCTCGGCCTCTTCATGGCCGACGGCCTCGGTGTGCTGCTGTACGCCGTCTTCTGGATCGTCGTACCCCTCGGCGTCGGCGGCAGGACCGCAGAGCCGCGCTCCGTCTTCGAGACCACGCCCGACGGCCGCCGTCGGCTGCGCAAGCCCGACAAGGGCCAGCTCTTCGCGATGGTCGCGCTGCTGGTCGGCGCCGCGGTCTTCGCCGGCAATGTCGAGACGGGCAGCAGCGCCAACCGCTATGTCTGGCCGATACTGCTGATCGGCGCCGGTGTGGTGCTGGTGTGGCGCCAGGCGGACAACGCCCGCCGCGCCCGCTGGGCCACACTGTCGACGGACAGCCGACGCCGTCGGCTGCTGCAGCTGGGCCGGGCGCTCGCCGGTGTGGCGCTGGTCGGCATGGGCCTGACCGTCTTCATGGTGGTCCGCGGCTCGGCGGCCCAGCTCGGCAACGTACTGACCGCCGCGATCGCCGTCATCGCCGGTGTCGCTCTGCTCGCGGGGCCGTGGCTGGTACGGATGACGCAGGACCTCTCGGAGGAACGGACCATGCGCATCCGGGCCCAGGAGCGTGCCGAAGTCGCAGCCCACGTCCATGACTCCGTACTGCACACCCTCACCCTGATACAGCGGAACGCCGACGACGGCGGCGAAGTGCGCCGTCTCGCCCGCGCTCAGGAGCGCGAGCTGCGGAACTGGCTCTACAAGCCGGAGGGGACGGGCAAGGACGAGGACGAGGAGCCGGACACGCTCGCCGAGGCGGTGAAGAAGGCCGCCGCCGAGGTGGAGGACAAGCACGGGGTCCCGCTGGAGGTCGTGGTCGTAGGCGACTGCCCGCTCGACGAGAAACTGTCCGCACAGATGCAGGCCGCGCGTGAGGCGATGGTCAATGCGGCCAAGTACGGTGGCGAGGGGGGCGCGGTCCAGGTCTACGCGGAGGTCGAGGGCCGTACGGTCTTCGTGTCCGTACGGGACAGGGGACCGGGATTCGATCCGGATTCGGTGCCCCAGGACCGGATGGGCGTAAGAGAATCGATCATCGGCCGGATGCAGCGCCACGGCGGAACGGCGCGACTGCGCTCGGTTCCCGACGGGGGCACCGAGGTCGAGCTGGAGATGGAGAGGGCGGGCGAATGACCGAGACCGAGACTGCTGGAGAGACCACCGAGCGGCGTGTACGGGTCGTGCTCGTCGACGACCACCGGATGTTCCGTACCGGAGTGCAGGCCGAGATCGGCCAGACCGACCGCACCGGCGTCGAGGTGGTCGGCGAGGCCGCCGACGTCGACCAGGCACTCACCGTGATCACGGCGACCCGTCCCGAGGTCGTCCTGCTGGATGTGCATCTGCCGGGCGGCGGCGGGGTGGAAGTGCTGCGCCGCTGCGCCTCGCTGATGGCGGCCGCGGAGCATCCCGTACGGTTCCTGGCGCTGTCCGTGTCCGACGCGGCCGAGGATGTGATCGGGGTGATCCGGGGCGGGGCTCGCGGCTATGTCACCAAGACGATCACGGGCACGGATCTGGTCGACTCGATCTTCCGGGTGCAGGAGGGCGACGCGGTCTTCTCGCCGCGGCTCGCGGGTTTCGTGCTCGACGCGTTCGCCTCGACGGACGCACCGCCGGTGGACGAGGACCTCGATCGGCTCACTCAGCGGGAACGGGAAGTCCTGCGGCTGATCGCGCGGGGTTACGCGTACAAGGAAATCGCGAAGCAGCTGTTCATCTCGGTGAAGACGGTGGAGTCGCATGTGTCGGCGGTCCTGAGGAAGCTTCAGCTCTCGAATCGGCACGAACTGACCCGATGGGCGACCGCCCGACGTCTCGTCTAGTCTCCGTTGTGAGGTAACTGGTACATAGGCGGGCAACCAGTTGCGCCCAGTTCACCTCTTGTTTTGCGTGATGAATTTGACGGGGCACACCTTCTTCTTGATCACGATCGTCCTGGTCGTGATCGCCGTCCTGCTGCCGCTGCTGCTGTGGAGCCGGCTGCGCGGTCCCGCTGTGGTGCGGGGCGCCGGGCGGTTGCTCATGGTGCTCTTCGCACAGGCCACCGCCGTGCTCGTGGTCTTCGTGGCAGTGAACAACGCCAACGGTCTCTACGACAGCTGGGACGATCTGCTCGGCACGACCGACCATGTCGACTCGGCGATCGACCTCGGACCGAGCGGCACCGGCGGCAGGCAGATCTCCTCGCTGCCCAAGGTTCCGCTGAAGTTCGAGAAGGTCGACGACCCTCAGCTCGGCAGCGGCTTGCTGCGCACCTCGCTCAAGGGCTCCATATCGGGAGTGTCGGGCGAGGTGTATGTCTGGCTGCCGCCGCAGTACAACGATCCCGCGTACCGCAACAAGAAGTTCCCGGCCGTCGAGGTGCTCTCCGGCTTCCCAGGTACGTCGAAGAGCTGGTTCAAGGCACTGAAGTTCCAGGACAAGGTCCAGCCGCTGATCGAGTCGGGCAAGGTCGCGCCCTTCATCCTGGTCTCGCCGCGGACCATGCTGCTCGGCAAGTCCGACGCCGGGTACGCGAACATACCGGGCGAGGTCAACGCGGACAGCTGGCTGACCGTCGACGTACGCAAGGTGGTCACCGACAACTTCCGGGTCTCCCCGAACCCGGAGAGCTGGGCCATCGCCGGCTACTCGGCGGGCGGGCACGGCGCCGCCAAACTGGCCCTGGCCCACCCCGACCGCTTCAGCGCCGCCGTCAGCTTCTCCGGGTACAACGATCCGGCCGTCGAGCGCGGCTCGCTGACGGGCGCGGACCCGAAGCTGCGGCACGAGAACGACGTTCTGAACATCCTGAAGTCGGCGAAGAAGCCGCCGCGTGTGTCGCTGCTGGCGATGGGCGAGGGCGCGGACGGCTATGAGCCAGGGCTCGCGCTGAGGCGTGTGGCCAAGCCGCCGACGCAGGTGGATGTACGGCAGACGTGGGGCGGGCATCTGCCGGTGGTGTGGAGCAGGGAGCTGCCTTACGCGTTCGAGTGGCTGACGCGGCAGATGCAGCTGCAGCACCGGGGCGGCGTGGACGCCGGGGCGCCTCGGGGCGGCGGAGGGCCCAGCGTTGGCGGGGTGTCCCATGAAGCCCAGGACGGTCAGGCGCCCGACAACGGCCAGGCGGCAGCCGGTGGCGGCCTGCTGGAGTGACAGCGGTGGCCCGTTGGGAATGACAGCGGTGGCCTGCTGACGTGACAGCGGTGACCCCGCCGGAGTGACAGCGGTGGCCTGTTGGGAATGACAGCGGTGGCCTACTGGAGTGACATATCGGTCTTGTCGCCGACCCGCCGGTAGCCGATCCCCGCGTAGATCCGCTCGATGTCCGCGTCGCCCGGCTCCAGCCAGACGATGCGGCAGCCCCGGTCGAAGGCGGTGGCCGTCAGATACGCGGACAGGGCCGCGCCGATTCCTCGGCGGCGGTGCGAGGAGGCGACCGCCAGGCCGCACAGCTCGCTCAGTCCGTCGGCCGGGACGGAGCAGCCGCCCGCGGCCACCGGTGTGCCGTCCTTGTCGTCCGTGGCGAGGCCTGCGACTCCGCCGCCCTCGTTGGCCCCGCGCAGCCACGCGATTTCGCCGTCGGTCGGGTCGCCCGACTCGCCGTACGCGAGATGCTGCACGCCCGCCGCGGCGGTGTACCCGGCCTCGTCGGAGGGCTCGGTGAGGCTGACTCCGTCGACCGGCGCCGGGGCTATGAGGGATTCGGGCGTGCAGGCCAGCAGTGGTGCGCGGCGCTCGACCGTGAAGCCGGCCGCGAGCAGAGCGGGCTCGACCTCGGGCGCGCACGACGGCAGGAACTCCAGGCGTGGCTGCCGGTCGCGCTCGCGGAAGACGGCGATCAGAGCGTTGACCTCTTCGGTGGTCGGCTCCGCGCCATGGTCGGGGATGGCGTAATTGGCCGGTGGGATCGCCCAGTTGGGGTTGTAGCGCACGGTGAAGGGGCCGACGCGGACGTGATCGGACGAGCGGAGCGTGAGCGTGCGTACGTAGTTCTGGACATCGACGTCCACGGGGGCTCCTGCCGCGATCGGGATCTTGGGACGCCGGGGATGGTGTCACTTCCGTGCGCGGCCGGGCAACCGGTTTGCGAGCGGCTCGCGGTCCCTCCGGTGGCGCGGGCTCTGCGGCGGCTACACGGGGCGGGCGGCACCCGCGAAGGGCATCTGGTCGATGGGCGCGACGCGGACGGGGGCGCCCGGACGGGGTGCGTGGATCATCTGGCCGCCGCCGATGTAGAGGCCGACATGGGAGATGCCTGAGTAGAAGAACACCAGGTCGCCAGGGGCGAGTTGAGAGAGGGACACGCGTTCGCCGGTGTTGATCTGGGTGTAGGTGGTGCGGGGCAGCGAGACGCCGGCGGAGCGCCAGGCGGCCTGTGTGAGACCGGAGCAGTCGTACGAACCCGGGCCCGTCGCACCCCATACGTAGGGCTTGCCGAGTGCTCCGTACGCGTACGCGACGGCTTGTGCGGCACGGGAATTGGGGGCCCGGAGCGAGCCGCGCGGGACGGCGGAGCGGTCGGCGCGGGCATCCGTCGCTCCGCCCGTACCGCCGTAGGCGGAGTTGTACGCCGCGCGCTGCTCGGCGGTCATCCGGGTCAGCAGACGCTCGGCGGCGGCGAGCTTCTCCCGGACGGTGGACTTGTGCTTCGCCAACTCGGTCTGCCGGGCCTCGAGAGCTCTCATCCGCTCGTCGGCCCGCGCCTTCAACCGCGCGATCTCCACCAGCTGTTGGTGTACGCCGGTGATCGCGTCCGCGTGCCGCTCGCCGACCCGCTCGGCGAGCGCGGCGCGCTCCAGATACTGGTCGGGGTCGGAAGTGAGCGCGAGCTGCAGGCCGGGGTCGATACCGCCGGCGCGGTACTGGGCGGTGGCGATCGAACCGAGCGCGTTCCGTGAGGTGTTGAGCCGCTGGGTCCGGCGCCCGGCCTCGTCGCGCAGCGAGTCCAGTGACTCGCGCGCTCTGGCGGTCTGCTCCTTGGCCTCGTTGTACTTCTCGGTGGCGGCCTCCGCCTCCTGGTACAGCTTGTCGACCTTGGCCTTGATCTGTGCGGGGCTGAGGCGGGGCTCGGCGTGCCCGGCGCCTTCGAATGCGGTGGCGGTCGCTGCGCCGGCGAGCGCGAGAGTGGCGGCGGTACGGGCGGCGGGCCCGGTGAGCGGATGCTGCTTGGGTTTCCGGTGCGCTGCCACGAGGGCGTCCACGTCCTTCCGTTCCCTGCCGGTCCGAGTCGGAGTCCGACGGCGGACCGCACAGGGGGAGCGGCCCGCCGCCGGATCTCTCGGCGGTGGTGACTGACGGCCGCCCGGGAACTCGGCGGCGGTGGGGAGTCGGTCACCTGAGGGAGGACGCTAAACCTGGGGGTCACGGGAAAGAGGCGTAAGGACCGATGTTGGCCAAAGGTGGACATGAGGGTGCGCCTTGTGAGAGCCCTGCCCATGGTGCCGGACCGCAATTCCGTACCGGAGTGACCGATGAGGCGAACGAGGCCCACCTGCCCGGAGAGCGGTGGTATGGGGGCGGCTAGGCTCCGCCTCATGGACGTACTCATCAATGTCTTCGTCGCCCTGCACATCATCGGCATCGCGTCGCTGCTCGGCGGCTTCCTCACTCAGATGAAGGCGATGGGCGCGGGAGAGGCACGCTTCATTCCGGCGATGCTGCACGGCGCGCTGACGATGCTGGTCACGGGCGTGGCGCTGGTGGGCCTCAACCAGGCGGACGACCAGGCGGTGAACAACCTCAAGATCGGCATCAAGCTGGCGGTGCTGATCGTGATCCTGGGCCTGGTGTATGTGAAGCGGGACGAGGAGAAGGTGGAGAAGGCGCTGTTCGGGGCGGTGGGCGGACTGACGGTCGCGAACATCTTCATCGCCACGCTCTGGACGTGAGAACGCCGCTCCCGATGTGAGAGCGGCGTTCTCCGTACGTGGCACGTCTTCCGTACGTGGTCTTCCGTACGTGGCCTTCCGTGCTGGGAACGCCCGGGCGCGGTCGGGTCCGGGCGTTCCCCTTGTTCGCTGTGCCAGTTGTTCCGCTATGCCGGACGCACGCTGCCGTAGATCGGCATGTAGTAGATCGACTCCTCGCGGACGTTCGCGCCGGGCTTGGGCGCGTGGATCATCTTGCCGTCGCCGATGTAGATGCCGACGTGGCTGATGTCGTCGTAGAAGAAGACCAGGTCGCCCGGGAGCAGATCCTGTGTCGCGATCCGCTTGCCGACCTTCACCTGGTCCCAGGTGGTGCGCGGCAGATCCACGCCGGCCGCCTTCCAGGCGGCCTGGGTCAGTCCCGAGCAGTCGTACGAGCTCGGCCCCGTGGCGCCCCAGACGTACGGCTTGCCCATCTGCGAGCGGGCGAACGAGAGGACCTTGTCGGCCTTGGCCGCGTACGCACCACCGCTGGAGCCGGTGCCTGTACCCGTACCTGTGCTGGTGTCGCCGCCCGGCTGCTGCGCCTGCTCCCGGCGCTTGCGCTCCGCCTCCGCGTCGGCCCGGGCCTTCGCCTCCTCCTTGGCCTTGGCCTCGGCCTTGCGGCGCGCCACTTCCTCCTTCTCGCGCTCGATCGCCGCGAGCCGCGCCTTCTCCTCGGCGGTCAGCTTCGACAGCAGCGAACGCGCCTCGCTCAGCTTCGCCTGGACTTCCTGCTTGCTGGTGCGCAGCGCCTTCTGGGAGTCCGTGAGCGACTCGAGGCTCTTCGTCGCCTCCGCGCGTTGCTTGGCGGCTGCGGCCCGCTGGGTCTCGTAGTCGTCGATGACGGTGCGCTGACGGTCGGTCATCCGGTCCATCAGCTGTGTCTGGTCGAAGTACGCCTGCGGGCTGTCCGCGAGCAGCAGGGCGGCGGTCGGGGTGACCGCGCCCGTGCGGTACTGCGCGGCCGCGTAGTTGCCGAGCGTGCGCCGGGACTCGTTCAGCTTGTCCGTGCGCTTCGCGGCGTCGTCGAGCAGCTGGTCGACCTCGCGCCGCTTCTCGTCGGTGGATTCCTTGGCCTTGTTGTACTTCTCGGTCGCGGTGCCGGCCTGCCGGTACAGGTCGTCGACCTTCTTCTGCACCTCTTCGACGGAGGGCTTCGGCTCGGTGGGCGCGGCGTTGGCGCTCTGCGTGGACAGCAGGGTGACGGAGGCGAGGGCAGCCGTCGTGAACCCGACGGCGGGGGAGTTGGTGCGTAGTCCTGCCATTCCGGCAATTCCGGTACGGGTACGCGGTTTGCGATGCGACGCCAAGGCCGGCATCTCCTTCTTCCGTGGACCGCCTACCGGGTTAGCTGTCGGGTTCGGGCGGAACGGAAGGTCGCCCTACGGACCGAGGGGGGAACGGTCCGATTCACCCCAGGTTGTGCATGGTGGGTCCCCGGCTCCGAACTCCCGTGAAGAGAGCTCGAATTCGGCGCAGGCCGCCCGATTCGGCGCGAGTCGCCAGGGGGGTACGGGCCGCCTGATCGAGCACGCTAGCCAACTCGTGTGGTTGCTGTGAAGGTTGATGTTCGATATGTCCGATACATTTTCGTGACCTTCGCGGCTGAGTGAGGAGTCGCTCACGGGCCGGTGCCGCGTGACAGCGCAGCGGAGCGGCCTGATCGCGTAGCGTCGTCGGGCTCGTCGTCGGTCTCGTCACCCGAGTCGCTGCCCGAGTCGTGCCGGAGCCGCTCTCGGAGTCGTATCGCAATGCGGCCGCGGGCTGTCAGTGCGGCGGCCTAGACTCGTAGAGCGATGAGCAGCCTCTTTGACGACAGCTTCCTGGCGGACCTCCAGCCCAGCGCGGAGCAGCACCCGCCACCGCCCGAGGACTCGGCCCCGGAGGAGATCCCGGACGATCTCTTCCAGGGTGCATTTGACGTGCCTCCGGCCAGGGACCCGTACTACCGCGACGGCGCCCCGCGCACCGTCGTGGACCCCGCCGCCCTGCTCGAGGGGCTGAACGAGCAGCAGCGTGCCGCCGTTGTGCACACCGGGTCGCCGCTGCTCATCGTGGCCGGCGCCGGGTCCGGCAAGACCCGGGTGCTGACCCACCGGATCGCGCATCTGCTGGGGACCCGCAGCGTGCACCCCGGCCAGATACTGGCGATCACCTTCACCAACAAGGCCGCCGGCGAGATGAAGGACCGCGTCGAGCAGCTCGTCGGGCCGCGCGCAAACGCCATGTGGGTCATGACCTTCCACAGCGCGTGCGTCCGCATCCTGCGCCGGGAGTCCAAGAAGCTCGGCTTCACCTCGTCGTTCTCGATCTACGACGCCGCCGACTCCAAGCGACTGATGGCACTGGTCTGCCGCGATCTGGACCTCGACCCCAAGAAGTTCCCGCCGAAGTCCTTCAGCGCGAAGATCTCGAATCTGAAGAACGAGCTGATCGACGAGGAGACCTTCGCCGACCAGGCCGTCGACGGTTTCGAGAAGACGCTCGCCGAGGCCTACCGCATGTACCAGGCGAGGCTGCGCGAGGCCAATGCCCTGGACTTCGACGACATCATCATGACCACCGTCCACCTCCTCCAGGCCTTCCCGGACGTCGCCGAGCACTACCAGCGGCGCTTCCGGCACGTCCTGGTGGACGAGTACCAGGACACCAACCACGCTCAGTACACGCTCGTACGCGAGCTGGTGGGGACGGGCTACGAGGACCTGCCTCCGGCCGAGCTCTGCGTGGTCGGCGACGCCGACCAGTCGATCTACGCCTTCCGCGGCGCGACCATCCGTAACATCCTCCAGTTCGAGGAGGACTACCCGGACGCGACGACGATCCTGCTCGAGCAGAACTACCGCTCGACGCAGACGATCCTCTCCGCCGCCAACGCCGTCATCGAGCGGAACGAAAGCCGCCGGCCCAAGAACCTCTGGACCAACGCCGGCGCCGGCGCGCAGATCACGGGCTATGTCGCGGACACCGAGCACGACGAGGCGCAGTTCGTTGCCGACGAGATCGACCGGCTGACGGACGCGGGCGACGCGAAGGCCGGCGACGTCGCCGTCTTCTACCGTACGAACGCCCAGTCCCGTGTCTTCGAAGAGATCTTCATCCGGGTCGGGCTGCCGTACAAGGTCGTCGGCGGAGTGCGCTTCTACGAGCGCAAGGAGGTCCGGGACGTCCTCGCGTATCTGCGGGTCCTCGCCAACCCCGAGGACAATGTCCCGCTGCGCCGGATCCTCAACGTCCCCAAGCGGGGTATCGGCGACCGCGCGGAGGCGATGATCGACGCGCTCGCGCTGCGCGAGAAGATCACTTTCCCGCAGGCGCTGCGCCGTGTGGACGAGGCGTACGGCATGGCGGCCCGCTCCGCCAACGCCGTGAAGCGCTTCAACGTGCTCATGGAGGAGCTGCGTACGGTCGTCGACTCGGGCGCGGGTCCGGCGGTGGTGCTGGAGGCCGTCCTCGAGCGGACCGGATATCTCGCCGAGCTGCAGGCATCCACCGACCCGCAGGACGAGACCCGTATCGAGAACCTTCAGGAACTGGCCGCCGTGGCGCTCGAGTTCGAGCAGGAGCGCGGCGAGGAGGACGGTGCGGGCACGCTCGCAGAGTTCTTGGAGAAGGTGGCGCTCGTCGCCGACTCCGACCAGATCCCGGACGAGGACGAGGATGGATCCGGTGTCATCACGCTGATGACGCTGCACACCGCCAAGGGCCTGGAATTCCCTGTGGTGTTCCTGACCGGCATGGAGGACGGCGTCTTCCCGCATATGCGTGCCCTCGGCCAGGCGAAGGAGCTGGAGGAGGAGCGGCGGCTGGCGTACGTCGGCATCACGCGCGCCCGCGAGCGCCTCTATCTGACGCGGTCGTCGATGCGCAGTGCGTGGGGTCAGCCCTCGTACAACCCGCCGTCGCGGTTCCTGGAGGAGATCCCGGGCCGCCACCTGGAGTGGAAGCGGACGGGCCCGATGGCCGCGCCCGCCGGTCCGACGTCCGGCATCGCCTCGTCGCTGTCGTCGTCGCGCTCACGGTCGGGCGGTGGTGCTTCGGGATTCGCCACGCGGCGTACGAGCGACAAGCCGGTGATCGCGCTGGTCGTCGGCGACAGGGTCACGCACGACCAGTTCGGTCTGGGGACCGTGGTGGAGGTGACGGGGTCGGGGGCGGACGCACAGGCGACGATCGATTTCGGGGACACCAAGCCGAAGCGGCTGCTGCTGCGGTACGCGCCGGTCGAGAAGCTGTAGCGGGCTTCGTCGCTTCGTCGTTACGTCGCTTCGGCGGGTCGTCGCTGCGGCGGGTTGTCGTTACGCCGCTTGGTCGTTACGTCGGGTCGAGGCCGTGGCTGCGAAGCCACGGCAGCGGGTCGATCGCCGAGCCGCCGCCTGGCCGGACCTCGAAGTGGAGGTGCGGTCCGGTGGAGTTGCCGGAGTTGCCCGAGTACGCGATGACGTCACCGGCCTTGATCGAACCGGAGCGGATCTTGGTGCTGCTGAGGTGGCAGTACCAGGTCTCGGTGCCGTCGGGCGCGGTCACGATGGCCATGTTGCCGTAGGCGCTGTTCCACTGCGTACGGACGGTCCCGTCGGTCGCGGCCATCACCTCGGTGCCGTACGACACCGGGAAGTCGATGCCGGTGTGCACGGACATCCAGTTGACGCCGGCCTGGCCGTAGTACGCGCTCAGGCCCTGCTGTTTCACCGGCAGTACGAACTTGGGGCGCATGGCCTCGCGGCGCTTCGCCTCTTCCTCGCGCTTTTTCTTCTCCGCCTCCTGGCGCGCCTTGAGATCGAGGCGTTCCTGGGTGCGCGACGCACGGTCGCCGAAGTCGCGGGCGTCGGCGCTGAGAGCGGCGAGCTGCGTGTCCATCTTGTTGTTGGCGGCGACGGGTTTGACGGAGGCCGGATCGGCGGCCGCCAGGCTGGTCGTGTCGTCCTTGGTGTTGCTGCCGCTGTCGGCGAGGCCACCGACGGAGGCGGCGGCGATACCGGCGACGCCCATCACACAGGCGGAGGGCACGGCGACGGTGAGGAGGGCCGAGCGCTTGGCGGGGGTGCGGCGACGGCCTCGGCTTCCGCCGGAACGGCGGACGGGGCGGGGCGTGACGGGTGTGACGGGGGTGATGGCTGACGGCTCGAACTCGGCCTCAGCCTCGGAGTCGAGGTCGGAGTCGTGGTCGAGTTCGGCTGCGGGCTCGGCTTCGGTGTCGAACTCCCCCTCGAACCCGGCCTCAAACTCCGTCTCGAACTCGGTGTCGGTGTCGGTGTCGAAGTCGGGCTGAGGCTCCGGCTGGAAGTGGGCCTCGGTCTGGAAGTCCGGCTGGTGCTGGGTCGTGTACTCGGCCGGGTTCTCGTAGCCGGTCTCGTACCCGGTGTCGACCGTGAACTCGGGTGCGGGGCTGAACTCCTGCTCCGGCGTGAACTGTCGCGGTACGAAGGCCTCCGCGCCCGTGTTCCAGGCGGTGGCGTCGTATGTGCCGGTGTCGAAGGCGGGCGCCGCCCACTGGCCGGTCGCGTCGTAAGCAAAGGTGGCCGCGGCGGTCTCGTACTGACCGGTCTGCGCGGTCTGGTTCCAGGCGCTGGCGTCCCACTGGCCTGTGGCGTCCCACTGGCCTGTGGTGTCGTACTGACCCGTCGTGTCGTACTGACCCGTGTTGTTGTACTGACCGGTGGTGTCGTGCAGGCCGGTCGTGTCCCATTGGCCCGTGTTGTCCCACTGACCTGTGGTGTCGTACTGACCTGTCGCGTCGTACTGCGGGAATTGCTGCGTCTGCTGAGGCTGTTGGGCCTGCTGCGTGGCGTAGACGTCGTAACCGGGGGCCTGGTGAGACCCGGTGTCCCATTGGCTGCTGTCGTACTGACCGCTGTGGTTCGCCTCGTGGCTGCCCGGAAGGGCGCCGAAGAGGGGGTCGGCGTCGTAGCCGCCAGTGGAGTACCCGTCGTGTCCGACGTACCCGGCGTGGGCGTGCTGGTCGTTCACCAACTTCTCTCTCGCCTCGGCAGCAGGACCTGGGTTCCGGGGCCCGGGAGAGCGGGGAGCCCCAGAGGGAAAGCAGTGGCGCGACTGTACCCGGCGGTATGCGACGGCGACAATCTTCCGCAGGTTTTAGGCAATCAGGAAACGGGCATTCGGCCGTGTTTCGGGGAACTGTGGGCACAGCTTTGGCCCTACGTTCGAAATGTGTTCGACGTGCGGTTACCTGGTCGGACGCTGAATCGGGCGCCGAATCAGGCGACCGAGACGGCTCCCGAGGTGCCTGCCTCCGACTCGCTCGATTCGAGCGCCTGGCGGATGCCGGTCGCGACGGCGGAGTGGACCGGCAGGGCGAGATGTCCGATTCCGCTTACGCGCACGTTCTGCGCGATGAGGTCCGGATGGTCGATGCAGGCCGTCTCGACCGGGACCATTATCTGGTCGAGGTCACTCCAGAAGCTGACGAAACGGGTACGGCATCCGGGTGCGGGCGCGCGCAGCGCCTCGATCACGGCGGATCCCGGACGCATCTGGCGAACTATGGGATGTGCGCTCGCGAGCGGGGCGACGGCGGTGCCCGAGTGCGGGGTGCCGAGCGTGACCAGGGTGCGTACCCGCTGGTCGCCGCCGAGGCGCTGTACGTAGTAGCGGGCGATCAGACCGCCGAGGCTGTGCCCGACGATGTCGACCTCGCGATGCCCCGTACGCGCGCAGATCTCCTCTATGTGCCGGCCGAGCAGATCGGCGGCGGCGCGGATGTCGCATGTCAGAGGGGAGTAGTTGAGGCACTCGAGATGGTGCCAGCCGTGCCGGGCGAGGGAGCGGCGGAGCAGAACGAAGACGGAGCGGTTGTCGACGAAACCGTGGAGCAGTACGGCGGGCGGGTGTGAGGGGCCTGCGGTGGTCGGCAGGGCCGCGGCCTGGGGCGGCAGCTCGGCGTTCCTCGGTCCGGGGTGGTCGGGGGTGCGGCGCTCCGGGGTGAGGCCGGAAGGGTAGAGGAGCAGATGCCCGGCGAGGATCGCCAGCTCGAGGGCGGTGGCCCGAAGCAGCGCGGCCGAGATTCTTAGGTGTCGCACGGGGCGCAGACACAGCGGAAAGAAGGGCAAGACCTTCATGGCCGACCTCCCGAATGGCACGCCGGAGACGGCTCTGTCCCCCGTTGTGCCCTCATGGGGCGCCGCTCAGGCTCTTTTACGGCTCTGTGCCCGTGCCGGGCCGGTGTCGGAGGGGTCGCAGCACCGTGCCGTGCGGCTGACGGCGCGGTGCTGCGACGACCCTGTAGCGGCTCCCCGTGCGACCGTTCCCGCTGCGGCTTGTGTGCCGCGTGATGCGGGTACGACGCATAGCGAACATGTCCCACGTGTGATTTCCCCCTCCCTATCCACCGTGAAACGGCGGGTTGCGGGATGCTGGAGATAACGTTCGTTCACTTTCCCGGACCTTGGTCGGTGCGGGACCCGTGCCCGTGGCGGCGCAGTCGGTATGTGGAGGCAGTGATGGGTGTGACTGGTCCGATCCGTGTGGTGGTGGCCAAGCCGGGTCTCGACGGCCACGATCGCGGGGCCAAGGTGATCGCGCGGGCGCTTCGCGACGCGGGTATGGAGGTCATCTACACCGGGCTCCACCAGACTCCTGAGCAGATCGTGGACACGGCGATCCAGGAGGACGCCGACGCGATCGGCCTGTCCATCCTGTCCGGGGCACACAACACGCTGTTCGCGAAGGTGATCGAGCTGTTGAAGGAGCGCGAGGCGGAGGACATCAAGGTGTTCGGCGGCGGCATCATCCCGGAGGCGGACATTGCTCCGCTGAAGGAGAAGGGCGTCGCGGAGATCTTCACGCCGGGAGCGACGACGGCGTCGATCGTCGACTGGGTCAACGCAAACGTCCGCCAGCCTGCGGGGGCGTGACGCCTCCGTCGCGTTGCCCGGGCCGGGGGGTGCGGGTGCTTGTTGCCCGGGCTTGGGGTGCGGGTTGCCTCCGGCGGGGGCGTCCGGTCTTGTCGGGTGCGGGCGCGCGTGTTGCCCGGGCTGCGGGGTGCGCGCTCTTGTCGGGTGCGGGCTCCGGTGCCCCTCCGGGCTCGACTCCTCGGGGTCGGCGGCGTACAGGGTCTTGGTGCGTGACCCCGGTTTTGCCGCCAATCCCCTGCGGGGCCGACCCTGCACGGCCCCTCCCCACCCGGACGAGACAAGACCACTCGCCGCGGGGGTACAGCGGTTCGCCGGAGGAAACCACCCACCGGACAGCAACCAGCAACGCCCCCGGCCCACCCCGGCCACATGACCGATCACTGACGGCACCTCCCCACCGGACGGGACAAGACCGCTCGCCGCGGGGGTACAGCGGTTCGCCGGAGGAAACCACCCACAGACAGCAACCGAACAACGCCCCCGGCCCACGCTCACCACGTGACCGAGCAACTGACGAAGCTGCCGCTCAGGGGTGTGGGGGCGTCAGCCCCCACGTAGTCCTTCCCCTGGCAGGGGGTGGGGTCTGGGGACTGGAGCCCCCAGTTTCAGGAAGGGGCGGGGTGGGGGAGCAAAAAGGCCCGCATCCCGAGCGTGACCGCGCCCCCACCCGCTCCCTACCCCGCCGGGCCCCGGAGCTCCGCCGTCATCGTCGCTCGCAGCCGCAGTGTCGAGACCAGGCGCTGGAACGCCTCCGACCAGTAACCACCCGCGCCCGGTGACGCGCCCTCCGGCTCGTCAGGCGTGGCCGTGAGTATCTCCAGGCGGCTCGCCTCCTCCGGGGCCAGGCAGCGTTCCGCCAGGCCCATCACTCCGCTGAAGCTCCAGGGGTAGCTCCCCGCGTCCCGCGCGATGTCGAGCGCGTCGACCACCGAACGGCCCAGCGGCTCCGACCACGGCACCCCGCAGACCCCCAGCAGCTGGAACGCCTCCGACAGGCCGTGCGCCGCGATGAACTCCGCCACCCAGCCCGCCCGTTCACCCGCCGGCAGCGTCGCGAGCAGCTTCGCCCGCTCGGCGAGTGACGTCGTGCCGGGGCCGGTCTCCGGCGGGGTGCCCGGTGCGCCGAGGAGGGCCCGGGACCACTCCGCGTCCCGCTGCCGTACCGCCGCCCGGCACCAGGCCGCGTGCAGCTCGTCGCCCCAGTCGTCGGCGACGGGCAGCGCGACGAGCTCATCGGCCGTACGCCCGCCGAGCCGCCCCGGCCAGGTGGCCAGTGGCGCCGCCTCCACCAACTGGCCCAGCCACCAGGACCGTTCGCCCCGTCCCGACGGCGGACTCGGCACCACACCGTCGCGCTGCATACCGGCATCACACTCGTGCGGCGCCTCCACCACTATCGCCGCATCGGCTCCGTCACCACTGCGGTCGAGGCTGATGCACGACGCCGCCCGCGCCGCCATCCGCCCGGCGAGCGCGGAGTGAGGCAGCGCCGAGAGCAACTCGGCGGCCGTGGAGCGGACATTGCGGCTGCGGTCGGACAGGGCCTTTTCCAGGAACGCCTCGTCCGCGTCGGACAGTCCCGTACGCAATGAGTCCAGGAACATCAGCCGATCCTCGGCGCGCTCCGTGGACCAGGTCGCGGCCAGCAGCGCCAGCGCCGTACCCGCGTCGTGCGCCCGTACGGCGGCCAGGAGCGCGACCCGCTCGGCGAACAGCCCTTCCTCCCAGAGGCTTTGGACGGCCTCCGCGTCACCAGTGTCCGGAAGCGTGGCGCCGCCGGACGCGCCGCGCAGCGCGAACTTCCACTCCGGGCTGAGCCGGGCGAGCCACAGCCCGCGCGGCCCGGCGAAGGTGAGGGCCTGCGGCCGCAGATCCGTACGCGCACGGGCCGCGTCGAGCAGCGCGGGCAGAACGGACGCCGGCGCCTGGTACTCGCGCTCGTTGGCCGCGGCCAGCCACTGGGGGAGCAGCTCGGTCAGATCCGGCGCCGTACCGCGCCGCCCCCCGGCGGACGGGGCGGACCGGTCTGCCAGCAGCTGGGCGAGCCGGCGCCGGGCGGGCGCGGGCAGCTGCGGGCGCGCGTCGTGCGGCGCGGGCTCGGGGAGGGCGGCGGCAGGTGCGGGCAGCAGCCCCGCCCTGCGCCGTACGGTCTGCAGGGCCGCGGCGTCCAGCAGCGCGGCCGGCGCGTCCTTCCCCGGCGTCGTGGCCTCGGCCGGCGGCGTACGGCGGTCGGTGCCGAGAAGAGCCGAGGTGACGAGCTCTTCCCAGAGTGAGGTGCTGGTGGTGCCAGTCATGGGTCCTCCGTACATTCAGATGAGCGGGACCGTCTCGGACCCGTCCTCGGACCAGGCGGCGAGCGGCGAGAAGCCCTGGTGGCCGCACTCGCCGAAGACGGTGACCGGTCCGCCTCCGGAGAGCGCCACAAGCTTCAACAGCCCGGAGCGGCCGAGCGCGGCGGGCGCGATGGGCAGCGCGGTCTCGCCGTCGGCGTCCGCCAGTTGCCACCCTGGGCTCGTCGGGACGGGTATGACGCCGCTCAGCGTCACCGGCCAGGAGTCCAGCCAGGGATCGTCCCGCAGCGCCTGCCCGTACGCATCGAGAGCCGCCCCGGTGCGCCCTCCCGGCGGCGGTGACGCGATCGCGACGGGCGCGCCGAACTGCTCGCCCAGGTCCGCCCGCAGCTGCCCCGCGCCCGCGTACGGAGTGAGTTCCGCGTCGATCATCAGCCCCACCGGAAGCGCCTGCTGCGGGGACCGGCCTGCCGCGCCGAAGGAGAGCAGCAGCGCCGTCCGCCCGGAATCCCGCCCGTACAGCCAGATACGGCGGGTGGTGATCTTGCCGTCCGAGGAGTCGTACTGGGCAAGGATCAGCCAGTGGTCCCGGACCGGCGGGCCCTCGGCGGGGGAGGTGAGGCCGACCCGGGTGCGGACCGTGGCGGCCAGTGGCTCCGGCAGCCGCTCGATGCCCAGCCAGGCCGCGTCCAGCAGATGGATCAGCGCGCACTCCTCCAGCAGCCGCACCGGCCAACCGGGCCCGGAGCCAGGAATGGCGCCCAACTCCCGCACCCGGCCTGCCAGTCCCGGCGCCTGCGCGTCGACCATGCGGGCCGCGGTCTCCTCCCACAGTCCGTACCCCGACTGCTCGGCCGCGGCCAGGCCGCCGCGCAGCAGATCCGCCAGCCGCTGCTCCAGCTCCGTCGCCCCCGCGGTGATCCGCCCCGCCCGGCGTTCGGCCCGGCGCCTGGCCGCTTCCGGGTCGGCGGTCTTCGCGGACTGTCCTGTGCCCGCGTCGCTCTGTTCCTTGTCCGTGGTGCGCTTTCGGCGCCCTTCCAGCCACTCCTCGGCCCAGTCCGGCGTCGTGGAGCCGCGTACGGCCTCCTCGTCCGCCGCCCAGAGCAGCAGCAGTCCCAGCGCGTGCTTGCACGGGAACTTCCGGCTCGGGCAACTGCACTTGTAGGCCGGGCCCGTGGTGTCGACGACTGTCTGGTACGGCTTGCTCCCGCTCCCCTTGCACAGGCCCCACACGGCTCCCGAGCCGCTGCTGCCCGCGCCGGACCACGTCCCTGCCGCGCCGAGTTTGTTTCCCGCTTTGCGTGACACGTCGTCAGGAGCCAGAGCCAGCACCTGTTCCGACGTCCAGCGCACCCCCTGCTGATTCATGGGTACGACGCTACGGGCCACCACTGACAATCGGCTCTGACCTGCGGAGACGGTCGATTGTCAGTGGCATGGTGCACGGTGGAACTCACATCGGGTCGAACAATCTGGAACCGATCTGGAGGGGGATCCATGACCGTGTCCGAAACCGGCGCAGCCACCGGCGCCGAGGCCCTGCGGCCGCACGCCGAGGATGCTTTCGCCGACGAGCTCAAGACGCTCGCCGCGGCCGACGACCGGCCGCGGCCGGTCAGCTGGCAGCTGTCGCCGTGGGCCGTCGCCACCTATCTGCTCGGCGGCACGCTGCCCGACGGGACGGTGATCACACCCAAGTACGTGGGGCCGCGCCGGATCGTCGAGGTGGCCGTCACCACGCTGGCCACCGACCGGGCGCTGCTGCTCCTCGGCGTGCCGGGCACTGCCAAGACCTGGGTCTCCGAACATCTCGCCGCGGCCGTCAGCGGCGACTCCACCCTGCTCGTGCAGGGCACGGCGGGCACGCCGGAAGAGGCGATTCGCTACGGCTGGAACTACGCGCAGCTGCTCGCCCACGGCCCCAGCCGGGACGCGCTGGTGCCCAGCCCCGTCATGCGCGCGATGTCGGAGGGCATGACCGCGCGGGTCGAGGAGCTCACCCGTATCCCCGCGGACGTGCAGGACTCGCTGATCACGATCCTGTCCGAGAAGACGCTGCCCATCCCGGAGTTGGGGCAGGAGGTGCAGGCGGTCCGCGGGTTCAATCTCATCGCCACCGCCAATGATCGCGACCGCGGGGTCAACGACCTCTCCAGCGCGCTGCGCCGCCGGTTCAACACCGTCGTGCTGCCGCTGCCCGCCACCCCGGAGGCCGAGGTCGACATCGTGTCGCGCCGCGTCGACCAGATAGGGCGCTCGCTCGATCTGCCGGCCGCGCCGGAGGGGCTGGAGGAGATCCGCCGTGTGGTCACCGTCTTCCGGGAGCTGCGGGACGGAGTCTCGACGGACGGCCGCACCAAGCTCAAGTCACCGTCCGGGACGCTCTCCACGGCCGAGGCGATCTCCGTGGTCACGGGCGGTCTCGCGCTCGCCGCGCACTTCGGGGACGGCGTGCTGCGTCCCGGTGATGTGGCGGCCGGCATCCTCGGCGCGGTCGTACGCGACCCGGCGGCGGACCGGGTCATCTGGCAGGAGTACCTGGAGACGGTGGTCCGCGAGCGGGACGGGTGGAAGGACTTCTACCGCGCCTGCCGCGAGGTGAGCGTATGACCGGCCCCCTGCTGCTCGGCGTCCGCCACCACGGGCCGGGCTCGGCACGGGCGGTCCGGGCCGCGCTGGAGGCGGCGTCGCCCGCCGCCGTGCTGATCGAGGGACCGCCCGAGGGCGACGCGCTGCTCGCGCTCGCCGCGGACGAGCAGATGCGCCCGCCGGTCGCGCTCCTCGCGCACGCGGTGGACGACCCGGGGCGGGCGGCGTTCTGGCCGCTGGCCGAGTTCTCCCCGGAGTGGGTGGCGCTCCGCTGGGCGCTGGGACGCGGGGTCCCGGTCCGGTTCATCGATCTTCCGGCGGCGCATTCGCTGGCGTCGGCGGCGCAGGAGGAGACGGCGAACCCGGACGCCGCCGACGGCGAGCCAGGCTCAACCGAGGGGGCCGAGCAACCCGAGGGCAGCGGTGCCGGGACGGGTGCACCCGGAGCGGGGGCGGACAGCGTCCACCCGGAAGGCCCGGGGACGGGCGGGCCGAGCGGGGTCGCACCGCCTACGGGGCAGGCGCCCGAGGGCAGCGGTGCTCCGGTGGCAACACCGGGTGCGCCCGGGACCACAGGATCCCTGCCGCCCGACGGGCGGACGCCCGGTGCGGAGGGAGGCGACGGCGCGGGCACGGTAGGACCCGAGGACGAGCGGGGCGCGCCCGACCCCCGTGGGCTGCGGATCGATCCCATCGCCGTGCTTGCCGAGACGGCCGGATACGACGATCCCGAGCGGTGGTGGGAAGACGTCATCGAGCATCGCGGTACGGGAGCCGACGCGGCGGATCCCCGCGCGCCCTTCGCCGCACTCGGGGACGCCATGGCCGCACTGCGCGAGACGTACGGGCACGGCGGACACGACCGTGATCTCGCCCGCGAGGCCCATATGCGGATCCAGCTCCGGGCCGCACGAAAGGAGTTCGGGGACGACGTCGCCGTCGTCTGCGGCGCCTGGCATGTGCCCGCGCTCGAGGAGAAGACCACTGTCGCCGCCGACAGGGCTCTTCTCAAGGGGCTGCCCAAGGTCAAGACCGAGATGACCTGGGTGCCCTGGACCTACCGCAGACTCGCCCGGCACAGCGGATACGGCGCCGGCATCGACTCGCCCGGCTGGTACGGGCATCTCTTCGGCGCGGCCGACCGGCCCGTCGAGCGCTGGATGACCAAGGTCGCGGGGCTGCTGCGTGACGAGGACAGGTTGGTCTCCTCCGCCCATGTCATCGAGGCCGTACGGCTCGCCGAGACCCTCGCCGCCATGCGCGGCAGGCCCCTCGCCGGGCTGACCGAGACGACCGATGCGATACGGGCCGTGATGTGCGAGGGCTCCGATGTGCCGCTGGACCTCATCCGGGACCGTCTCGTCGTCGGGGATGTGCTCGGCGAGGTGCCGGACGCGGCGCCTGCCGTGCCGCTGCAGCGCGATCTGACCCGACTCCAGCGCAGTCTGCGGCTCAAACCGGAGGCACTGGAGCGGGAGTTGGAGCTCGATCTGCGTAAGGAGACCGACGCGGCGAAGAGCCGGCTACTGCACCGGCTGCGGCTGCTCTCCATCGGCTGGGGCGAGCCCGTGACGGGGCGGGGGAGCACCGGCACCTTCCGGGAGAGCTGGCGGCTGCGTTGGGAGCCGGAGCTCTTCGTCAAGGTCGCGGAGGCCGGGGTGTGGGGCACGACCGTGCTCTCCGCCGCCACGGCGAAGGCCGAATCGAAGGCCGTGTCCGCGACCGCCCTTGCCGACGTCACCGCGCTCGCCGAACAGTGCCTGCTGGCCGAACTGCCCGACGCGCTGCCCGTGGTGATGCGGGCGCTTGCCGACCGCGCCGCACTCGACGCCGACGTCGGTCATCTCGCCCAGGCGCTGCCGGCGCTCGCCCGCTCGCTGCGGTACGGGGACGTGCGGTCGACGGACACGGCCGCGCTCGGTGAGGTCGCGGCCGGGCTTGCCGAGCGGATCTGCGTCGGCCTGCCGCCCGCTTGCACCGGACTCGACGCGGACGGCGCGGCCGAGATGCGGGGCCATCTGGACGGCGTGCACACCGCGATCGGGCTGTTGCCGAAGGACCGTGAACTGATCGCGCGCTGGGGATCGGTCCTGCATCGGCTCGCGGCCCGCGACACCGTGCCCGGAGTCATACGCGGCAGGGCGGCACGGCTGCTGCTGGACGACGGGCGGCTCGAGGAGGACGAGGCCGCACGGCTCATGGGCCTCGCGCTCTCGGCCGGCACACCGACCGCCGACGCGGCCGCCTGGATCGAGGGATTCGTCGGCGGCGCGTCCGGCGGCGGAATGCTCCTGGTCCACGACGAGCGCCTGCTCGCACTCGTCGACGCCTGGCTGACCGGCGTGCCGGCGGACGCGTTCACCGACGTACTGCCGCTGCTGCGCCGCACCTTCTCCGCGTACGAACCGGGCGTGCGCCGCACCCTGGGCGAGCTGGTCCGGCGCGGACCCGCGGCGGCGTCCGGCCCCACGCACGGCGAGTCCACGATGCCCGGCTTCGGCCCCGGCCTCGACGGGCCACGGGCGGACGCGGTGCTGCCGGTGCTGCATCTGCTCCTCGGAATCGACGACAACGACCTAGCGGGGGTGGCCCGATGAGCACGGCGACAAAGAACGAGACCGCGGACGACAGCGCGACCGGGAACGCAACCGAAGCCGTCACGGGAGCGGGAACCGGAGGCGCAACCGCAAGCACAAGCGCCACCGGAACCGGGGACGAGCGGCTGCGGCGGTGGCGGCTCGTCCTGGGCGGCGACTCCGCCGACGGAACCGGCTGCACGCTCAGCGGGACCGACGCGGCGATGGACGGCGCCCTGACCGCCCTCTACGGCACCGACAAGGACAAGGGCAGCACGGGCAACCGCACCGGCAACCGCTCTGCCGGGCTCGGGGCCTCCGCGCCGTCCGTCGCGCGCTGGCTCGGCGACATCCGCACGTACTTCCCGAGCTCCGTCGTCCAGGTCATGCAGCGTGACGCGATCGACCGGCTCGGCCTGTCCACGCTGTTGCTGGAGCCGGAGATGCTGGAGGCCGTGGAGGCCGACGTCCATCTCGTCGGCACCCTGCTCTCCCTCAACAAGGCGATGCCCGAGACGACCAAGGAGACGGCCAGGGCCGTCGTACGCAAGGTCGTCGACGATCTCGAGAAGCGGCTCGCGACCCGCACCAGGTCCACCCTCACCGGCGCACTCGACCGGTCCGCGAAGATCAACCGCCCGCGCCACCGGGACATCGACTGGGACCGGACCATCCGGGCCAACCTGAAGAACTACCTGCCGATTCCCGAAAAAGAAGGTGCCTACACCGTCGTTCCCGAGCGGCTCATCGGATACGGACGCGCGTCCCAGTCGGTCAAGAAGGACGTGGTGCTCTGCATCGACCAGTCGGGCTCCATGGCGGCGTCCGTCGTCTACGCCTCCGTCTTCGGCGCGGTCCTCGCCTCCATGCGCTCCATCGCCACCCGACTCGTCGTCTTCGACACCGCCGTCGTCGACCTGACCGACCAGCTCGACGACCCGGTGGACGTCCTCTTCGGCACTCAGCTCGGCGGCGGCACCGACATCAACAGAGCGCTCGCGTACTGCCAGTCTCAGATCACCCGCCCCGCCGACACCGTCGTCGTACTCATCAGCGACCTCTACGAGGGCGGTATACGGGACGAGATGCTGAAGCGGGTCGCGGCGATGAAGGCGTCCGGTGTGCAATTCGTCGCACTGCTGGCGCTCTCGGACGAGGGGACGCCGGCGTACGACCACGAGCACGCGGCGGCGCTGGCGGCCCTGGGCGCACCGGCGTTCGCCTGTACCCCGGACCTTTTCCCGGATGTGATGGCGGCCGCGATCGAGAAGAAACCACTGCCCATATCGGACATGGTGACTCATCAGTAACAGGGGGCTTGCGTCCCCCCGGGAGGCTCGTGCGAGCATCGTCCCGATCCCCGCGGAAGGTCCACTTCCGCCGACCGAGAAGGTTCCTCTCACTGTGACCGTCGCAGCTGCTCGTTCTGCTGCCGTTCTGTGCGCACTGCGCCGGGCGGCGGGCGAGCAGCGTGCGCTGCAAGTGCTGCTGTTCCTCGGGGGACTGATGACCCTCGGTCTTCTCTACGGCGGCCAGGCGCACGCGGCGGATTCGGCGGGTATGCCGGAATCGGCGGTGTCGGCCGACGCCGAGGTGCGCGTCGCGCCGCCGACCGGGCCGGCCCCGGCGCGGGAACTGCGGCGCGTGGCAACGGACTCCACCGACGTCGGCACCGCTGACGCCGCGGACACGGTCGACTCTGCCAAGTCCACCCAACCCGTGCAGCCCGGCCGGCCAGGCCAGGCCGCGCAGCCCGTCCAGACCGTTCGCCATGTGGTGAAGCCGGCCGCGGACACCGTGCGGGACGTCGTACTGCCAGTGGCCCAGCCGCTGACCGGGCCTCTCACCGAGACGCTGAACGGGCTCCTGCCCGTACCGCTGCCGCCGCCGGGCGGCGGCGCGGATCAGGGACTCACGCCGCAGCTCCCCGTCGACCGGCCCGTGGACGACTCCGCGGACCGGTTCACGGTCGACAACCCCGCGGACTCCGCGAACCCGGCCCGGTGGTCCGGCACGACCGCCACCACGGTCGGTCCGGTCGGCGGGTACGACAGGGCTCTTGGCTTCAGGCAGGCCGAATTCCGTTACGAGCGCCCGGTAACTGCGCCTGCGCCCGCTCAAGTCCCCGGCAAGCCCTGCGACTCCACGCACGGCGCATTGCAGCAGTCCGGCGAGACGCACGCACCGCGTAAGGGAGACCAGCACGCGGCGACGAGCCCCTACGGCACGCCGTTCGCGCTCATACCGGGTGTGGCCTGGGCCGCGGCCGAAGCGCCGACCCGCGAACGACCGCGCGACATCCTCGAATTCCCCGGCTAGGGCAGTCCTTTCCCCGCTCAAGACCTGCCGCGCGGGGGCGGGACAGGTCTGCCCGCCAACCGGATAGTTCCGGACAGCCGAATGAATTCGAAGGATTGACGTAAGCATGCATAAGAACATCCGCCGTTCCATAGCCGTCGCTGCCACGGCCACCGGCATGTGGGCCCTCGGCACCGCCGCGGCCAGCGCCGACGAGCTGCACGTCTCCGTACCCCTCTCCGCGCCCGACGAGGCGGCCGACGTTGTCGACGACGTCAAGGACGTCGACGTGGTCAAGGACGCCCAGGGCGTCGACGCCGTCCAGGGCGCCAAGGGCGCCGCCGCCGACGCCAAGCGCACCGCCACCGGCAGGGCTGCTCAGGCCACGGGCACGGCCGCCCAGGCCAAGCGCACCGCCACCGGCACGGCCGCCCAGGCCCGCCAGTACGCCGAGGCCGAGCTCCCGGCGTACCAGGTCCCGGCCACCCCCGACGTGGCCGACGTCCAGAGCGAGATCGACTACCTCTTCGGTCCGCTCGCCGCCTTCGCGCCGCAGCTCGCCGAGCAGGCCCCGTCCCAGGTCCACTACCAGGCACAGGGCGCCGTCGCCGCCGCCACCCCGCTCGCCGCTGCCGCCGCGCAGGACACCCTGCCGCCCATCGCCGCCCGTGCCGTGAACGGCGTGCTCCCGGTCGCCGGTCAGGCGGTCGGCGACGTCGACGGTTTCGCCCAGGGCGTGGTCGGTGGCGTGACGCCGTTCGCAGGTGGCGTCGTGGGCGAGGTCCAGCCCTTCGCCGGTGGCGTCGTCTCCGAGGTTCAGCCCTTCGCGGGCGGGGTCGTCGGTGCGGTCCAGCCGCTCGTCGAGACCGTCGTCGACCACGCCCAGCCGGTCGTGCACGGCATCGGCGGCAGCACTGGTTCCCTGGCCCAGGGCGTCGTGGGCGATGCCACGCCGTTCGCCGGTGATGTCACCTCCGAGGTCCAGCCGTTCGCGCAGCACGTGTACGGCACGGCCGACTCGACGCCGCTCGTGGGCAACGCCGTCTCCGGCGTCCAGGGCGTGGCCACCTCGACCACCCCGGGCTACGTGTCGCACCTGACGCAGGGCATCTGACGCAAGCCTGTGACACATGTGACGGAGTGCATCTGACAGGCGGGTCCGATGTTTCCGGGCGGTCCTCATTGGGGTGAGGGCCGCCCGATTCCGTTCGTAGCGGTAAACCTGCCGTCCCGCACCGAGTGGCAACCTTCTCTGCGTCCGCTCGGACCCCGCCCCGTGTCCGCCCCGTATCCATGTCCGACGCGGCCACCCGTGCGATCTGTGACAGGTATCACCGCTCAGGTGTGATCTGCGATTTAGGGACCTCGGGCCCACGGGGATAACCTGCGAGACGGACATGCCGCGTACCCGGACACCGTGTACGCCTCCCTCAGTGACAGCGCAGTCACGTTGCCCTTCGCGGCACGCCCACGCAGAAAACGAACCGCGAGACCACTGAAAAGGGACGGACGCGCGTGGACCTGTTCGAGTACCAGGCGAGGGACCTCTTCGCCAAGCACGGTGTACCGGTGCTGGCCGGTGAAGTCATTGACACGCCTGACGCGGCGCGCGAGGCCACCGAGAGGCTGGGCGGTAAGTCGGTCGTCAAGGCCCAGGTGAAGGTCGGCGGCCGCGGCAAGGCCGGCGGCGTGAAGCTGGCCGCCACCCCGGACGAGGCCGTCGCCCGCGCGACGGACATTCTCGGCATGGACATCAAGGGCCACACGGTCCACAAGGTGATGATCGCCGAGACCGCCCCCGAGATTGCCGAGGAGTACTACGTCTCGTACCTCCTCGACCGCACCAACCGCACCTTCCTCGCCATGGCGTCCGTCCAGGGCGGCATGGACATCGAGGAGGTCGCGGAGAAGACCCCCGAGGCCCTCGCGAAGGTTCCGGTCAACGCCGTTGACGGCGTGACGATCGAGAAGGCCCGCGAGATCGTCGCCCAGGCGAAGTTCCCGGCCGAGGTTGCCGAGCAGGTCGCCGAGGTCCTGGTGACGCTGTGGGACACCTTCGTCGCCGAGGACGCGCTCCTCGTCGAGGTCAACCCGCTCGCGAAGGTCGCCGACGGCCGCATCATCGCGCTGGACGGCAAGGTGTCTCTCGACGAGAACGCCGACTTCCGCCAGCCCGAGCACGAGGCGCTCGAGGACAAGGACGCAGCCAACCCGCTCGAGGCTGCCGCCAAGGCCAAGAACCTCAACTACGTCAAGCTCGACGGCGAGGTCGGCATCATCGGCAACGGCGCGGGTCTGGTCATGTCGACCCTCGACGTCGTCGCGTACGCCGGTGAGGCGCACGGCGGCGTGAAGCCCGCCAACTTCCTCGACATCGGTGGCGGCGCCTCCGCCGAGGTCATGGCGAACGGCCTCGAGATCATTCTCGGCGACCCGGACGTCAAGTCCGTCTTCGTCAACGTCTTCGGTGGCATCACCGCGTGCGACGAGGTCGCCAACGGCATCGTGCAGGCCTTGGCACTGCTCAAGTCCAAGGGCGAAGATGTGAACAAGCCGCTGGTCGTGCGCCTCGACGGCAACAACGCGGAGCTGGGTCGCAGGATCCTGTCCGACGCCAACCACCCGCTCGTGCAGCGCGTGGACACCATGGACGGCGCGGCCGACAAGGCCGCCGAGCTCGCGGCTGCGAAGTAAGGGACGAGGGACTCCAACACCATGGCTATCTTCCTCACCAAGGACAGCAAGGTCATCGTCCAGGGCATGACCGGCGCCACCGGCATGAAGCACACCAAGCTCATGCTCGCTGACGGCACCAACGTCGTCGGCGGTGTGAACCCGCGCAAGGCCGGCACGTCCGTCGACTTCGACGGCACCGAGGTGCCCGTCTTCGGCTCCGTCGCCGAGGCGATGGAGAAGACCGGCGCCGACGTCTCCGTCGTCTTCGTGCCGCCGGCCTTCGCCAAGGCCGCCGTCGTCGAGGCGATCGACGCCGAGATCGGTCTCGCCGTCGTCATCACCGAGGGCATCGCGGTCCACGACTCGGCCGCCTTCTGGGCGTACGCCGGCTCGAAGGGCAACAAGACCCGGATCATCGGCCCGAACTGCCCCGGCCTGATCACCCCCGGTCAGTCCAACGCCGGCATCATCCCGGGCGACATCACCAAGCCCGGCCGCATCGGTCTCGTGTCCAAGTCCGGCACGCTGACCTACCAGATGATGTACGAGCTCCGTGACATCGGCTTCTCCTCGGCCGTCGGCATCGGTGGCGACCCGGTCATCGGTACGACGCACATCGACGCCCTCGCGGCGTTCGAGGCCGACCCCGAGACCGACCTGATCGTGATGATCGGCGAGATCGGCGGCGACGCCGAGGAGCGTGCGGCCGACTACATCGCCAAGAACGTGACCAAGCCGGTCGTCGGCTACGTCGCGGGCTTCACGGCTCCCGAGGGCAAGACCATGGGCCACGCCGGCGCCATCGTCTCCGGCTCCTCCGGCACCGCGCAGGCGAAGAAGGAGGCCCTCGAGGCCGCGGGCGTCAAGGTCGGCAAGACGCCGACCGAGACGGCCAAGCTGGCGCGCGCGATCCTCGCCGGCTGACCTTCGCGACAAGGCAGTACACACGGCAGTACGCAGCAGTACGCCGTGCGCAGTTCGTACGAGTGGGCCCGCTCCTCCTGGTGAGGTGCGGGCCCACTCGCGTACCGCCGGGGCTATCGGATCTGGGGTACGAGTCGCTCGGGACCGTTCGCGAGCAGGGAGCGGAGCTGCTTGCGCAGCGCGGTGTCCCGTTGGGGCAGCTGCGGTCCGCTGAGCACCGGTCCGCCGTCGACCTGCTGGGCGGGGGCGAGCGGCGGCTCGTACCGCGTCGGCGCGGTGACCACGGTGAAAGCCGTGGCGCTCACGATCAGCGTGGTGACGGCGATGGCCACCCGCGTCCAGAACCGGGCCCGCCGCTCACTGCCCGTCCGCACGGCAACGGCGGGAGTCATCTCCGGTGCCGGCCCCTCGCGGGCGAGGTCCGTGAGCCGCTCGTGCAGCGCCGCCCCCTGGCTCAGCTCCGGGAGCCGCTCGGCGATGGCCGCCCGTGCGTGCAGCACCCGGTTCGCCGCGGCCGGGGTGCTGGCCTCGGTCTCGGCCGCGGTCTCCGGCAGGCCGAGGCCCAGGCCGTCGTAGAGCAGCACCGTGCGGCGGTACGGCGGCGGCAGCTCCAGCAGCGCGTCGAGCAGCGCGCGCCGGCCCGGCTCGGCGGGCGGCTGGGAATCGGGCTCGTTGTGGGCGCGGAGGAGCCGGTGCCAGGGGGACATGGCGTACTCGTACGCGACGGCCCGCACCCAGCCCGCGGGGTCCCCGTCGCGCGCGACCTCGGGCCAGTGCTGCCAGGCGAGGTGGAAGGCGCGCTCGACCGACTCGTGGGAGAGCCGGCGCCGGCCGGTGAGCAGGTAGGTCTGGCGTACGAGAGCGGGGGCGACGTACGAGTACAGCTCGTCGAATGCTTCGGCGGGGGTGAGCTCGGCGCGTGGTGGTGGCGGTGGGTCCTGCCAGGGGGCTTCGCGGACCGCGGGTGACGAGGTGAGGGCGTTGGTTTTGTCCGTGCGGTCCGGGTCCGGTTCCGGGTCCGGGGCCGCCTGAGGGGCGGGTTCGGTCCAGGGGGAGGGGGCCGTCGTGACGGACAATTCCGCGGGCTCCGTGCCGGGGGCTGCCAGCAGCTTCGCGTACGCCTCCCGCCTGGACCCCCGCGGGCTGGTACGGCCGGCCTCCCAGGACCTGATCGTCGCCCGCCTGACACCGATCGCAACGGCGACCTGCTCCTCGGTCAGTGACTTCGCCTCGCGCAGCATCCGCCGTTCCTCCGGGGAGGGCAGTGGAGCGGCGGAAGTGGAGCGTGGGGCGCGCTGAGTCATGAGGGGCTCTCCTCAGTGCTGCACTCGGCGAAAAAGTACATAAACGTATATTGAGCGACACAACGGCTATTCGCGTGTTCCGCGGTTAAAGAGCGTGTCGTTGGCAGCATGGCCGCGTGACCCAGCTGACCGATCACACCCCGTCGATGCCGCAGACCCCGGTTGCCGTGCAAGGCGGCCGACAGGCCGCGCTGGCCGCGCTGGGCTCGGCCCTCGTGCGCGGAGCGACCGCGGCGGGGCTGGGGCTCGGCGCGCTCGCCGTTCTCGTGATGGTGTTGTGGATCAGTTCCCCGTACCCGGACAGCGGTCCGGGCGGGGCGCTGCATGTCGCGGCCGGGCTGTGGCTGCTGGCCCATGGCGCGGAGCTCGTACGGACCGGCACGCTGTCCGGGAGCCCGGCGCCGGTGGGGGTGGTGCCGCTGTTCCTGGTCGCGCTGCCGGCCTGGCTCGTGCACCGGGCGGCGCGTGATGCGCTCGAGCAGGACAGGGGGCGGCGGCGGCCTTCCGCGCGGGGTGCGGTGTGTGCGGTGACCGCGGGATATCTGCTGGTCGGCGCTGCTGCGGTGCTGTACGCGGCGGGCGGTCCGCTGGCGGCGGACCCGCTGAGCGTGGTGTTCCATCTGCCTGTGGTGACCGTGCTGTCGGCGGTGGCCGGGGTGTGGACAGCGAGCGGCCGGCCGCGCGGGCCGCTGCCGGCCAGGCTGCCGGAACGGGTACGGCGGGAACTCGCCCGCCCCCGGGTGGCCGTCGCGCTGCGGTCCGCGACGGCGGGGGCGGCGACGCTGCTGGGCGGCGGCGCGCTGCTGGTCGCGGCGTCGCTGGTGTGGCACGCGGACGCGACGCAGGACTCGTTTTTCCACCTCGCGGAGGAGTGGTCGGGGCGGCTGGCGGTGCTGTTGCTGGGGCTCGCGCTGGTGCCGAACGCGGCGGTCTGGGGCGCGGCGTACGGCCTCGGTCCCGGTTTCGCACTCGGTACGGGCGCGACGGCGATGCCGCTTGCGTTGGCCGGGGATCCCGCGCTGCCTTACTTCCCGCTGCTCGCCGCGGTCCCTTCGGAGGGGCCGGGCACGCCGCTGAACTGGGCGGCGCTGGTGGTGCCGGTCGCCGCGGGGGCGGTGATCGCCTGGTTCACGGAACGGTCGGCGGCACTGCGGTACGCGGAACGGGAGGAGGTGTGGGGCTGCCGCGAGACCGCGCTGACCGTGCTGCTCGGGGCGACGGGATGCGCGGCGTTCACGGCGATCCTGACGGCGGCGTCGTGCGGCCCGATGGGCACGCGGGCGCTGGTGGAGTTCGGCCCGGTGTGGTGGCTGACGGGCCCGGCGGCGCTGCTCTGGTCGGCGGGGATCGGGGTGCCGGGGGCGCTGGGGCTGCGGGCGTGGCGGTTGCGGGGGCGACGGGGCGAGGCGGAGGTGCCGGTTCCCGCTCCGGTTCCGGCTCCCGCTCCCGCTTCGGTTCCGGTTCCGGCGGAGGCGGTGCCGGCCCCGGAGGCTCCGGAGGCCCTTGAGTCGACGGAGCCCGACGACCCGGCGTTGGAGCCGTACGACATCTTGCCGACGGGCTCGTGGAGCGAGAGAGGCGAGAGGGACGAGCGGGAGGCGCGACGGGCGGCGCTGAGGGAGGCGTCGGGGGGTCTGATGTCGGAGTTCCCGCCGATGCGGATGCCGGAGCCGCCAGTGCCGCCGACCGCGCCGGTGGAGCCGGTGGAGCCGGTGGAGCAGACGGACCCGGAGGAGCCGGCGCCGGGGGCGCCGTAGGGGGTGTCCCCGGCCCCGCCCCTTCCCGAAACTGGGGGGCAAGCCCCGAGCCCCCGGCGCGGGGCAGCTTCGCGCCGCTGCACGGCAGAGAGGCCACGCACCCGGCCCCGAGGCGGGGCCGGGACCTGGAGAAACCGCCCGGTCGGCGCCCGTTTACTCCTGGACGCCGATCACTCCGCGGAGCGGCTCCGGGAGCAGGTCGTTGCAGGCCAGTTGGCCCGACTTGGTCAGCGCGTCGTTCACGCAGGTGTAGTAGTCGCGGTAGACCAGCTGCGCCGTGAATGACGCCGCCACGATCACCAGCGCGATGCTCGCCATCACCAGACCGCTCACCGCCGCCGTGATCTGCGGCCTGCCTGGAGTCGCGGGTGCCACCGGCGCCGGCGGTGTGGGAGATGTCACGGCGTCCGGCGCGGGGCGCCGGGGCTTGGCGCGCAGGGAGCTGATGCTCCAGTACAGCGCCAGCGCGCCGAGCAGCAGCGCGATCTCCGAGAGGTCGAACAGCGCGAAGAAGAACGCCCACATGCCGGAGAGCAGCGCATAGCGCGCGCGGCGCTGGGCCGGGTCCGTCGGGTCCCACTTGAGGCCGCCGGAGGAGCCGCCCTCGGGGCCTTGCTGGCCGCCGTTCTGACCGTTCTGACCGTTCTGACCGCTCGGGCGGCCGCCGAAGCCGCCGCCCGAGGAGCGGCCCGGCTGGCGGCTGCTCCACTGGCTGCCCCAGCCGGAACGGCCGGAACGGTCGTCAGGTGTGCCGGAGGAAGGCGTGTCGGAGGAAGACGAGGAGGAGTCGTCGGACGAGCCGTCGTTCGCCGGGCGCCGGGGCTGCCAGGGCTGGTCCGGCCTGCCCTCCGGCGGCGGCGCGAAGGGATTGTTGTCATCCGTGGACTGGCGCTCCCGCGGCAACAGGAGGTCCGTACGGCGGCGTCGGTCCGGCATCTGGTGAACGTCTTCCCCTCAGACCCAGCGCACATGGGGTCTTGTGTCGTCTTGCCCGTCGGGGGACGGGTCCTGTCCCCTGACGCTACCTCCCGGCCACGCCCCCGTCCCGTGGGGGCCGTTCTGTGTGCCGGTATCGTTGCTGACGGTCGGCCCCTTCGTAGAGTTCCCCGTATCGGGGGGCGCGATTCGTTCGTACGACCACACAAAGACGTACAGCAACGCGAGAAAGAGACCCGCCGTGGCCTCCCCGCCCCCCTCCGCCCGACCGGCCCGCCTCGTGGTCCTGGTCTCCGGCTCCGGAACGAATCTCCAGGCCCTGCTCGACGCGATCGCCGACGACCCTCAGGGCTTCGGCGCCCGTATCGTCGCCGTCGGCGCCGACCGGGACGGGATCGCCGGTCTGGAGCGCGCCGAGCGCGCCGGGCTGCCCACCTTTGTGTGCAGGGTCAAGGACTACGAGACGCGCGACGCGTGGGACACCGCGCTCACCGAGGCCACCGCCGCGTACGAACCGGATCTCGTCGTCTCGGCCGGCTTCATGAAGATCGTGGGGAAGGAATTCCTCGCCCGCTTCGGTGGCCGCTGCGTCAATACGCATCCCGCCCTGCTGCCCAGCTTCCCCGGAGCCCACGGAGTGCGCGACGCGCTCGCGTACGGCGCGAAGGTCACCGGATGCACTGTCCACTTCGTCGACGACGGCGTCGACACCGGCCCGATCATCGCGCAGGGCGTGGTCGAGGTACGGGACGAGGACGATGAAGCCGCTCTCCATGAGCGGATCAAGGAAATCGAGCGACGGCTGCTCGTCGAGGTCGTGGGGCGTCTGGCCCGTAACGGCTACCGCATTGAGGGACGAAAGGTAGTTTTCCCGTGACTGTTGAGGCTGCGAAGCGGGCCATCCGGCGAGCGCTGGTCAGTGTTTATGACAAGACGGGTCTTGAGGAGCTCGCCCGCGGGCTGCACGAGGCGGGTGTGGAGCTGGTCTCCACCGGCTCGACCGCCGCGAAGATCGCCGCGGCCGGGGTGCCGGTCACCAAGGTCGAGGAGCTCACCGGCTTCCCCGAGTGCCTGGACGGCCGGGTCAAGACGCTGCACCCGCGCGTGCACGCCGGCATCCTCGCCGACCTGCGGCTCGAGTCGCACCGCGAGCAGCTCGCCGAGCTCGGCGTGGAGCCCTTCGATCTCGTGGTCGTCAACCTCTACCCGTTCCGGGAGACCGTCGCCTCGGGCGCCTCTCCCGACGAGTGCGTCGAGCAGATCGACATCGGCGGCCCGTCGATGGTCCGCGCCGCCGCCAAGAACCACCCTTCCGTCGCCGTCGTCACCAGCCCCGCGCGGTACGCGGACGTCCTCGACGCGGTCAAGGAGGGCGGCTTCGACCTGACCGCCCGCAAGCGGCTCGCCGCCGAGGCCTTCCAGCACACCGCCTCGTACGACGTGGCCGTCGCCTCCTGGTTCGCCTCCTCCTACGCGCCCGCCGACGACTCGGTCCTCCCCGACTTCCTGGGCGCGACCTTCGAGCGTACGAACGTGCTTCGCTACGGCGAGAACCCGCACCAGGCCGCGGCGCTGTACTCCAACGGCAACGGGGGCCTGGCCGACGCGGAGCAGCTGCACGGCAAAGAGATGTCGTACAACAACTACGTCGACACGGAGGCCGCCCGGCGCGCGGCGTACGACCACGACGAGCCCTGTGTCGCGATCATCAAGCACGCCAACCCGTGCGGCATCGCGGTCGGCGCGGATGTCGCCGATGCGCACCGCAAGGCGCACGCCTGCGACCCGCTGTCGGCGTTCGGCGGGGTCATCGCCGTCAACCGGCCGGTCACGGTCGCGCTTGCCGAGCAGGTCGCCGAGATCTTCACCGAGGTCATCGTCGCCCCGGCGTACGAGGACGGCGCGGTCGAGGTGCTGGCCCGCAAGAAGAACATCCGCGTGCTGCGTTGTACGGGCTCCCCGGCGGCCCCCGTCGAGCTCCGGCCCATCGAGGGCGGCGCGCTGCTGCAGATCAAGGACCGCCTTCAGGCGGAGGGCGACGACCCGGCGAACTGGACGCTGGCGACGGGTGAGGCGCTGTCGGCGGACGAGCTGGCCGAGCTCGCCTTCGCGTGGAAGGCCTGCCGCGCGGTCAAGTCCAACGCGATCCTGCTCGCCAAGGACAGCGCGTCGGTCGGTGTCGGCATGGGCCAGGTCAACCGCGTCGACTCCGCGAAGCTCGCGGTGGAACGGGCCGGGGCCGAGCGCGCGCAGGGTTCCTACGCCGCGTCGGACGCGTTCTTCCCGTTCCCGGACGGCCTGGAGATCCTGTTGGCCGCGGGCATCAAGGCCGTGGTGCAGCCGGGTGGTTCGGTGCGGGACGAGCTGGTGGTGGAGGCGGCGAAGAAGGCGGGCGTGACGATGTACTTCACGGGCACGCGCCACTTCTTCCACTGAGCTCACCCAGCCCACTGAGCCGTACGGCCCGGAGGCCCCGCCCCGCACCGCGGGGCGGGGCCTCCTCGCAACCTATGAGTTCACAGGTGCCCTCGCGGCAGGGCGGGTGGTTCGCTCATTGCACGGCACAGACCGGTGTCCACGGGGGGCGCCGGGGCCGTCATGGGAAGGAACCACAATGCTCAAGTTCCAGGGGAAGGCCGGCGCGCTGCTCATCGCGTCCGCGGCTGCGGTGGGGTCCCTCGCGGTGTCATCGCCCGCTTCGGCGGCCGGGGTCGGGGCGGGGAGCGCGGCGTCGCCGGATCCGTCCACGGCGCGGGCGGCGTAGACGCTGCCGAAGGCGCCGGATGCGAGCGGTTCGCGGACCTCCCAGTCGCCGACGCGGTAGCCGGACGGTACGGGCACGGTGAAGTGGCTGGCGTCGGTCACACCAACAACCTGTCCAATGCATCGAGTTCGGCTTCGCGCACCAGGTCGAAGCGCAGGGCGAGCGAGACCAGCGACTCCTTCTTGCCGTTCAGCCTCGGGCCGCCGTCCGCGGATTCCGGGGGCTGTTTGAGGCGGAGCTTGACCGCCAGATAGTCGATGTTCCACTGGACGGAGGTCCTGTTCGCCGCCGGCCATACGGGTTGCAGCCGCTCGACGACCTGATCGACCGTGGGCAGCGGCGCGTGCGGTTCACCGCGCAGCCGCGGTTCGCACAGGGCCGCGAGCACCAGGTAGTAGCGCTTGGTGCGGTCGAGCGGGAAGGCGAGCGCGGTCGGTTCGCCCTCGCCGGGCGGGGCGTCGTCGGCGTAGTCGTGACGCGGCGCCCAGACATCGAAGGTCACCAGCTCGTCGGCGGCCGGCAGGACGATGCGTGAGAACTCGAAGGGGACGGGTGCGTCGATCCGGCCCGGGGCGATCTTGATGTGTTCGCCTGCGCCTTCCGGATTTTCGACGACGTACGTGGATGTGGTGCTGAGATTGCTCAGCGACCAGTACGTCCCGGCCGCGATGATCTCACCCGCCGTACGGGACACCCCGTGGTGCGGAATGGTCAGATGGCGGCGGCCGTCGGTGGCCGCGGCGCGGCCGAAGCGGAGCGCCTCCCCCGGCGCCAGCCTGATCTGCTCACCAGGCCCTGCGCAGTCCGCGGGCACCACGATGATGCTGTACATGCTCAAATCCCTTCCCCCGACGGAATCAGGCGCCAGCGTAGGGATGGGCGTAGATCGAAGGCAGCGTTCCGGCCGAGGCGGCGCGAATGTGCCGGTAGAACGGCCGAAGGCCGTAAACCCGCCGGTCGGCGAGTGTTACGGCCTTCGTGTATTCGGTACGTGTGTGGTGCCAAGTACCTCAGTAACGCGGGCGGTTGAACCAGGCAGACGCCTGCGAGGTCACCATCGCGGCGAGGATGATGCCGCCGATGGCGAGGGAGACGAGGCCGCCGACCACGCCGCTGGCCTGGCCGGACGCGAAGTTGGCGAGGGATCCGAGGATCATCAGCGATGCGTACACGATCGTGATGACGCGGATGGCGGTGCCGCCGGTGGAGAACTTCACCCCGAGGAAGATCGCCAGGCCCGCGAAGGCCAGCAGGATGATGACCACGATGAAGCCGAGACCGGCCAGACCAGTTGCTGCGTCCGAGTCGACCGCGTCCGAGGCAGCCGCGATGGCGATGGCCGCGATGATTCCGATGAGGACCTGCAGACCGCCAATGATGTACAGGAGGACGCGGGCCGCAGTCATCAGACCGGGCATGGACGTCGGGGCGCCGCCGTAGGGCTGCTGCACCGGCGGGGCCTGCGGGTAGCCGTATGCCGGCTGCTGCGGCTGGCCGTAGCCCGGCTGCTGCGGTTGGCCCTGCTGGGGGTAGCCGTAGCCCGGCTGCTGCGGTTGGCCTTGCGGCTGGCCGTAGGGGTTGTTCGGGTCGCCGAAGCTCATGGCGGGATTCCTCCGTTGAAAAATGCGGGGACGATGCGGTCCGAGCGGAGGAACGTCACAAGATCAGCGGTTTGCCCCCCAACACTGCCGCGGTACTGCGCGGCTCATCGTGGTATTAACGTCGACTTTTTGTCCAGTCGGGAACCCTATGTGTTGTGCAAGTGCAACCTCAGGTTCCCTTGCGGCGGGCCGTGAGGGAGCGTGAAGACGCCGCGATCGGCGCGTGACGGCGGCCCGAATTGGAACCCGGGCGGGTCCATCCGCGAGGATGGGTCCATGACCGCCCAGATTCTCGATGGCAAGGCCACCGCAGCCGCGATCAAGTCCGACCTGACCGCCCGCGTGGCGGCGCTCAAGGAGCGGGGCATCACCCCGGGCCTTGGGACCCTGCTCGTCGGGGACGACCCGGGCAGCCGTTGGTACGTCAGCGGCAAGCACCGCGACTGCGCGCAGGTCGGCATCGCCTCGATCCAGCGCGAACTGCCCGACACCGCCACGCAGGAGGAGATCGAGGCGGTCGTACGGGAACTCAACGACAACCCCGAGTGCACGGGCTACATCGTCCAGCTGCCGCTCCCCAAGGGCATCGACGCCAACCGCGTCCTGGAGCTGATGGACCCGGCCAAGGACGCGGACGGGCTGCACCCGATGAGCCTCGGCAAGCTGGTGCTCGGTGTGGAGGGCCCGCTGCCGTGCACTCCGTACGGCATCGTCCAGCTGCTCCGGCACCACGGCGTCGAGATCAACGGCGCGAATGTGGTGGTCGTGGGCCGCGGGATCACCATCGGGCGGCCGATGCCGCTGGTGCTGACCCGTAAGTCCGAGAACGCGACGGTGACGCAGTGCCACACCGGTACGCGCGATCTGTCCGCGCATCTGCGGCAGGCGGACATCATCGTGGCCGCGGCCGGTGTCCCGCACCTGGTCAAGCCGGAGGACGTCAAGCCGGGCGCGGCCGTGCTCGACGTCGGCGTCAGCCGTGACGAGAACGGCAAGATCGTCGGGGACGTCCACCCGGGCGTCGCCGAGGTGGCCGGCTGGGTCGCCCCGAACCCCGGCGGCGTGGGCCCGATGACCCGCGCGCAGCTGCTGGTCAACGTGGTCGAGGCGGCGGAGCGCGCAGCGGTCGCCGCCGCGGGCTGACCGGGAAGGCTGAGCCCATGGGCGTACGCACGAACGACGGAGCCGACGCGGCGGAGCCGCGGGGCGCGGGCGCGAGCCCGAACGGGGCGGGGACCGGTGGGGACGCGCGGGACGAGGCGGCCGCGGCGGCCGCCCGGAAGAGGGCGTCCACCGCGGAGGACGAGCCGTTCCGGCCGGGCGGCCCGGACGCCGACGGCGCCGACCTGAATCCGGTGGCTGATGCGGCCGGTGGCGGGACTGGCCGCGACGAGGATGCCGCGCCGAAGTCCGCGGCCGACGCCGCCGGTGCTCCCGCCGAGGACGGCGAGTCCGCTGCGGCGGTCCGCTCCCGGTCCGGCGACCAGGACTCGGGTGCCGCTGACGCCGACGGCGCCGACCTGAATCCGGTGGCCGATGCGGCCGGTGGCGGGACTGGCCGCGACGAGGGTGCCGCGCCGAAGTCCGCGGCCGACGCCGCCGACAGCGGATCCCGTCCGGAAACCGACGCCGCCTCCCCGAAGCCGGAGACCCCGGACGCCGCTGCCGCCGCCGTGATCGCCGACGCCGTCCACCCCCGCCACGCCGGCCCGGACGCCGAAGCAGCCTCCGCGACGGCGGCCGACACTCAAGGGGTCGGCCCCGGCACCGGCAAGACGCCCTCCCGCCGGCCCCCCTCCCTCACCCGGGACACCGCCAGGCCCGAGGGTGGTGGACGGGCCGCGCCGGGGGACGCTTCCGCGCCCGCTCGTCAGTGGCCCCTGCTCACCGTCCTCGCCCTCGCCGGCCTCGGCCTGGTGATCGTCGGCAGCGATGCCTTCGCCGACGCCTTCCGGGTGGGCACCATCCTGATCGGCGTGGCCCTGCTCACCGCTGCCGTCATGCGCCGCACCCTGCCCTCCGTCGGCATGCTCGCGGTGCGCTCGCGCTTCACGGACATGGTCACGTACGGGCTGCTCGGCACCCTGATCGTGCTGCTCGCGCTCGTGACGCAGCCGAAGCCGTGGCTCGACGTCCCGTTCCTCGAGGACGCCGTCCACTTCACCGTCCGTTAGTCCCGACGGTTGGTCCCGACGTTCGAGTATCTTGATGACGAGATATCTGGAGTATCTTGATGACGAGATATATCGGCGGAGTCTGAGACCGCGACATCACTGACTTCGCCGACCCCAGCCGAAGCGCGTGAGAGGGACGTTCCACGTCATGGCCAAGATCAAGGTAGCCAACCCGGTCGTCGAGCTCGATGGCGACGAGATGACCCGCATCATCTGGTCCTTCATCAAGGACAAACTGATCCTGCCGTACCTCGATGTCGAGCTGAAGTACTTCGACCTGGGCATCGAGCACCGCGACGCCACCAACGACCAGGTGACCGTCGACGCCGCCAAGGCCATCAAGGAGCACGGTGTCGGCGTCAAGTGCGCCACGATCACGCCGGACGAGGCGCGGGTCGAGGAGTTCAACCTCAAGGCGATGTACCGCTCGCCGAACGGAACCATCCGCAACATCCTCGGCGGCGTCATCTTCCGTGAGCCGATCATCATGGAGAACGTGCCGCGGCTCGTCCCGGGCTGGACCAAGCCGATCGTCGTCGGCCGTCACGCCTTCGGCGACCAGTACCGCGCCACCGACCTGAAGGTCCCGGGCCCGGGCACCCTCACCATGACCTTCACCCCGAAGGACGGCTCCGAGCCGATCGAGCTCGAGGTCCACGAGTTCCCGGGCTCCGGCGTCGCCCTCAGTATGTACAACCACGACGAGTCGATCCGCGACTTCGCGCGCGCCTCGTTCCGGTACGGCCTGGCCCGTGAGTATCCGGTCTACATGTCCACGAAGAACACGATCCTCAAGAAGTACGACGGTCGCTTCAAGGACATCTTCCAGGAGATCTTCGACGCCGAGTTCAAGGCCGAGTTCGACGCCAAGGGCCTCACCTACGAGCACCGCCTGATCGACGACATGGTCGCCTCGGCGCTCAAGTGGGAGGGCGGCTATGTCTGGGCCTGCAAGAACTACGACGGCGACGTCCAGTCCGACATCGTCGCGCAGGGCTTCGGCTCGCTCGGCCTGATGACCTCGGTCCTGATGTCGCCCGACGGCAAGACCATCGAGGCCGAGGCGGCGCACGGCACGGTCACCCGCCACTACCGCCAGCACCAGCAGGGCAAGGCGACTTCGACCAACCCGATCGCCTCGATCTTCGCCTGGACCCGTGGTCTCGCCCACCGCGGCAAGCTGGACGGCACTCCCGAGGTCACCAGGTTCGCCGAGACGCTCGAGCAGGTCTGCATCGAGACCGTCGAGGGCGGCCAGATGACCAAGGACCTGGCGCTGCTCATCTCCAAAGACGCACCGTGGCTGACCACGGAGCAGTTCCTGGACGCGCTCGACGCCAACCTGCAGAAGAAGATGGCGTCCGCCTGAGGAAACCGGCACCGAATGCCGACGGCGCCCGTCCTCTCCCCCGAGGGAGGACGGGCGCCGTCGTGCTTCAAGAGTCATGGACGCGCCAACCGCGTTCAAGGGACGCCTGGTGCCTGTGGCATGGAAGTGACCATTCCGCCACGGTGTGATCGTTGGGCTACGGATGCGAGACTGAAGCGGCAGCCGGGGCGGGGCGCGCAGGGGGGCGCACCAACTGTCCCGAATGCTCCCGTGCACTCCAATTACAGGAACTGACATCCTGGCTCTGCGCATCCCACTGGGTAGTCCGGAACACGGACGCCCGAAGGGCACGGCACGGGGTCGGGACAGCGCGGGGCAATTCAGGAACGTTCGGGGGACAAGGGGGGGCAATGCCTCGTTGGAAGGCACTACCGGAGGAGCTGGACCCGCAGGTCCGGGAGTTCACCAGCCAGCTCCGTCGGCTCGTCGACCGCAGCGGGCTGAACCTCGCCGCGGTCGCGGACCGCACCGGGTACAGCAAGACGTCGTGGGAGCGGTATCTGAACGGTCGGCTGCTCGCGCCCAAGGGCGCGATCGTCGCGCTGGCCGAGGTGACCGGTACGAACACGCTCCATCTCACCACCATGTGGGAGCTGGCGGAGCGCGCCTGGAGCCGCTCCGAGATGCGCCACGACATGACCATGGAAGCGATACGCATCTCCCAGGCGCGGGCGGCGCTCGGTGAGTTCGGCCCTGCCCCCGCGGGCGCCGCGAACAGCCGCTCGGGGGGCCGGACGGCCGCGCCCGCGGAGCCGGCCGGACCGGAGGCCGGGGCGTTCAGGACCGATGAGCAGCGTCGTCCGCGCGTACCGGTGCAGCCCGGCCCGGACCACCAGGGCTCGCCCGGCCACCAGGGCCCGCCGATGTCACCGCCGACCGCACCTTCCGGCCCCACCGCCGCCCCCGACCAGGGACGTGGAAAGCGCAAAGTCACCATGTTCCTGGCCGGCGTGGTCGGCGCGCTGCTGGTGATAGCCGCGGCCGTGCTCCTGACCGACCTCGGCGGTGACGGCGACGGCGGCAAGACCGCGGCCAAGACGCCGTCCGCCCCGCCGACGACCAGCAGCCCGCCGCTGCCGGCCGGTGTGAAGTGCAGTGGCAAGGACTGCACGGGCCAGGACCCGGAGGCCATGGGCTGTGGCGGACAGCTCGCCAAGACCGTCTCCAGCGCGACTGTCGGCAAGGCCCGGGTCGAGGTCCGGTACAGCAAGACCTGCCAGGCGGCCTGGGCCCGTATCACTCAGGCGGCCCCCGGCGACACGGTGCAGATAAGCGTGGGCGGCAAGGGCGCGCAGAACGGCCTGGTGAACGGGGACAACGACGCGTACACCCCTATGACCGCGGCGGCGGCGCCGGCCGAGGTAAAGGCGTGCGCGACGCTGAAGACGGGGACGACGGGGTGCACCGGGCAGCAGTGAGCGCAGCGGTGGGCCATGCGTGAGCGGTTCGTGAGCCGCGCGTGAGCCGCGCCACAAGGGGGCGGGGAATGCCGGGGGCGCGGGTCGGATAGCCTGACGCTGGATATCTCTTCACGTCAAGATTCAGAAGACGGGCGAAGGGGTGTCCAGCACCAGGGGCAGGGACCCCTACCGCCAGCTGTCTTACGGAGATCGCCATGACCCGCACTCCCGTGAATGTCACCGTGACCGGCGCGGCCGGCCAGATCGGCTACGCGCTGCTCTTCCGCATCGCCTCCGGCCACCTGCTAGGCGCGGATGTGCCGGTCAAGCTTCGTCTCCTCGAGATCCCGCAGGGCCTGAAGGCCGCCGAGGGCACCGCGATGGAGCTCGAGGACTGCGCCTTCCCGCTGCTGAGCGGCATTGAGATCACGGACGACCCGAACGTCGCCTTCGACGGGGCCAATGTGGCCCTGCTGGTCGGCGCCCGTCCGCGTACGAAGGGCATGGAGCGCGGCGACCTCCTCTCCGCCAACGGCGGCATCTTCAAGCCGCAGGGCAAGGCCATCAACGACAACGCCGCGGACGACATCAAGGTCCTCGTCGTCGGCAACCCGGCCAACACCAACGCGCTCATCGCGCAGGCCGCGGCCCCGGACGTACCGGCCGAGCGCTTCACCGCGATGACCCGCCTCGACCACAACCGCGCGATCTCCCAGCTTGCGAAGAGGACCGGCGCCCCGGTCTCCGAGATCCGCCGCCTCACCATCTGGGGCAACCACTCCGCGACCCAGTACCCGGACATCTTCCACGCCGAGGTGGCGGGCAAGAACGCCGCCGAGGTCGTGAACGACGAGAAGTGGCTCGCCGACACCTTCATCCCGACCGTCGCCAAGCGCGGCGCCGCGATCATCGAGGCCCGTGGCGCGTCCTCGGCCGCCTCGGCCGCGAACGCCGCGATCGACCACGTCCACACCTGGGTCAACGGCACCGCGGAGGGCGACTGGACCTCCATGGGCATCCCGTCGGACGGCTCCTACGGCGTCCCGGAGGGCCTGATCTCGTCGTTCCCGGTCACCACGAAGGACGGCAAGTACGAGATCGTCCAGGGCCTGGACATCAACGACTTCTCGCGTGCGCGCATCGACGCGTCGGTGAAGGAGCTGGAGGAGGAGCGCGCGGCGGTCCGCGAGCTCGGCCTCATCTGATCCGTACGCCTCACGTACGTACGCACCGCCCCCGGCAGCCGACAGGCCGCCGGGGGCGTTTTTCATGCCGGTGGTACTGACCGTGCGGAACTGACCTCGCCGGACAGGAGGAGCTGGATGCGGTCAATGTTCGATGATGCAGGATGAGCCGCATGCGTTTGATCTCCGAGGCTCCTGAGACGGTCCAGCTGGCGGCGGACACCGGTCAGAACGGCGTGGCGGCCCTGGGGATGATCGTTCTCGGGCTGCTCGTCCTGATCATGCTCTGCGCGTATCTGTTCCCTACGTTCATCGCCCGTCGTGGCTTTGCCGCCCCGACGCTCGCGGGGACGCTGCGGGACATCGCGGTGGTGTGCGTGACGGTCGCGCTGGCGCTCTATGTCTACGGGCTCATGTGCTACATCCGGCTGGAGAACGAGTCCTACACCTGCGCAACCGAGCGGTACGGGTACTCCTCCGGGAACGCGGGCGCGCGGTTGGAGCGGATGCAGGACAGTCTTTTCCCGGTCGGCTCGACCTGTCGCTGGTCCGACGGGTACACCCACGACTTCGTGCCCGCGTTCGTCGATCCGGCGATCACCGTGCTGCTGTCCCTCGCGGTGATCGCGGCCGGTGTCGCCCTCGGTCACGCAGGGGCCGCGCGGGATGCGGCCCGACGGAGTTGATGAGGCCCGAGTGCGCCTGCCCCGCCGGGGCAAAGTGATACGGGTAACTTTGAGACACCCAATGCGCATGCTTTCCGAACCCTGGGGCAGGGGACCCGACCGCCGGATATCACCGGTGTGGAACTTATCGGGAACGGAAGGCAAAACGCGACGTGTCGGCACAACAGACCATCCACGTGGGCGGAGAGTGGCGCGCAGCCGTATCCGGCGCCACGCGCGAGATAATCGACCCCGCTGACGCGACCGTCTTCGCCGTCGTGGCGGAGGGCGGGACCGAGGACACCGACGCCGCGATCGCCGCCGCGCGTACCGCATTCGACCAGGGCGAGTGGCCCCGTACCCCCGTCGCCGAGCGTGCCGCGCTGCTGCGGCGCGTCGCCGAGTTGCTCCAGCGCGACCGCGAAGAGATCGGTCTGCTGGAGAGCCGGGACGCCGGAAAGACCCTTGAAGAAGGGCGTGTCGACGTCGACTGCGTGAGCGACGCCTTCCGTTACTTCGCCGACCTCGTCATGAACGAGAGCGGCGGGAGAGTGGTGGACGCCGGTTCGCCGGACATCCACAGCGTGGTGGTGCATGAGCCCGTCGGGGTGTGTGCGCTGATCACGCCCTGGAACTACCCGCTCCTGCAAGCGAGCTGGAAGATTGCCCCGGCGCTGGCCGCAGGCAATACCTTTGTGATCAAGCCCAGCGAGATCACCCCGCTGACCACCGTCGCGCTCATCGAGCTGCTCGTCGAGGCCGGACTGCCCGCCGGCGTCGCGAACATTGTCACCGGCGCCGGCGACCCCGTCGGGGCCCGGCTGGCCGAGCACCCCGATGTGGATCTGGTGTCCTTCACCGGTGGACTGTCCAGCGGTACGAAGGTGATGCGCACCGCCGCCGACAGCGTCAAGAAGGTCGCCCTCGAACTCGGTGGCAAGAACCCCAACGTGGTCTTCGCCGATGCGTGCGGGACGGACGAAGACTTCGACACTGCCGTCGATCAGGCGCTCAACGCGGCGTTCATTCACAGTGGGCAGGTCTGTTCCGCCGGGTCGCGGCTCATCGTCGAGGAGTCGCTGCGCGAGCGCTTCGTCGGCGAACTCGCCCGCCGCGCCGAGAAGATCCGCCTCGGACGAGGCACCGAGAAGGGCGTGGAGTGCGGGCCCCTCGTCTCTCGGCAGCAGCTCGCCAAGACCGAGGAGTACGTCGCCTCCGCCCTGGCGGAGGGCGCGGTGCTGCGCGCCGGTGGAGCAAGGCCGGAAGGGGAGGGATACGAGGGGTACTTCTACCGGCCCACCGTCCTCGACCAGTGCCACCGCGACATGCGCGTCGTACGCGAAGAGATCTTCGGCCCCGTCCTGACCGTCGAGACCTTCCGTACGGAGGACGAGGCCGTAGCCCTCGCCAACGACACCGAGTACGGGCTCGCCGGCGCCGTGTGGACCGCCGACCCGGGCCGGGCGCGGCGCGTCGCCGGGCGGCTGCGGCACGGGACCGTCTGGATCAATGACTTCCACCCCTATCTGCCACAGGCCGAGTGGGGCGGATTCGGGAAGAGCGGCATCGGCCGTGAACTCGGGCCCGCCGGCCTCGCCGAGTACCGCGAGGCCAAGCACATCTACCAGAACCTCGCCCCGCGTCCCGTGCGCTGGTTCGCGGGCTGAGCAGGGGTACGCAGAAATGACGCAGCAGAACATGACCACGTACGACTATGTCGTCGTCGGCGGCGGCACCGCGGGATCCGTGATCGCCTCCCGGCTCACCGAGAACCCGGACATCACCGTCGCCGTCATCGAGGGCGGGCCGAGCGATGTCGACCGCCCCGAAGTCCTCACCCTGCGGCGCTGGATGGGGCTCCTCGGCGGCGAGCTCGACTACGACTACCCGACCACCGAGCAGCCTCGCGGCAACTCCCACATCCGGCACAGCCGCGCCCGGGTGCTCGGCGGCTGCTCCTCCCACAACACCCTCATCGCCTTCCGGCCGCTGCCGTCCGACTGGGACGAGTGGGCGGCGGCGGGCGCCGAGGGCTGGGACGCCGCCGCGATGGACCCGTACTTCGACCGGCTGCGGAACAACATCGTCCCCGTCGACGAGGCGGACCGTAACGCCATCGCCCGTGACTTCGTCGACGCGGCCCAGGCGGCGGTGGCCGTCCCGCGCGTCGAGGGCTTCAACAAGAAGCCGTTCCACGAAGGCGTCGGCTTCTTCGACCTCGCGTACCACCCGGAGAACAACAAGCGGTCCTCCGCCTCGGTCGCGTATCTGCACCCGTTCCTGGACCGCCCGAACCTGCATATCGCCCTGGAGACCTGGGCGTACAAGCTGGAGCTGGACGGCACACGCGCGACCGGGGTGCATGTCCGTACGAAGGACGGCGAGGAGCAGTTCGTCGAGGCGCGGCACGAAGTCCTGGTCTGCGCCGGCGCGGTGGACACTCCGCGGCTGCTGCTGCACTCCGGCATCGGGCCGCGCGCCGATCTGGAGCGCCTCGGCATCCCCGTCGTACACGATCTGCCGGGCGTCGGCGAGAACCTGCTCGACCACCCGGAATCGGTGATCGTCTGGGAGACGCACGGGCCGATCCCCGAGAACTCGGCGATGGACAGCGACGCGGGCCTCTTCGTACGGCGGGATCCGGACGCACAAGGGCCCGACCTGATGTTCCACTTCTACCAAATACCGTTCACCGACAACCCGGAGCGGCTCGGCTATCAGCGGCCCGCGCACGGGGTGTCGCTGACGCCGAACATCCCCAAGCCGCGCAGTCGCGGCAGGCTGTATCTGACCAGCGCGGATCCGGATGTAAAGCCTGCGTTGGACTTCCGTTACTTCACTGATGAGGACGACTACGACGGCCGTACGCTCGTCGACGGCATCAAGATCGCCCGCGAGATAGCCAAGGCCGAACCGCTGGCCGGCTGGCTGAAAAGGGAGGTCTGCCCGGGGCCCGAGGTCACCTCCGACGAGGCGATCGGGGAGTACGCGCGGAAGGTCGCGCACACGGTGTACCACCCCGCAGGTACCTGCCGAATGGGTGCCGCCAATGATGAACTTGCCGTAGTTTCCCCGGACTTGACGGTCAGAGGTCTCGACGGCATCCGTATCGCGGACGCGTCCGTATTCCCGACGATGCCTGCCGTGAACCCGATGATCGGGGTCCTGATGGTCGGAGAGAAGTGCGCGGAGCTGCTGTCCGCGGCTTCCGAGGAGAGGGGCGTGACCCGATGAAGTCCGAGACCGAGTCCGAGTCCGGCACCAAGGCCGAGACCAAGGCGGAGACCAAGGCCGGGACCAAGGCGGAGACCAAGGCCGGGACCAAGGCCGAGCCCGGCGCGGAGACGAAGGGTGCGGAGGTGACCGAGGTGGCCGCTTCCGACGCCGGTCAGCCACCCGTCTTCTCCGTACGCGACCTGTGGAAGGTCTTCGGTCCGAAGGCCGGCCGCATCCCCGGCGACGCCGAACTCGGTGCGCTCTCCCCGGTCGAGCTGCGCGAGCGCACCGGCTGCACCGCCGCCGTACGCGATGTCTCCTTCGATGTGCGCAAGGGCGAGGTCTTCGTCGTCATGGGCCTCTCCGGCTCCGGCAAGTCGACGCTCGTACGCTGTCTGACCCGGCTGATCGAGCCCACATCCGGGTCGATCGCCATCGACGGCGAGGACGTGCTGTCCATGGACACGGCGCGGCTGCGCGAACTGCGCCGCCACCGTGCGTCCATGGTCTTCCAGCACTTCGGCCTGCTGCCGCACCGCTCCGTGCTCGACAACGTCGCGTACGGTCTCGAGATCCAGGGCATGGGCAAGGCCGCCCGCCGCTCCCGGGCCGCGGACGTCATCGCCAAGGTGGGCCTCGAGGGCCTCGAACACCGCCGTCCCGGACAGCTCTCGGGCGGTCAGCAGCAGCGGGTCGGGCTTGCCCGCGCGCTCGCCGTCGACCCCGAAGTGCTGCTCTTCGACGAGCCGTTCAGCGCGCTCGACCCGCTGATCCGCCGCGATATGCAGGAGGAGGTCATCCGGCTGCACCGCGAGGAAGGCCGGACGATGATCTTCATTACGCACGATCTGAGCGAGGCGCTGAAGCTCGGCGACCGTATTGCGCTGATGCGGGACGGCCGGATCGTGCAGCTGGGCACGCCGGAGGAGATCGTGGGCTCGCCCGCCGACGACTATGTGCGGGACTTCGTCCGCGATGTACCGCGCGAGCAGGTCATGACGGTGCGTACGGCGATGCGCCCGGCGGACCCCGGCGAGGCCGAGACCGGACCGGCGCTCGCCGCCGACGCGACCGTCTTCGAGGCGATCGAGGCGGTCGCCCGCAGCGGCCGGACCGCGCGTGTCGTACAGGACGGGCGGTGCCTGGGGGTCGTCGACCACCGCGGGCTGCTGGATGTCGTGGCCGGCCTCGACCGTGGTGCCGATACGGACAAGGCGGTCGTCGCATGACGGCCGTCGTCACCGCCCCCGCCAAGGAGGCGGCCGCACCTGAACACACCCTCCGGACCCTGCTGCGCCACCGCGTCAAGGGCAAGCTCCTGCTGCTCGCCGTCGCCGCGCTGGTGCTCATACCTGTCGGCATCTCGCTGTGGGGCAGCGGCAGCTGGCCCGGCGGGCTGACCCTCGACGTCTCCGGGCCGCTCGACGACGCCAACCAATGGGTCATCGACAACCGCGAGACCCACCCTCTTTTCCTCTACTTCCTGCTCCACTTCTCCAACACCGCCGTGGACGCCGTCGACGTGGTCTACCGGTTCCTGGACGCCATGGGCTGGCCGGGTGTCCTGGCCGCCGGTGTGCTGTTCGCCTGGCGGGCCGCCGGGCTCGGGCGGCGCGGGGTCAAGGTCGCGGCGACCGCGTTCGGGGCGTTCGCCGTGTGCGGGTTGCTCGGGATGTGGGACGCCGCGCTGCTCACCATCGCGCTGATGGTCGTCGCGGTGGCCGTCGCCGCGCTGCTCGGCGTGCTGATCGGTCTGGCGGCCGGGCTGTCCGACCGTTTCGACCGGGCGCTGCGGCCGGTGCTGGACACCATGCAGGTGCTGCCCGCCTTCGCGTATCTGCTGCCCTTCGTGCTGGTCTTCGGCACCGGCACGCCCGCCGCGCTCTTCTGCACGGTGATCTACGCAGCCCCGCCGATGGCCCGCCTCACGGCACTGGGACTGCGCGGCGCAGACCCCGCCGTGCTCGAGGCCTCCGCGTCGCTCGGCGCGAGCGGCTGGCAGCGGCTGCGAACGGCGAGGCTGCCGCTCGCCCGCAAGCAGATGCTCCTCGGCCTCAACCAGACGATCATGATGGCTCTCTCGATGGTCGTCATCGCGGCCCTCGTCGGCGCCGGTGGACTCGGCGAGGAGGTGTACTCGGCGCTCTCCACCGTCGACGTCGGCAAGGCGCTCGCCGCCGGCATCCCGATCGTGCTGATCGCGATCTGGCTGGACCGTACGACGGCGGCGGCAGGCGACCGTATCGGCGAGAGCGCGCCGGGCGGCGGCCTGCTGCACGGCCGGTCCGCGTGGGTGCTGGTGTTCGCCGGTGTCGTCGCCGCGGAGGTGGGGCGGCTGGCGGTCGGCAAGTCCTGGCCCGAGGGCTGGACGTACGACATCTCCACGCCCGTCAACAAGGCCCAGGACTGGATCACCGAGAATCTCTCCTCCGGCGTCCCGGTCCTCGGCGGTACGGAGGTGTGGTCGGAGCACTTCACGCTCTGGATCCTCAACCCCCTGCGCGACGTCCTGCTCTGGCTGCCGTGGTGGTCCGTACTGCTGCTGGTGGCCGCCGTGGCCTGGCTGGTCGGCACCTGGGCGACGGCGCTGACCGCCACGGTCTCGATGGCGGCGATCGGCGTACTGGGGGTCTGGGCGAAGTCGCTCGACACGCTCTCGCAGGTGCTCGCGGCGCTTGTCCTGACGCTCTTCCTGGGTGTCCTCGCGGGCATCTTCTGCGCGCGGGCCGGACGTCTGGAGCGCTGGTTGCGGCCCGTGCTCGACGCCATGCAGACCATGCCGCAGTTCGTGTATCTCATCCCGGTGGTCGCGCTGTTCGGCGTCACCCGCGCCTCGGCGATCATCGCGGCTGTCGTGTATGCGCTGCCCGCCGTCGTACGCATCACGACGCAGGGTCTGCGCGAGGTCGACCCGGCCGCGCTGGAGGCCTCCCGCTCGCTCGGCGCATCGACCCGGCAGCAACTCCTCCAGGTGCAACTGCCGCTTGCCCGCCCGGCGCTCCAGCTCGCCGTCAACCAGGGTGTGGTGCTGGTCCTCGCCGTGGTTGTCGTCGGCGGCCTGGTCGGCGGCGGCGCGCTCGGCTACGACGTCGTGAAGGGCCTCTCCCGGGGCGAGATGGGCATCGGGATGACAGCCGGAGTCGCGATCGTCTGCCTCGGTCTCGTACTGGACCGGATCACGCAGCGCACCACCCGCAAGACCGACTGAACCCGTCCATCCATGCACAGGAGCATCATGCGCACCCTCCGTACAACCACCGCTGTCGTCAGTGCCATCGGAGTCCTCACTCTCAGCGCGTGCGGCGCTGCCGACACCGGCAAGAAGGACGAGGCGGGCGGCAAGAAGTCCGTGACGCTGACCGTCCCGTCCTGGGTCGGCGCCCAGGCCAACACGGCCGTCGCCGGCTACATCCTGAAGAAGGAGCTGGGCTACACCGTCAAGACCAAGCAGATGGGCGAGGTACTCGCCTGGGACGCGCTCTCCAAGGGCGACATCGACGCGATCATGGAGGACTGGGGGCACCCCAAGGAGGAGAAGCAGTACCTCGCGACGAAGAAGACCGTCGTCAAGGGCGGCGACCTCGGCGTCACCGGACACATCGGTTGGTTCGTGCCGAAGTACTACGCGGACAAGAACCCCGAGGTCACGGACGCCAAGAACCTCAACAAATTCGCCAAGGACTTCAAGACCGCGGAGAGCGGCGACAAGGGCGAGATCCTCGAGGGTTCGCCGGACTACGTCACCAACGACGACGCGCTCATCAAGAACCTGAAGCTGGACCTCAAGACCAACTACTCGGGCTCCGAGGCCGCGCAGATCACCGCGATGAAGAAGTACGCCAAGGAGAAGAAGCCGTTCCTGACGTACTGGTGGACCCCGCAGTGGCTGAACGCCCAGATCGACATGGTCGAGGTCAAGCTGCCGGAGTACAAGGCGGGTTGTGACGCGGACCCGAAGAAGATCGCCTGCGCCTACCCGAACACGCCGCTGCAGAAGTACTTCAACGCCGACTTCGCCAAGAACGGCGGCGAGGCGGCGGAGTTCCTGAAGAACTTCAAGTGGACGACCGAGCAGCAGAACGAGGTCGCGCTGATGATCGCCGGCGAGAAGATGTCGCCGGAGGCGGCGGCCGAGAAGTGGGTCAAGGCGAACGAGTCGACTTGGAAGGCCTGGCTCCCGAAGAAGTAGCCTCAGAAACCCCTCAACTCTCTTGAGGGGAAGGGGTCCTGCGACCGAAGATCCGTACATGCTCGGATTCGGTAAGCAGGAACTCAACGTACTCGTACTGCGTGACGCGGACGGCATCGCCGATGCCATCCGCGCCGCGTTGGACACTGCCACGCCCGAGGAACGCCCGGGCCTCGAGCGGGCGGCCGCCCTCGTCGCCGAGGCCGCCGCGGCCTCGGACGCCGAGCTGCGCGGCCGCTGGGTGCGCGGGCATCTGGCCGCGGCGGGCATCGAAGGGCCGGCCGACTCGATCACCGCGATCAAGGCGCTGCGCCAGGCCGAGCGGCAGCTGAGTCTTGCCTCGGCGGTGCACCTGGCGAGGGACGCGGAGGCGACCAGGCCCGGAGCCGGTCAGACCGGCCTGGCAGACCAGGCCGGTTAGTCCGCACGCTCTGGGCGCTCTGTGCCCTCTTTGCCCTCTGTGGCCTGTGTGTGCTCCGCGCGCAGGCTCTCGGCGATGGTCCGTACCGCCGCCATCGCCTTCCTGTGCAGACCGGGCCCGAAGGTGATCCGGGTCGCGCCGAGGCGGCCCAGCTCCGCGACGCTCGGACTGCCCGGCAGCGGCCCGACATTGATCGGGCCTTCGATCTCCTCGCGCAGCAGGGGGAGTTGCTCTGGCGGTACGGCGAACGGGTAGACACAGTCCGCCCCGGCCGCGACATAGAGCCGCGCCCGGGTGATCGCCTCCGCGGGGTCGCTCACGCCGCGCAGGAACGAGTCGACCCGGGCGTTGATGAACAGCCGGTCGCCCGCCTGCGCCCGTACCTCCGCCAGCCAGTCCGCGTGCCGCTGCGGGTCCTTGAGCGTTTTCGTGGCCGAGTCGGAGTCCTCCAGGTTGCAGCCGACCGCCCCGGTGTCGAGGATTCGGGCCACCAGTTCCTTCGGAGTCAGGCCGTAGCCGGCTTCGACGTCCGCGGAGACGGGGACGTTCACCGAGCGGGCGATACGGGTGACGGCCGCGAACATCTCGTCCGCGGGCGTCTGCCCGTCCTCGTATCCGAGTGCGGCCGCGACACCGGCGCTCGGGGTGGCCAGCGCCGGGAAGCCCGCGTCCGCGAAGGCGCGGGCACTGGCCGCGTCCCAGGGGCCGGGCAGGACCAAGGGATCGCTGGGCGAACGGCCGTGGTGCAGGGCGCGGAAGACGGTCACGGTCATTTCTCCTGGACCTCCTGGACCTTTTGGTTCTCCCGGATCTGCCGGATCTGCCGGATCTCCCGGGACAGTGGGCGGCGGTCAGTGCTTGAACTGGCCGGGCGTGTAGTGGCCGGGGACCATGCGGGTCGACACGCCGATGCGGTTCCAGGCGTTGATGACCGTGATCGCGGAGATCAGCTGGGCCAGCTCCTTCTCGTCGAAATGCTTCGCGGCGTTCTCGTACACCTCGTCCGTCACAAAGCCGTCGGTCAGGACGGTCACGGCCTCCGTCAGCTCGATCGCCGCGATCTCCTTCTCGGTGTAGAAGTGCCGCGACTCCTCCCAGGCGCTGAGCTGGATGATCCGCTCCACCGACTCGCCCGCCGCGAGCGCGTCCTTGGTGTGCATGTCGAGGCAGAAGGCGCAATGGTTGATCTGCGAGGCACGAATCCTCACCAGCTCGAGGAGGACCGGGTCGACGCCCTGCCGGGCGGCCGCGTCCAGCTTGACCATGGCCTTGTAGACCTCGGGGGCGAGCTGTCCGATCTGGAGACGGGGGGTGTGCTCGTGGGCGTAGGACGTGTTCCTGTTCGTCGTCATGGTGACGACGGTACGCGGCTGGTGGCACAGGAGTATGGTCCACTTCCATGACAGATTCCTGGGCCACTTTCGGTGCCGATCTGCATGTCGAGCTGCGCGGCTCCGGGCTGCGATCGGGCCTGATGGACGCGTTGCGGGAGGCCGTGCGCACCGGGCGGCTGGCGCCCGGGACCAGGCTGCCGTCCTCGCGCTCGCTCGCCGTCGACCTGGGCATCGCCCGTAATACCGTCGCCGACGCCTACGCGGAGCTGGTCGCCGAAGGGTGGCTCACGGCGCAGCAGGGCTCGGGGACGCGGGTGGCCAGACGAGCCGCGCCGAGGAAACCGCACGCAGGCGTGGTCAGAGCCCGGCCGGCCCACCGCCGCCCCACCTACAGCTTGCATGCCGGCACCCCCGACCTGGCCTCCTTTCCGCGCGCGGAGTGGCTGAAGGCGGCTCGCCGGGCGCTGACCGCCGCGCCCCACGAGGCCTTCGGATACGGCGATTCACGCGGGCGCATCGAGCTGCGGACCGTACTGGCCGACTATCTGGCACGGGCGCGCGGTGTGTACGCGGACCCCGAGCGCATCGTCATCTGCTCCGGCTTCGTACACGGGCTGATGCTGATGGGGAAGGTACTGAGACAGCGGCGGGTGCGGGAGGTCGCCGTCGAGTCGTACGGGCTCGATGTGCACTGGAATCTGCTGACCGAGGCGGGTCTGCGAACGCCTGCGCTGCCCTTCGACGAACTGGGTTCGCAGACGGGTGAGTTGGCTGCGCTGCGTGGGGTGGGCGCCGTGCTGATGACGCCCGCGCACCAGTTCCCGATGGGGGTTCCGCTCCACCCCGACCGGCGCGCGGCCGCCGTCGACTGGGCGCGCGGGTCGGGCGGGCTGATCCTGGAGGACGACTACGACGGGGAGTTCCGCTACGACCGGCAGCCGGTGGGCGCGCTCCAGGGCCTGGACCCGGAGCGGGTGGTCTATATGGGCACGGCGAGCAAATCGCTGGCGCCGGGGCTGCGGCTCGCCTGGATGGTGCTGCCCGAGGAACTGGTCGGGGAGGTCATCGAGGCGAAGGGGTCCGTCGACTGGGTGTCGAGTGCGCTGGACCAACTGACGCTCGCGGAGTTCATCGCCTCGGGCGCGTACGACCGTCATATACGGGGGATGCGGCTGCGCTACCGCAGAAGGCGCGACCAGCTCGTCCGGGCGCTGTCGGAGCGCGCGCCGGACATCCGGGTCAGCGGCATCGCCGCCGGGCTGCACGCGGTGCTCGAACTGCCGCCGGGCACGGAGCGCTCCGTGATCCAGGCGGCGGCGTGGCAGGGCCTGGCGGTGGAGGGCGTCTCGCGCTTCCGCCACAAGGACGCGCCGGCGGGGAGGGACGCGCTGGTGGTGGGGTATGCGACGCCGGCGGACAGCGGCTGGGCGGGGGCACTGGACGCGCTGTGCCGGGCGCTGCCGTGAGACGCACCTGGGGCTCGGCCCCCGGACCCCCGCGTCTCAATCGCCGGCGGGGCTTGAAATCAAGCCCGTCCGGCGTTTGAGGACATGCGGCCGAACGTCGCATACGGGGGTCCGGGGGCTTGTCCCCAGTCGCGGGAAGGGGCGGGTAGGGGGACAGCCCCGCTCAGGGGGCCGCAGCCTCGGGTGCCTCCGAAGGCGCGGGCGGCTCGCCGAACCGTGCCAGAGCCAACGCACCCGCCACCGCCACCACGAACCCCGTGACTGCCAGCCACGCCAGGCCCTCGCGGGTCCGGTCGCCGAGCCACACCACGCCCACCAGTGCCGGGCCGATCGTCTCGCCGATCACCATGCCCGCCGTGGCCGTCGTCACCGAGCCGCGCTGCAGGGCGGAGGTGAGCAGCAGGAACGCCGCGCCGCCACCGAGCAGCAGCGCGTACAGGGCCGGGTTGGTGAGGACCTCGGGCAGGGAGACCGTGTCGATCAGGCGGACCGCGACCTCGACCACCCCGAAGCCGAAGCCCGCGCCGAGGCCGAGGACCAGGGCGCGCGCCTTGTCGGGGAGGCGGCCCGCGACCGCGCCGGCGAGGAGTACGGCGAGCGCGACGCCGAGCATCGCCCAGGCCAGCGCGGGCGATCCGGCGCGGCTGCCCTCCTCGCCCGAGGAGAGGCCCAGCATGGCCAGACCCGCGCAGACCACGGCCACCGCGGCCCATTCGGTCCGGCTCAGACGGACATCGAGGAGGCGGGCGGCGACCACGGCGGTGACCGCGAGGCTGGCGGCGAGCGCCGCGCCGACGGCGTAGATGGGGATGGAGCGCAGCGCGACGATCTGAAGGACGAAGCCGAGGGCGTCCAGGGCGAGTCCGGCGACATAGTGCCACTGGCGCAGCGCCCGCAGCAGCAGCGCCGGGTCGACACCGGAGCCGGTGCCGGGTTCAGCGGCGCGGGCGGCGACGGCCTGGAGGACGGAGGCCGTGCCGTAGCAGACCGCGGAACCGAGTGCGCAGATCATCCCAAAGAGCACAGAGCGACTGTAGATGAACCACAGGTGAGGAGGGCTGGTGGACCGGGCTGACAGCCGCGCGGGGCGGCCCTCTAGTCTGTCCGGCGATCTACTGGCTTGATTCGAACGGGGGCGACCGGCTGATGGCACGACGCAGGCTGAGGTCGAGCACGGTGGTGCTCGGCGGCATGGGGGTGCTCGCGGCGACGCTGACGGCGTGCAGCTCGGAGCCGGACGAGCGGTGTGTCGATCCGGTGACCTACGAAGTGCTGCCGGACTACAAGTGCGACGGCGACAGTGACGGATCCAGCAGCTCCGGCAGGTACTACTACGGCGGCAGGGTGAGCGGTGGCCGGGCCGAGGGTGGCAGCTTCGACAGGACTGCCGTCGACAGCGGCGGCTTCGGCGGCTCCAGCTCCGGCGGCGGCTGAGTACGGGGCATACAGAGCATGAAGCGTCACACCATCGAGCCCCGCCCCGGCTGGCAGCAGATCGTCGAGGAACAGGGCCTCATCTACCCGCTCACCCGCTACCCGGACGGCTCGCTGCGCCCGTACTGGGACGAGAGCGCGTACTACGAATTCTCGCTGCCCGAGGTCGAGGCGCTGGAAGAGGTCGTCGAGGAACTGCACGCCATGTGCCTGGCCGCGGCCGCGCACATCGTCCAGCACGACCGCTTCGCCGATCTCGGCATCACCGACCCGAGACTCGCCTCGCTGATAGCCGAGTCCTGGCGGAGGCGGGATGAACTTCCCTCCGTCTACGGCCGGTTCGATCTGCGCTACGACGGCACCGGCCCGGCCAAGATGCTGGAGTACAACGCCGACACCCCCACCTCCCTGGTCGAGGCCGCCAGCCCGCAGTGGTTCTGGATGGAGGACCGCTTCCCCGGCGCCGACCAGTGGAACTCCCTCCATGAACGCCTCGTCGACGCCTGGAAGCGCCAGGTGCCGCTGCTTCCGCCCGGGCCGCTGCACTTCGTCCACTCCGACGGCGACGAGCTGGGCGAGGACCTGATGACGGTCGCGTATCTGCGCGAGACCGCCGAGCAGGCCGGCCTCGTCACCGAGGCACTGTCCGTCGAACGGATTGGCTGGGACCGGCTGTCCGGTCGCTTCGTGGACGACCGGCTGCGCTTCATCCGCAGCTGCTTCAAGCTCTATCCGTGGGAGTGGCTGGCCACCGACCGCTTCGGGCCGTACGTCCTCGACACCCTGGACAACGGCGGCGGCACCGGCACCACCTGCTGGATCGAGCCCGCGTGGAAGATGCTGCTCTCCAACAAGGCGCTGCTGGCGATCCTCTGGGAGTTCAATCCGGGCCACCCGAATCTGCTTCCCGCCTATCTCGACGGGCCACGTGAACTCGCCGCGGAGCGCGGTTACGTGGCCAAGCCGCTGCTCGGCCGCGAGGGCGCCGGAGTCACCATCCACGAGCCGGGTGCCGAGCCCCTACTGCGCGATGAGCCGTGCTGCTACCAGGAGTTGGCCCCGCTGCCCGATTTCGACGGCAACCGCGTGGTGCTCGGCGCATGGGTCGTCGAGGACGAGGCGGCGGGGCTCGGCATCCGGGAATCGGCGGGGCTGGTCACGGACGAGTACGCCCGCTTCCTGCCCCACGTCATCCTCTAGCCCGGTCCGAACGGTCCGAACGGTCCGAACGGTCCGAACGGGCCGCTCAGCCCTCCAGTACGGCTCTGAGCTGGTCCAGGCCCCAGTCCAGGTCCTCCTTGCTGATCACCAGCGGCGGGGCGATCCGGATCGTCGAGCCGTGGGTGTCCTTGACCAGGACCCCGCGGTCCATCATCTTCTCGGAGATCTCCCGGCCGGTGCCGTGGCTCGGCACGATGTCGACACCCGCCCACAGCCCGCGGCCGCGCACCGCCTCCACCGCGCCGCCGCCCGTCAACAGGCCCAGCTCGTGGTGGAGATGGTCGCCCAGCTCGGTGGCGCGCTGCTGGAACTCGCCGGTGCGCAGCATCGCGATCACCTCCAGAGCCACCGCGCAGGCCAGCGGATTGCCGCCGAAGGTCGAGCCGTGCTCCCCGGGTCGGTAGACGCCGAGCACCTCGGCGGAGGAGACGACCGCCGACACCGGAACGACGCCGCCGCCCAGCGCCTTGCCCAGCACATACATGTCCGGCACGACGTTCTCGTGCTCGCAGGCGAAGGTCCGGCCGGTTCGCCCGAGGCCCGACTGGATCTCGTCCGCGATGAAGAGGATGTTCCGCTCGCGGGTCAGCTCCCGCACCCTCGAGAGGTACCCGGCCGGCGGCACCAGCACCCCGGCCTCGCCCTGGATCGGCTCCAGCAGCACGGCCACGGTGTTCTCGGTCAGCGCCGCGCTCATCGCGGTGAGATCCCCGTACGGAACGATCTCGAAGCCCGGGGTGTAGGGACCGAAGTCCGCCCGTGCCTCCGGATCCGTCGAGAAGCTGATCACCGTCGTCGTACGGCCGTGGAAGTTGTTGGCCGCGACGACGATCTTCGCCATGTTGTCCGGGACGCCCTTGACCCGGTAGCCCCATTTCCGGGCGGTCTTCACGGCGGTCTCCACCGCCTCCGCCCCGGTGTTCATCGGCAGCACCATCTCCATGCCGCACAACTCGGCGAGCTGTGTACAGAAGTCGGCGAACCGGTCGTGATGGAAGGCACGGGAGGTGAGCGTGACTCTCTCCAGCTGTGCCTTGGCGGCGTCGATGAGACGACGGTTTCCGTGACCGAAGTTGAGCGCCGAGTACCCGGCGAGCATGTCGAGGTAGCGGCGCCCCTCGACATCGGTCATCCAGGCGCCCTCCGCCGTGGCGACGACGACGGGCAGAGGGTGGTAGTTGTGCGCGCTGTGAGCCTCCGCCGAGGCAATGGCACTCTCCGTTGTGGACACGGGATCTCCGTTCAGTAGAGACAAGCCGTCCGGTGTGGGGCGGGGTGGTGCCCCTGTTTCTATCGTCGCTCGCATGGTGGACTAAGAAACCTTGCGGTGGGGCGTGGCCGCTAGGCTGGGTATTACGCACGGCGACTGGCGTACGGGGAAGTGACCTCGAGGGAACCGCGCGCGGAAGATCACACGAGGTGCCGCCCGCCTGGGTACTCCGGGACACATCCCATCCGGGTGCTGCCCGCCCCTCGCCTCAGGCCGAGGGGACCCACGAGCCGCACCCCGGGACCACGACCGAGCAACGGATCGCCCCGGAGGACACCATGACGCTTCCCCTGCCGCACCCCGCACTCTCCGCCACCGACCCGGAACTGGCGGGCCTCGTCGCCGCCGAGGAACAGCTCCAGGCAGAGACGCTCCGGCTGATCCCCAGCGAGAACTATGTCTCCCGGGCCGTACTGGAAGCCTCCGGCACGGTCCTGCAGAACAAGTACAGCGAGGGCTACCCCGGCCGCCGCTACTACGAGGGCCAGCAGAACATCGACCAGGTCGAGCGGCTCGCCATCGCCCGCGCCAAGGCCCTCTTCGGCGTTGAGCACGCCAATGTCCAGCCCTACTCCGGCTCTCCTGCCAACCTCGCCGTCTATCTCGCCTTCGCCGAGCCCGGCGACACCGTGATGGGCATGGCTCTGCCGATGGGCGGCCATCTCACCCACGGCTGGGGCGTCTCCGCCACCGGCACATGGTTCCGCGGCGTCCAGTACGGCGTACGCCATGACACGGGCCTCATCGACTTCGACGAGGTGCGCGAACTCGCCCTCAAGGAGCGCCCGAAGCTCATCTTCTGCGGTGGCACCGCGCTGCCCCGCACCATTGACTTCGCCGCCTTCGCGGAGATCGCCCGCGAGTCCGGTGCCGTCCTGGTCGCCGATGTCGCGCATATCGCGGGCCTGATCGCGGGCGGCGCCCATCCCTCCCCCGTGCCGCACGCCGACGTGATCTCCACAACCACCCACAAGACCCTGCGAGGGCCCCGCGGCGCGATGCTGATGTCCCGCGAGGAGCACGCCAAGGCGATCGACAAGGCGGTCTTCCCCGGACTCCAGGGCGGCCCGCACAACCAGACCACCGCGGCCATCGCGGTCGCCCTGCACGAGGCGGCCCAGCCCTCCTTCCGTACCTACGCGCAGTCGGTCGTCGCCAACGCCAAGGCGCTTGCCGAGGAGCTGCTCGCCCGCGGCTTCGACCTGGTCTCCGGCGGCACCGACAACCACCTGATCCTGATGGACCTCACCCCCAAGGACGTGCCCGGCAAGGTGGCGGCGAAGGCCCTCGACCGGGCCGGGATCGTCGTCAACTACAACACCGTCCCGTACGACCCGAGGAAGCCCTTCGACCCCTCCGGCGTACGCATCGGCACCCCCTCCCTCACCTCCCGCGGCCTCGGTACGCAGCACATGGCCGCCGTCGCCGACTGGATCGACCGTGGTGTCACCGCGGCCGGCACGGGCGACGAGGACGCGCTGGGCGACATCCGGTCCGAGGTCGCCGAGCTGATGGCCGCGTTCCCGGCGCCCGGACTGTCCGCCTAGCGCGGTCACCCGGTGACCTGTGACCTGTGACCGTGATGGTCGGCCAGGTCCGGCCGGCCGTCGGTTCGTCCTCAATCGCGGACAGGCTCGCAAGCAATCCTGTCCGGCGTGCTCGCCCGGACAGGGCGCCTAGCTGTCGAGCAGCTCCTGACGGGGGCCGGTCTCCGGCGCGCCGCCGCCCCGCCCGAATGGCGGGCGCGGCAGCCGTGAGGCCACCGGCCTCAGCACCAGTGCCAGCACCGCCCCGGCCGCGAGCCCCGATATCGCCCACCACCAATCCGTGGTGCCGTCACCGGCGGCCGCCGCCGCGGGCTGCCGCCGCTCCTCCTGCGGGGGAGCGGCGGCTTCGGAGCTCCCGCCCCGGTCCTGCCCCTGTTCCTCTCCCCACGCGGGCGGGAACATCGCGACTCCGCTCCCGCCGGACTTCTTACCCATCAGGCCCAGCTTCTTGAAGAGGCGGGTGAGCTCCGCCGGATTCCGCGCCTGGTGCCAGTAGCCCTGCTGCAGCGTCGGCTCCGTCGCGGTGTGTATCCAGACGAGGCCCGTTCGCTCGCCCGGATACACCCGGTCCACGCGCCACGGCGCCACATCGTGGACCATCCAGGTCACATTGACCTGCCGCGTCCCCACCGCCATGTCCAGCGACGGCGGCCGCTCCTTCCGACCCTTCACCTTCTCCGCCCCCAGCAGGTCCAACAGGGCCGTGTACTCCTTGTCGGAGTAGTAGAGCGAGGCCGTCTCACCGCTCTCCGGAGAGGTGATCAGTACGCTCGTCGGCCCGCCCGCCACCGCACTCGGGGCGAAGATCCAGGTCAGTGCGAGCACCGTCGCCAATGCGGCAAGTCGTCGTAGCAGTCGCATACTTCCCCCAGCCGACGCCCGGTTCGGACCGTCCGCACCGCGTCCGCGTCACCTCTTGTACACCGCTCGCCCCCGCCAGGTTCCCGTTCCGGGACGATCAGTCTTCAGGGCGTGGACTCCGCGATCTCCCTGGCGCGCGGCAGCGATGCCACGCCTTCCAGGCGCAGCGTCGTCCGCTCGTCCGCCGCCATCCACAGCAGCGTGGGACCCGCCGTGCGCTCGGCCTCCATCCACCCGTCACCCTGGGCGCCGGTCAGCCGGAACCGCAGCAGATGCGGCTCGGCGAACCACAGGCCACTCCCGCCGCTCAGCGTCACCCACTCAGGCATGAGCCGTGCCTCCTTGATGAAGCCGAGGTCCAGCTTCGCCGGGAACTCGTCCAGCCGTATCGTCCGACCCCCCTGGCTCCAGCACAGACTCACGACCGACCGGCCCCCGGGCCCCGTGGCCACCGAGACCGCGTCCGGCTCGCCGAGCCCGCCCGGCACCCGCGCCCGGAAGCCCGCGCGCCGCTCCGCCTCCGCCGGGGGCACCGGGGCGTGGCACCACGGCACCTGCCCCTCGGCCCGTGGCGGTGTCGACGGGTCGTACCGCACTTCCACCCCGCCGAAGCCGAACCAGTCCGCCACCGTCGCCCGCACCGGAGGCGTGAGCACCAGCACCACCACGACCCCGGAGAGGGTGACCGTCAGCGCCCGAGACCGCCTGCGCGTCCAGCGCCTGAACCGCTCGGCCCGCCCGGGCACGGCGGGCACGGCAGGCACGGGCACCGCCTCGGCGAGGAGCTGCGCCAGCACCCGCTCCGCCATCGTCTCGCCGTCGACATCCGGGATCCTGATCCCGCGCCCCAGCCCTCGCAGCTCCTCACGCAAGGCCTCGCGCTCCTCGCCAGGACGATCCTCGTCACTCATGCTCCTCACCTCCCTTCGCCGGCAGAAGCCCCGGAAGAAGCCGCTCCAGCTTGCGCAGCGCGCGGTTCAGCCTCGACTTCACCGTGCCCCGCGGCCAGCCCAGCGCCTCGGCAGTCTCCGCCTCGTCCATCTCCAGCAGATAGCGGTAGGTGACGACCTGCCGTTGCTGCTCACTCAGCCTGTCCAGCGCCGCCCGCAGCAGCGCGCTCCGCTCCTGCGCCACGGCTGCCACCGCCGGGTCCGCGGATTCCGGTATCAGCGGCTCTGAGCCGAGCAGCAGCGCCTCCCGGCCGGCGAGCGCCCGCAGCCGCACGGCGGAGCGCACTGTGTTTCTCGTCTCATTGACCACGATCCGCAGCAGCCACGGACGGAAGGCCGCGCCGTCCCGGAACCGTCCCAGCGACTGGTACGCCTTGAGGAAGGCGCTCTGCACCACATCCTCCGCGTCTGCACCCGCCCCGAAGACCACAGCCGCCCTCAGCGCGACATTCGTATGGGCGCGCACCAGCTCCGCGTACGCCTCCGGCTCTCCGGCGCGCACCCGTGCGATCACCGCGGCCTCGTCAACGACGATGCCGCCCCCCTCTTCGACGGCGCGGCCCCCCTCCAGCGTCCCCTCGCGCTTGCTCACAGCTTTCATACACCGGCGGCCGGGGATCGGTTCCACACCTGAGAGAATGATGAGCATGGCCTCTGATCGACCCCGCGCGCTCTCCGGTATCCAGCCCACCGCAGGCTCGTTCCACCTCGGGAACTACCTCGGTGCGATCCGCCAGTACGTGGCGCTGCAAGAGACCCACGACGCGTTCTACATGGTCGTGGACCTGCACGCGATCACCATGCCGCAGGACCCCGCCGAGCTGCGTGCCAACACCCGGCTCGCCGCCGCCCAGCTGCTCGCCGCCGGTCTCGACCCCGAGCGCTGCACCCTCTTCATCCAGAGCCATGTCCCCGAGCACGCCCAGCTCGGCTGGATCATGAACTGCCTCACCGGCTTCGGCGAGGCCTCCCGGATGACGCAGTTCAAGGACAAGTCCGCCAAGCAGGGCGCCGACCGCGCCACCGTCGGCCTCTTCACGTATCCGATCCTGCAGGTCGCGGACATCCTGCTCTACCAGGCCAACGCCGTGCCGGTCGGCGAGGACCAGCGCCAGCACATCGAGCTCACCCGTGACCTCGCCGAGCGTTTCAACACCCGCTTCGGCGACACGTTCACCGTCCCGGCGCCGCACATCGTCAAGGAGGTCGCGAAGATCTACGACCTCCAGGACCCGTCGATCAAGATGAGCAAGTCGGCCTCCACGCCCAAGGGCCTGATCAACCTGCTCGACGAGCCCAAGGTGACCGCCAAGAAGGTCAAGAGCGCGGTCACCGACACCGACACCGTCATCCGGTTCGACCCCGTGAACAAGCCGGGTGTCTCCAACCTCCTCACCATCCACTCCACCCTCACCGGCAAGACCGTCGTCGAGCTCGAGGCGGAGTACGAGGGCAAGATGTACGGTGCGCTCAAGACCGATCTTGCCGAGATCATGGTGGACTTCGTCACACCGTTCCGGAGCCGTACGCAGGAATATCTGGACGACCCCGAGACGCTTGACTCCATCCTGGCCAAGGGTGCGGAGAAGGCCCGCGCGGTCGCCGCCGAGACCCTGGCCGCCGCATACGACAAGGTGGGCTTCCTTCCCGCCAAACATTGAGCGGACACTGATTCCGTACTGAGTCATCACTGAATCAGCACTGTGTCCAAGGACTCTGGCCACACCTACGGTGCAGCCGCCACACTGGCGGCTGCACACCACCTAGCTACCGACGACTGAGGAGAACGACGTGGGGACCGTAACGCTCGGCGTTTCGATCGCGGTCCCGGAGCCTTACGGCAGCCTGCTCCAGGAGCGGCGCGCGGGCTTCGGGGATCCCGCCGCGCACGGTATTCCCACGCACGTCACGCTCCTCCCGCCCACCGAGGTCGAGGCCGACGCCCTGCCCGCGATCGAGGCGCATCTCGCCGAGGTCGCACGCTCCGGTCGGCCGTTCCCGATGCGGCTCTCCGGCACCGGGACGTTCCGTCCGCTCTCGCCCGTCGTCTTCGTCCAGGTCGCCGAGGGCGCGGCAGCCTGCACCTGGCTGCAGAAGCGGGTGCGGGACGCGTCCGGGCCGCTCGTGCGCGAGCTGCAGTTCTCGTACCACCCGCATGTGACCGTGGCGCACGGCATCGCCGATGAGGCGATGGACCGGGCCTACGAAGAGCTCTCGGACTACGAGGCGGCGTGGACCTGCGCCTCCTTCGCCCTGTACGAGCAGGGCGCGGACGGCGTGTGGCGCAAGCTCAACTCGTACGCCTTCGGTGGCGGGGTCGCGGCCGTTCCGGCTCAGGGCGCCCCGATCGACGAGCCCGCCACCACCATCTGACCCGAGCGTCCGGCCCGGCCGTCCGGCCCACCGTGGCCCGTGACCCGGTGACCCGGTGACCCGCGAGGCCGTCAGACGGGCAGTCGGCGGAAGACCGGCCTCGGTACATGCCGCAGCGCCGACATCACCATACGCAGCGCCCCCGGCACCCACACCATCTCCGACCTGCGCCGCAGCCCCTGTTCGATGGCCGCGGCGACTGCGTCCGGCGTGGTGGCGAGAGGTGCCTCGGCCAGCCCCGCCGTCATCTTCGTGCGTACGAATCCGGGGCGTACGACCATCACATGCACCCCCGTCCCGTGCAGCGCGTCACCCAGACCCTGTGCGAACGCGTCCAGGCCGGCCTTGCTGGAGCCGTAGATGAAGTTGGCGCGGCGGGCCCGCTCGCCCGCGACCGACGACAGCACCACGATCGAGCCGTGCCCCTGGGCCTGCAGCGCGCCCGCGCACACCAGGGAGGCCGAGACCGCCCCCGTGAAATTGGTCTGCGCGACCCGCACCGCCGCCAGGGGCTCGGCCTCGTCGTTCGCCTGGTCGCCGAGGACGCCGAAGGCGAGCAGCACCATGTCGATGTCGCCCTCCGTGAAGACCTTGCCCAGCGCAGGCTCGTGCGCGGCGGGGTCGAGGGCGTCGAAGGCGACGGTGTGCACGTCCGCGCCGAGCGTGCGCAGCTCGGCCGCGGCGGTCTCCAGGGCGGGCGAGGGGCGGCCTGCCAGCCAGACCGTACGGGTGCGGCGGGCGATGAGCCTGCGGGCGGTGGCCAGGCCGATCTCCGACGTACCGCCGAGGACGAGCAGGGACTGCGGAGTGCCGAAGGCGTCCTTCATGACAGGGGTTCCTCAAGGTCGGAGGGAGAGGGCAGGGCAGGGGACAGGGGGCGGGCAGGCGGATGCGGGGCCTTGGACGCCGGACGGGCCGGAAGGCTGCCGCAGCCTGGGGTCACAGGGCCAGGCGCCTCGACAGGTCCGAGACGAAGACGCCGCTCGGGTCCGCTTCGGCCCGCAGCGCGCGGAATTCGGGCAGTCGCGGGTACATCTCGGCGAGCAGTTCCGGGCGCAGCCGGGAGTCCTTCGCGAGGTAGACCCGGCCGCCCGCCGACGCGACCTCCTCGTCCAGCTCGTCCAGGAACGCGCCGAGGCCCGGCAGCCGGGCCGGGATGTCCAGAGCGAGCGTCCAACCGGCCATCGGGAAGGACAGCCACCCCGGGTCGCCCTCGCCGAACCGCTTCAGCACCGCCAGGAACGAGGGGCAGCCGCGCCGCGAGATGCGCCGCACGATCCGGCGCAGCGCCTCCTCCTGCCCGTGGCCGACCACGAACTGGTACTGGACGAAGCCGCCGCGCCCGTAGATCCGGTTCCAGTGCGGGACGCCGTCCAGGGGATGGAAGAAGGTCGAGATCTTCTGCAGCTCGCCGGTCCGCTGCCGCGGCGCCTTGCGGTACCAGAGCGCGTTGAAGAGCCCGACGGTGGTTCGTCCCAGCAGGCCGCCCGGTACGAAGCCGGGGGCGGCCGGCAGCTGTCCCGGGCGGAAGGTGAGGGGCGTGCGCCGGGCGCGCGGAGGAAGCGCGTCCAGCGGTGCGTGCTCCCCGTAGGTGAGGACCGAGCGTCCCAGCGCACGGCCGCGCGCGAGGAGGTCGATCCAGGCGACCGAGTACCGGTGGCGTTGATCGGTGGCGGTGAGCCTGGCCATCAGATCGTCGAGGTCCGTGGTCCGTTCGGTGTCGACGGACATCAGCGAGGTCTCGACCGGGTGGAGCTGGACGGTCGCCGAGAGGATCACCCCGGTCAGTCCCATGCCGCCCGCTGTCGCGTTGAAGAGGTCGGTGCCGGGGACGACATCTTGGATCTCGCCGTCGGCGGTGAGCAGTTCCAGCGACCGCACATGGCGGGAGAAGGATCCTGAGACATGGTGGTTCTTGCCATGGATGTCGGCGCCGATCGCGCCGCCCACCGTGACATAGCGGGTCCCCGGCGTCACCGGCACGAACCAGCCGAGCGGCAGGAGCACCTCCATCAGCCGGTGCAGGCTCACGCCCGCGTCGCACACGACGAGGCCCGCCTCCGCGTCGACGGTACGGATCCGGTCCAGCGCGGTCATGTCGAGTACGGATCCGCCCGCGTTCTGCGCCGCGTCGCCGTACGCCCGACCGAGCCCGCGGGCGATGCCGCCGCGCGCCCCGCACATCCGTACCGCTGCCGCGGCCTCCGCGGGCGTACGGGGTCGCAGCAGACGGGAGGTCGTCGGGGCGGTCCGACCCCAACCGGTGACGGACACGAACTCGGCACTGAGCATGCCCTTGACCGTATAGCCGCTTATTAACTATTTGCTCTGTACGTCACTGGACTCGCCGAAATGGGTGATTAAACGAGTGTCATACAAGATGGGCGTGAAAGTGGGCCGTTCGCCGAGAAGAGTCGCCCCTGGCTCATGAGAAGGGGTGGCGAAGGCATATGGGATACGTCGACTGTGCGGCCGTCGACCGGCGGCTGCTGGCGGCGATGCGCGACTGCGGCAGCGAGCCGCGCGTGGCCGCGGTCGCCCGCGCGCTCTCCTTCACCGGCGAGCACGGCGCGCTCTGGCTCGTCGCCGGGCTCGCGGGCGCGGCGGCCGACCGGGAGCGGCGCGGGGTATGGCTGCGCGCCACGACCCTGGTGGGCGCGGCCCATCTGGCGAGCATGAGCCTCAAGCGCCTGGTACGCCGCCCCCGACCCGAACTCCCGGCTCGCGAGCCCCTCGTGCGCACCATGGGATCTCTCTCCTTTCCCAGCTCGCACGCCACATCGGCCGCCGCGGCCGCCGTCGCCTTCGGTGCGGTGCGACCCGCCGGCCGTCGGCTGGCGCCGCCACTGGCTGCCGCGATGTGCGTGTCCCGGCTGGTCGCCGGCGTCCACTATCCGACGGACATCGCCGCGGGCGCCGTGCTCGGCGGACTCACCGCGAGACTGGGCGCGGCCTGGATGATGCGCCCCCTCGCGAGAGCGGCGGAACTCACCGCAGTGGCTGCCGCAGGAGCGGCGGAACTCACCGCAGTGGCCGCAGGAGCGGCGGGAGGAGGGCGCGATGACTGAGCCCGGCACTGCGCTGCTGGACCGGCAGGAGCGGCCCACGCCACCTCGGGCCGTAAGCCTGCCCGCCGGCCTGATCAGGACTGCCCGGCCGCGCCAGTGGGTCAAGAACGTGCTCGTCATGGCCGCGCCCGCCGCCGCCGGGGAGCTGGTCTCGCGGCACACCGCCGTCCAAATGGCCATCGTCTTCGCCGTCTTCACGGCGGCCGCGGCAGCCGTCTACCTGATCAACGACGCCCGGGACGCCGAGGCCGACCGCGCGCACCCCGTCAAATGCCGGCGGCCCGTCGCCGCCGGGGACGTCCCGGCGGCCCTTGCCTACACCGTCGGCGCACTCCTCGCCGGCGCCGCGATCGCCGGCGCCGTCACCCTGTGCAATGTCATGACCGGCGCGCTGATCACCGCGTATCTGTCGATGCAACTCGCGTACTGCGTCTGGCTCAAGCATGTACTCGTCGTCGACCTGGTCGTCGTCACCACCGGGTTCCTGATGCGCGCGATGATCGGCGGGGTCGCGCTCGGCATCCCCCTGTCCCGGTGGTTCCTGATCACCACCGGCTTCGGCGCGCTCTTCATCGTGGCGGCCAAGCGGTACTCGGAAGCGGTGCAGATGGAGGGCGGCAAGGGCGTGACCCGGGCGCTGCTGAACGAGTACACGACCGGATATCTGCGCTTCGTCTGGCAGCTCGCGGCCGGTGTCGCCGTGCTCGCCTACTGCTTGTGGGCGATGGAGAGCGGCGGCGTGGCCGGCCGGGCGCTGCTGCCCTGGCGGCAGCTGTCGATGATCGCGTTCATCCTGGCGGTGCTGCGGTACGCGGTCTTCGCGGACCGGGGTACGGCCGGCGCGCCTGAGGACGTCGTGCTGCGCGATCCGGCGCTCGCCGTCATCGGGCTGGCGTGGGCGGCGATGTACGGACTGGCGGTCGCCGACCTGTGAGCGGCCATTCGTCCGGCTGCGCGGCCCCTTCGGCCGGGCCCCGCCCACCGCGAAGGCCCGCTCCTTCCTCGCGGGACGCACCGTCGCGTCGGCATGGCACTCGCCTCCTGCCTGCGATTCTGGGGAACCCGGACGCTGGTATTCGGTGTGGAGGGTACGCGTACGACATGGACTGGCTGACCAAGCTCCCCGTCATCGGCCCGCTCGTGGCCAGGCTGATGCGCACTCACGCCTGGCGTTCGTACGAGACGCTCGACCGGGTGCACTGGACGCGACTCGCCGCCGCGATCACCTTCATCAGCTTTCTCGCGCTCTTCCCGCTGATCACCGTCGCCGCGGCGATCGGCGCCGCGCTGCTCGGCAAGGAGCAGCTGGCCAAGATGGAGAACAAGCTCAGCGAGCAGGTGCCCGGTATCTCGGACCAGCTCGACCTCAACTCCCTGGTCACCAACGCGGGCACGGTCGGGCTGGTCGCGGGCGCGCTGCTGCTCATCACCGGCATCGGCTGGATCGGCTCGCTGCGGGAATGTCTGCGCGCCGTCTGGGAGCTGGACGACGAGGAGGAGGGCAACCCCGTCCTTCGCAGGCTGAAGGACGCGGGTGTGCTGCTCGGGCTCGGCGCGACCGCGCTCGCCTCGTTCGCCGCCTCCGCGCTCGGCTCCACCGCCGTCGGCTGGAGCGCCGACCGGCTCGGTATCGACGAGGGCGGAGCCAGCGGCGTACTGCTGCAGATCGCGGCACTCGTGGTCGGCGTCGTCGCCGACTTCCTGATTCTGCTGTACATGCTGACGCTGCTGCCGGGGGTGGAGCCGCCGCGCCGCCGTCTGGTCGTAGCGGCATTGATCGGCGCGGTCGGCTTCGAACTCCTCAAGCTGCTGCTCGGCAGCTATATGAAGGGCGTCGCGTCGAAGAGCATGTACGGGGCCTTCGGCGTTCCGGTCGCCCTGCTGCTGTGGATCAACTTCACCGCGAAGCTGATGCTGTTCTGCGCCGCCTGGACAGCGACGCGGAGTGAGCAGAACGGGCCGAAAGAGCAGAGCGGGCCGAGTGAGCAGGGTGGGCCGGGTGAGCGGAGCGGTACGACCGAGGCCGCCGGCGGGACTAGCGGCGGCGCAGCGGCCAGCGGCGGTTGACCAGGAACACTCCGGCCGCCACCACCACCAGCACGCCGCCCGTGATGGCGATCGCGGTGCCGATGCCGCCGGCGCCCTTCCCGGCGGCGTGCGACTTCGCGGGAGCGCCGTTGTTGGCCGTATTCGCGTCGTTGGCGGACGGGGTGACCGCGGACTTCGGCGGGACCAGCTCGCCGACCGGCTTGACCTTCCCGGCCGCGGCGAAGCCCCAGTCGAGCAGCCGGCCCGCTTCCTTGTAAACGGCCTGGCTCTCCTCCGAGTCCGGGTTCATGACGGTGACGAGCAGCACCCTGCCGTTGCGCTCGGCGACACCGGTGAAGGTCGCGCCCGCATGCGAGGTGTTGCCGTTCTTGACGCCCGCGATGCCCTTGTACGGAGAGATGCCGGAGTCGCCGGTAAGCAGGCGGTTGGTGTTCTGGATCTCGAACGTCTCGCGCTTCTTGCCCTCGGCCTGCGCGCCCGGGAATTCGGCGTGCGCGGTGGAGCAGTACTCGCGGAAGTCCTTCTTCTGCATGCCGCTACGGGCGATGAGTGTGAGGTCGTACGCGGAGGAGACCTGGCCGTCGGCGTCGTAGCCGTCGGGCGACACGACATGGGTGTCGAGCGCCTGCAGTTCCTCGGCGTGCTCCTGCATGTCCATGACGGTCTTGGGCACGCCGCCGTTCATCGATGAGAGCACGTGCACAGCGTCGTTGCCGGAGCGGAGGAAGACACCGAGCCACAGATCGTGGACGGAGTAGGTGAGGTTCTCCTTGACCCCGACCAGGCTGCTGCCCTCGCCGACGTCCGCCAGCTCGGCGTTGGTCACCGTGTGGATCTCGGTCCTCGGCAGCCGGGGCAGCACGGTGTCCGCGAACAGCATCTTGAGAGTGGACGCCGGAGGCAGCCGCCAGTGGGCGTTGTGCGAGGCCAGCACGTCGCCGCTCTCCGCGTCCGCGACGATCCAGGATCGGCCGCTCACATCCTTGGGCAGGACGGGCGCGCCGGGGCCGAGGCTGACCTGGGTGCCGGGCTTGCCGAGTTGGGCGCCCCCGACGGAGGACATGGAGGCCGGGGGGTTCGGCTGTTTCTTGTCTGCCGTGCGGTGCTCGGTGTCCGCGGACGCGGGCGCGATGGTGAGAACGGGGAGCAACGCGGCGGCGGTGACCGTCAGCGCGGTCTTTTTCAGAGCAGACACGGTCGAGAACGTACATGGCGTTGAGGAAAATATGTTCATCATCCCGATGACCCGCCGGGAGTGACGCCGGGACAGCCCACCCCGAGGAACCCGGTCGGAGGACGGCCGCGATACTGAGTCCATGAAGCTCAGCCGCCCGGTCTCCTGGTTCCTGCTCGCATTCGGGGTGTGGAGCTGGTTCATCTGGATCACTTTCGTCAAGAACCTGTGGAAGGACGGCAGCGGACTCGCCTTCGACGACGCGGGTGACCCGACCACCTACTTCTGGGTGCATCTGCTGCTCGCCATTACGTCCTTTCTCCTGGGGACGGTCGTCGGCGTGATCGGGTTGCGTGGCGTACGCGCATTGCGTCGTGAGGGCGCGCAGAAGGAAAAGGAATAGGGGAGCGCTTCCGTGCTGGTGGTCGTCCTGCTTGTGGTGGTCGTGATCGTGGCCGTGCTCGCCGGGGTGCACTGGTACGTGTGGCGGCGGCTGGTCCGTGACACGACGGCGCGGGGCGGGGCGGCGCGCCGGGCGGGCACGGTGTCGGCGTGGGTGCTGCCGCTGCTTTCTGTGGGAGCGCTGGTGTCGGGGCGGGCGGGGGCGCCGTTCTGGCTGCAGCGGGTGGTGGCGTGGCCGGGGTATTTGTGGCTGGCAGTGCTGCTGTATCTGACGCTGGCGCTGGTGGTGGGGGAGGGGGTGCGGGTTCTGCTGCGGCGGGCGCTGGAGCGCCGGGCGACGGCTGCGATGGCCGGGGGGAAGTCCCTCACCCAGCCCCTTCCCGAAACCGCGGAGCAGGCCCCCCGGACACCCGGGCCGACTCCGGCCGCGGCCGGCGCGACGGCGCAGGTGGAGCCTGGGCGTGCTGCCGTCGTGACAACGCCGACGGCGGACGCGGGCACGAACGGCACCCTCGCGGCCCCCGTGCCCGAGGTGGTCCCCGCGCCTGAGGCGGTCTCCGCGGACCCGCCCGCCGGGCGAAGTGCCCCCTCGCGGCGGATGTTTGTTTCGCGGGTTGTCGGCGGAGGCGCCGCCGCCGTTGCTCTTGGCACCGTTGGGTACGGGACCTACGGCGTGCTGCGCGGGCCCCGGGTGAAGCGCGTCACCGTGCCGCTCGTCAGACTTCCGCGCGCCGCCCACGGGTTCCGGATCGCAGTCGTCAGCGATATCCACCTCGGCCCGATCCTCGGCCGCGCCCACACCCGGCGGATCGTCGACACCATCAATGCCACCTCGCCCGACCTCGTCGCCGTCGTCGGCGATCTCGTCGACGGCACCGTCGCCGATCTCGGGCCCGCCGCCGAGCCGCTCGCGCAGTTGCGGTCACGGCACGGGTCCTTCTTCGTCACCGGCAACCACGAGTACTTCTCGGGTGCCGAGGAGTGGGTCGACCATGTCCGCGAGTTGGGGCTCAGGCCGCTGCGGAACGAGCGCGTGGAGATCGGCGGCTTCGACCTCGCCGGCGTCAACGACCTCGCCGGCGAGAGCGAGGGCGACGGCCCCGATTTCGCCAAGGCCCTCGGCGATCGGGACCCGGCGCGCGCCTCCGTGCTGCTCGCACATCAGCCCGTCGTCATCCATGACGCCGTCGAACACGGCGTGGACCTGCAGCTGTCCGGACATACGCACGGCGGTCAACTCTGGCCGGGAAACCATCTTGCGGCCCTGGCCAATCCGACGGTCGCAGGCCTCGAACGCTACGGCGACACCCAGCTGTACGTGACCCGCGGCGCGGGTGCCTGGGGACCGCCCGTGCGGGTCGGAGCCGCCTCCGACATCACCGTCGTACAGCTCGCCTCCCGCCAGGCATAGCCCAGGTTCAGCGGACGGCACCGGCGTCCGGCGGCTGCGGGAGCTCAGCTGGATCTGACGGCCGGCGTACGGCGGCGGGGCGGCCGGGCCTTCCGGCGTTCCGGCTCGGATTCTGCGGCTCGGTTCCTGCGGCTACGGCTCGGTTCTACGGCGCGACCGTCCGCGCGGCGGCCGGCAGCGCCACCGTCACCGCCAGGCCCTCACCCGGCGCGGTCTGCACCGTCACCGCGCCGCCGTGCGAGGCGACCACCGCCTGCACGATCGCCATGCCGAGACCGCTGCCCGCGGGCTGACCGCCGTCCCCGTCCGAACTCCCGCCGCCCGCGCGGAAGAAGCGGTCGAAGATGCGGTCGGCGTCCTCGCGGTCCATGCCGGGCCCCTCGTCCGCGACCCGCAGCCGCACCCGGCCGCAGCCGCGCCCGTCGCCGTCGCCGTCCTCGCGCTCCAACTCCACCCGCACCGGGGCGTCGGCCGGGGTATGGGCGCGGATATTGGCCAGGAGGTTGCCGATGACCTGCCGCAGGCCCGACTCGTCGCCCTGGACGACCATCGCTCCATCGGCCTGTACGGCGACCGGGCGCTGGGGCTGCTGCGCCCGCAGATCGTCCGCAGCGTCCCGTACCAGACGGCTCAAGTCGACTGCACACAACTGCAGTTGGGGCTGCTGGTCGAGGCGGGCCAGAGTGAGCAGTTCCTCGACGAGCCGTCCCATCCGGTCGGCCTCGGCGTTCATCCGGGCCAGCGCCCGGGTCCGATCCGCCGTCTCGCGCAGCATCCCCTTGTCGTAGAGCTGGAGATAGCCGCGGATCGCGGACAGCGGCGTACGCAGCTCGTGCGAGGCGTCGGCGACGAACCGCCGCAGCTGGGCCGCGCTGTGCTCGCGCGTCTCGAAGGCCGACTCGACCTGGTGAAGCATGGAGTTGAGAGCGACCCGCAGTTGCTCGATCTCGGTGACGGGGTCGCGTCCGGCCGGTACCCGCCGGGTCAGGTCGCCCTCGGCGATGGCGGACGCCGTCTCCACCATGTCCTCCAGCGGCCGCAGCCGGTGCTTGGCGCCGAGCATGGTGAGCAGCGCGAGCAGCCCCAGCAGGAGGGTGCCGAAGGCGACATCGAGCCTGAGGGCCTTCTTCATCGAGGAGTGCACCGCCCCGGTGTGGGTCGCCATCAGGACGACCGTGCCGTCGCCGAGGCGTGTGCCGACCGCTCGGTACGGCTCCGAGTCGAGGCTCACGTCGACCGGCACCGGGGAGTCGGCGAGCGCGGCGGGATCATCGACGGCGGCGGCGAGTCTGTGCTGCCGTTCGATGGGTGCGATGCCCGCGAAGCCGATCGGCTCGCCCCCGCGGTCGAGGGCGACGAGGATCGTCTCCGGCCGCGGCAGGCTGTCGGCGTCCGACGTGCCCGGCGCGAACTGGTCGCGCAGCGCTCCGATGGCGCTCAGCGATTCGATCTGCTTCTGGGTGAACCCCGTCCGCTGCAGCGCGTTGCGGCTCCCGACCAGCTCTGTGTCCACCCGGTCCAGCAGATAGTGCCGCATGCCCATGAGGCTGACCGCGGTGGCCGCGACGATGCCGAGGGCCAGCAGCGCCACATTCACCAGCGTGAGCTTGGCACGCAGGGAGTGAATTCCGCGGTGCGGGTGCCGACGCCGTATGCGGCCCGTGACAAGCCTCCATCGCGCCCTCGAGCGAGTCCTCGTGCGAGTCGTCGTGCGAGCCCTCATGCGAGTCCGTATCCGACGCCCCGCCGGGTGGTGATCAACGGTGGCCCCAGCGGATCCAGCTTGCGTCGCAGATAGCTGATGTACGTCTCGACCACGGTGGACTCGGCCTGGTGCTCGTACTGCCAGACATGGCGCAGCAGCTGCTCCTTGGGCACGATGCGCCCGCCGTTGCGCACGAGAAAGCGCAGTAGCGCGTACTCGGTGGGCGTGAGCTGCACCGAGTTGCCCGCGCGCCGTGCCGCGTAGGTCGTATCGTCCAGCTCCAGATCCCCGTACCGCAGCGGTGGTCGCGCCGGCAGCACATCGGCGGGCCTGGTCCGGCGCAGTACTGCCCTGATGCGGGCCACGACCTCGTCGACGTTGAACGGCTTGGTGATGTAGTCGTCACCGAAGCCCAGCGCGCCCACGATCTCGGCAGGAGCGTCACGCGCGGTCACGAAGACGACGGCCATCTCCGGGTGAGCGGCACGCAGTTCACGCCCCAGCACCCGTCCGTCGCCGTCCGGGAGCATCACATCGAGGAGCGCCACATCAGGGCGCGTCTGCCCGGCCAGCTGCTGGGCCTGCCGTACGCTTCCCGCCGTAATCACCTCAAAACGGTGATAGCGCAGTGCGATGGCGAGGACGTCGGCGATGCTCGGCTCGTCCTCGACCACCAGCACGGTCGCTCCCTCGTGGTTCATGTCCCCAGTATCGGTGTGTACGCCGTACGGGGAGCCGGTCACTGTCTTGGAGTTCCTTGAGAGTCATGGCCGCGCCACGCCACGGGCCGTATCCGCGGCCGATTCTTGAGACCGGCCCGGGGGAGACGGATCGACGAAGGGGCAGGAATCGTGGCGGCATTGGCACGGTGGTGCTATCGGCACCGGCTGGTGGTCCTGGTGCTGTGGGTGGGGGCACTGTTCGGCCTGGGGGCGGCGGGAAGTGCGGCAGGCACCAACTACTCGAACAGCTTCAGCCTCCCGAACACCGACTCCACACACGCGTACGACCTGATGGTGAAGGCCTTCCCGGAGCGCTCCGGCGACACCGACACGGTGGTGTGGCGGGTCTCCGAGGGTTCCGTACGCGACGGGTCGGTACGGGAGCGGATCGAGCCCGCGCTCAAGGAGATCGCGGGCATGAAGGGCGTCGGCGAGGTCGCGAGTCCGTACGTTGGAGCGGCGGGCGCGGCACAGATCAGCAAGGACGGGCGGATCGCCTACGCCCAGGTGACCTTTGCCGAGCAGGCCAACGGCGTGCCGAAGGAGCTCGTCCAGGACGTCGTCGACACCGCGCAGGACGCTGAGCGTGGCGGTCTGCGGGTCGAGCTCGGCGGGCAGGCGATCACCCGCATCCAGGAGCCGCCGACCGGTACGGCCGAGATGGTCGGTATGGCGGCCGCGGCGATCGTGCTCTTCCTGGCCTTCGGCTCGCTCTTCGCGATGGTGCTTCCGCTGGTCGTGGCCGTCTTCGGGGTGGGTTCCGGGATGCTGTCGACGACGCTGCTCAGCCATGCCACGGATGTGCCCGAAGTGGCGCCGCTGCTCGGTTCGTTGATCGGCCTCGGCGTCGGTATCGACTATGCGCTGTTCATCGTGACTCGGCACCGCAAGGGCATCATGGGGGGCGCGACGCCGGAGGAGGCGGCCATCACCGCGCTGAACACCTCCGGGCGTGCGGTGCTGTTCGCCGGCGGCACGGTGTGCATCGCACTCGCCGGCATGCTCGTGATGAACATGCGTTTCCTCAACGGTGTGGTCGTCGCGACCTCGCTCACCGTCGTACTGAGCGTGCTCGCCGCGATCACACTGCTGCCCGCGCTCCTCGGCGTCCTCGGCATGCGGGTGCTGAGCCGACGGCAGCGGCGCAGGCTTGCCGCCGAAGGGCCCGAGCCGACGGAGTCGAACGGCGCCGCCGCCCGCTGGTCCGTGCAGGTGCAGAAGCGGCCCAAGTCGGTCGCGCTGGTCGCGGTCGTGGTGATGGCGGCGCTCGCCATTCCCGTACTGTCGCTGCGTCTCGGCGCGTCCGACCAGGGCAACCACAGGAAGGACACCACCACCCGACAGGCGTACGACCTGCTCGCCGAGGGCTTCGGGCCCGGTTTCAACGGGCCGCTGCAACTGGTCGCGCGGGACGCCGAACCCGCCGCCGTCCAGGCGCTGGTGGGCGAGGTGCGCGGAACGGAGGGCGTCGCCCAGGTCGTCGCGCTGCCCTCGCCGCCGGACTCCGGTATCGCGGTGATCCAGGTCGTACCGACGACCTCCCCGCAGTCCGAGGAGACCGACCGGCTGATCGACCGGCTTCGTGACGAGGTGATCCCGCAGTCAGGACAGGAGGTCCATGTCGGCGGAGTCACCGCGGTCTTCAAGGACTTCGCGGCGGTGACCGGTGACCGACTGCCGTACTTCATCGGGACGATCATCGCGCTGGGCTTCCTGCTGCTGCTGATCGCGTTCCGGTCGCTGGTCGTCCCGCTGACGGCGGCCCTGATGAACCTGATCGCGGCCGCGGCCTCGTTCGGCGTACTGGTCGCGATCTTCCAGTGGGGCTGGGGAGCCGAGGCGCTCGGCCTCGGCAAGGAGGGTCCGATCACCGCGTTCCTGCCGGTGATCATGCTGTCGCTGCTCTTCGGGCTCTCCATGGACTACCAGGTCTTCCTGGTCAGCCGGATGCACGAGGAGTGGGTGCATACGAAGGACAACGCGCGGGCGGTACGGGTCGGCCTCGCCGAGACCAGCCGGGTCATCAACTGCGCCGCCCTGATCATGATCTGCGTGTTCAGCGCGTTCGTGCTGAGCGGCGACATGGAGGGCGCGATGGCGGGCATCGGGCTTGCGGCGGCGGTGGCGCTGGATGCGTTCATCCTGCGTACGGCGCTGGTGCCGGCGGCGATGCATCTGCTGGGGAAGTCCAACTGGTGGCTGCCTGCCGGTCTGGAGAAGCGGCTGCCGCATCTGGCCGTGGAGCCGCGGGAGGCCGCGTACTCGGGCCCGGCTGCCCCGGCGGTCCCCGGGCAGCGCCTTCGGCCGCCGGCAGGCGCGTCCGTCGTGCACGGCTTCGTCCGTACGGAGCTGGGCGAGCCGGTCGGGGACGCGATCCTCACCCTTGTCTCGCCGGGCGGCAGCCAGGTCGACCGGGTGGAGTCGCTGGCCGACGGCTCGTACATCCTGTCCGCGCCGGCCGGCGGCGCGTATCTGCTGGCGGCGACGGCGGGGATCCGAGACCCCTGGGTCAGGCACATCATGATCGGCGGCGATCCGCTGGTCCACGATGTGGTGTTGACCGACGTGGGAGTGAGCCGCTGACGGCGTCGCTCCCGTGCGACGGACACCCCGGGCCGCGGCCGGGGCGTTCGTCGTTCCGCGCTACTTCTTGCGGGCGGCGACGGTCTCCGCCATCCCGGGAAGGAAGTCCGTGAACAGCTCGTGCACCTCGCGTACAAGCGGCCGCAGCACCCGGAACCGGGAGAGCGCGACACCGCGCGTGGTGAGCCTGGCGCCGCGTTCGGCGAGGCGTCGGCTGCGTTCACGGCCATCGGAGCGGTCGAAGACCCAGTACAGGACGAGTCCCATCTGGGAGAGCCACATCAACTCGGGGAGGACGTCGGCGAGTTCTTCCGCCACCTTGGCCTTCGATCCGGCCAGCACCTCCCGGTGGACGGCGATGGCCGCCTCGCGGGCGTGTTCCGATTCGGGGGAGAAGGGGCTGAGCGGGCTCTCCGGGTCGGCCGCGTTCTTGAAGAACTGGGCCGCGAACTCGTGGTACGGCGCGGCGATGTCCAGCCACGCCTGCAACACCCCGGCGAGCCGGGCCTCCAGATCCGTCTCCCGGTCCAGCACGGGCCGGACCGCCGCCTGGTGCTCGGCGGCGATCCGGTCGTAGAAGCCCTGGACGAGGTGTTCCTTGGAGGAGAAGTAGTAGTACGCGTTCCCTACGGAGACCCCGGCCTCCTTGGCGATGGCCCGCATCGTCGTCTTGTCGTAACCGCGCTCCTGGAAGAGCCGGAGCGCGGTCTCGAGAATGAGCGTGCGGGTCTGCTCGCTCTTGGCGGCCTTTACTTCTGTCACGGTGTCCGAGCCTAACCGGGGACGGAGCACCGGTTGTCGCAGGGCGTACCGATGGCCCCTCCTGCCGCGGTCGCCTCGCGGTACTTGGCCGCCGCGAGCATCGAGACGCGTACGAAGGGCTCGCCCGCCGGGGTGGCGAGCCAGTGGGCCTTCGGCCGGTGTTCGGCCAGGGCCCAGAGACAGACGATCCAGGCGGCGGGCCCGGTGTAGATCTGGCCCCTGTCCCCGATGACGGTGATCTCTTTGAGAGTCCGGGCGTGGTCGAGGCGCGGGTATCTGCGCCGCGCCTCGTCCGACCCGGCGGGCACCAGGTCCAGCGGTACGAGTGTGCGCTGCCGCAGGAGCCAGCTCCGCAGGTGCACGCAGAGCGAGCACTGGGCGTCGTACAGGACGGTCAGTCTGCGGACCGGGGTGCGGACCGGGGTGCGGGCCGAGGGGCCGGTCGGGGTGCGGGCCGAGGGGCCGGTCGGGGTGCGGGCCGGGGTGCCCATGGCGCTCACGCCCCGGCGTGACCGGCGGCGGGTGCGGCCCACGGGCCCTGGCCTGCCTGGCCCGTCCAGCCCTGCGGCGGCACCGGCGGTATCTGCTCGCGCTCCATCACTCCGCGCCGGCGGATCTTGTTGAGTACGTAGACATTGCCGAGGTGCATCACACCGAGGACGAGGAGCACGACGCCGATCTTCACCGAGAGCGCCTCGAAGAGTCCGCGGGCGTCGGCGACGGCGTCGGCGGCCTTGAGGTAGAGGGCGACGAAGCCCAGATTCACCAGGTAGAAGCCGACCACCAGAAGGTGGTTCACGGCATCGGCGAGCTTCTCGTTCCCCTGGAGTACGTCGGCGAGGAAGACCCGGCCGTTCTGGCTGAGCGTGCGGGCCACCCAGATGGTGAGGGCGACGCTGATCAGCAGATAGATGACGTACGCGATAACAGTGAGGTCCATGCCCCACCCTCCCTTGAACGCGTTCAAAAGCTGGTGCCATGGACTGTAGACCTCCTTTTGAACATGTTCAAGTCAGCTGGGAACCAGGGGAGGGGAGGGCGTCGGGGCTCCAACCTCGGCCGGGTGACGCACTCTTGCGAGAGGGCAGGTCAGCGCCCGACAGTGGTGCTGCTGCTCTGGGCCGGTCGACTCTCCGGGCTGGAGTGGCCGCTCCTGGCCGGCGGTCAGGGCCGCCTACCTGTCGCGCCTCAGCTGAGCCGTGATCGTGCGGTCGGTGATCCTCTCGTCGTCGGCAAGCAGGAACGCCTTCGACATGATCACCGACAGCAGTCCGCCGTCCTCCTCGAAGGGCAGGAAGAGTCGCTCCCCGCTCCCGCCGACCGCCGAACGGTCCACCACGATGCAGAGATAGGCGTCGTTGGGCTCCATCAGGATGTTGCCCGAGCCGAGATGGATCTTGTACGTGCGGAGCTCACCGCGCACCCGCAGGAACCGCTCCGTGAGCTCCACACGGTCCGCGATCCGGGTCCGCGGCAGCAGGCGGGCCAGCGACTCCCGCCGTATCCGCGCCGATTCGGTGAGCTCGCCGAACGCCCAGCCCTCCCAGTACCCGTCGTACGCGCGCTCCTCACCGCGGTCCCGCCACTGCGGGTCCGCCCCGATCGACGCGACCCCCACGAACAGGTCCGCGTCCCGCATCGCCTCCGTCAGCACCAGCGGCGGTACGTCGACGAGGTCGGCCCGCTCCCACGGTCCGCGCGCCCCGTGCCGCCGCTCGAAGCGCAGCTGGTCCGTGGAGCACAGGGACGCCATTGCGCCGTCCGACCGCTGCTCGACCAGCTCGACATGGAACCGGGCCCGCCAGAACTCGCTGTCGGAAGCGTTCAGTTCACCGGCGCGCGGCAGCTCCCGCACCATTTCCGCCGCGTATCCCTCGCCGTACCCCAGGTGGTTGCCCAGCCAGCCGCGCTCCACCATCAGCGCCTTCGCCTGGTTGTAGCGCAGGATGTGTCCGGCGAAGCGGTTGGAGTAGCCGCGGGTCTCCTCCTCGGCCGGGGTGAGCGGATAGACCTCCCGGAACGCCTGCTTGAACGGCTGGCGCAGCTCGCGTTCGGCGAGCTCCTCGCGCCAGATCCGTATCTCGTCGGCGTCGGCGCGCACCGGATGCCAGAGCCGCAACACGGAGCCGTCCGTCACCGGGGCCGCCGTGCCGTCCGCCCCGGCCAGCGCCCAGCCGCCGGCCGTACGCTCCGGCAGTCCGGCAATCCACTGCTCGCCGCCGTCCGCGCTCGCCTCCCAGAGCAGGCTGCGCGACAGCGTGCCGGTCACCGGATGGTCGATGTAGTACCGCTCCCAGTCGCCGGACGCCCACTGGGTGCCCGCCATCAGATGCTCCTCGAGCCGCACCCGTTCGACCGGCAGCAGGGTCCGCAGCTGCTTCAACGCTGCCCGGATGCCCGTCAGTTGGTCACCGAACTCCTCCCGGACGGCCTTCGGCGCGGACTTCAGCACCCGGCCCTGCGGCCCTCGGAAGGAGAGCGTGGCCGCCGCGGAAGCGGTGATCGACAGCACCACGGTGTAGTCGCCGAGCGGCTCCTCGCGGATGCCGCGCGCGTCGAGGCCCACGGACGGCACCGCCCGTTCCCTGAGCATGGACGGAGTGATCCCGCCGCGCTCGGCGACAGCCTGCAGGGAGGCGCTGATGCCCTTGACCACCGTGCGGTTGCGGATCTTGCGCCGGAGCTGGCCGAGCCAGTCGGCGGCCTGCTCGCCCTGCGTACCGCCGAAGTCGCCGAGGACGGAGACCGCGGTCGTGGCCATCCTGCCGCTGCGGCAGTCACCGCCGGAACCGCGCGTCCCCGTGCCGGCGTTGAGTGCGACCGCGCCGACGGCCGGCACCACCCAGTCCGCCTCGACATCGGCGGCGGCCCACAACAGCCCGCGCAGCAGCCGGGTGCTGCCCTCCGCCGCGATCCCCGGCAGGGTGTACCCGCCGACCCAGGCGGGCGCCGCCACCGGATGCTCCCGCTGCCCCGCCATCCCCTCCAGCAGCGCCCGCACCACCTCGGGACCGCCTTCCGCTTGGTCCAGCAGCGCCGCCGCCTTCTTGCGCCACCGCTTGGTGGCGCGCAACTTGTCCTGGCCCATGCAGTGCCACAGGAGGTCGTTGACGCCAGGAGCGGCGAGCAGCGCGCTGTGGGCGGCCCGCATCGCAGGTCCGTAATCGTCGAACCCGTCGAGCAGTTCGTCCGTAAGGCCGGTGGCGGCGGGCTCAGCCCCCGCCAGCTCGTCGAGCTGCTCCCGCATCCTCTCGGACCCGCGCGCCGCGAACGGCATCCATCGGCGCAGCGACCGCACCAGCTCCCGGTCGTACGCCCCGGCCGTGCGGGCCGCCGTCAGTGCGGGCCCCACCAGCGGCTCGAACTCCCGCAGCAGGGTGAGCAGATCGACCTGCGCACGCTTGCCCGCCAGCCGCCCGAGCAGCTCGTCGGCCTGCTGCGCAGTCCAGTCGAGCTGCCGCGACACCACCCAGCCGAGCGCCCCCAGATTGACATCGTCCGCGCCGCCGCCGATGACGTTCTGGTGGAACCAGAGCGCGGCCTGCCGCTGCTCAGGCTCGTCCAGCGACTCCAGCAGTTCTTGCACCGGCGGCCCCTCGCCCGTGCGCTCCTGCCACCCCGCCTCGTACAGCCTGGTCTCCAGGCCGTCCGTCATCGGTGTCATCGTGCCGGTCCCCTCCCCGAGCTCAACTCCTTCCGACGGTACGGCGCACCACTGACAACGGCCCCGGCGGCCCTGAACCGGCGCACTCCCGGAACCGCCGCCGTGCCCAGGCAGGCCGCGCCCACCACGACCGCCGCGACCGCGAGCGGCACCGAAGGGCCCCATGCCGAGGCGGCCAGCGGTGCCAGCGCGTACCCGAGCGGCATCGCGCCGAGCGAGAGCAGCCAGTCGTACGAGGTGACCCGGGCCAGCGCATGCGCCGGGATCGCCTGCTGGACCGAGGTCGCCCAGACCGGTGAGAGGAAGCCGAGCCCGGCCTGGGCGACGCCGTACGCCGCGATGGTCAGCGGAGCGGGCGCGGAAAGGGCCAGCAGCCCGAGCGGCAGCGCGTAGGCCGCAAGGCCCAGATTGGCCACCAGGACCGGCCGCTCGGGCCGGGCCCGCGCGGCGATCAGCGAGCCCAGCAGCAGTCCGACCGCGCCGGTCTGGAGCAGCGCGACCCAGGTGCCCTGCCCGCCCAACTCGCTTACCGCGATGGCGGGGCCGAGCGTCATCAGTACGGCGGCCGCGCCGTTCCACGCGGCGTGCGCGAGGAGGCTGGTCCAGTACCAGTCGCGGGCGAGGACCTCGGTCCAGCCCTCCTTGAGGTCGGCGAGCAGCGACCGCCGCGGTATGGGCACGTGCCGTACGCGGACAGCCGCGAGCAGCACGGCGCTCACCGCGAAGCTCGCCGCGTCGAGTACGAAGGCCCAGCCGGGTCCGACGGTGTAGATCAGCAGTCCGGCGAGCGCGGGTCCGCCGAGCCGGGTGGCGCTCTGCGCAACGCCCATCACCGCGTTGGCCTTGCGCAGCCCGTCCGCCTCGACCGTCCCGGTGATCAGCGGCGAGACGGTCGGCATCGCGAAGGCGCCTGCCGCGCCACCGACCGCCTCGGCGACGGCGATGTGCCACAACCGGGGCTCGCCGCCGAGGAGTTCCACTCCCACGAGGAGCTGGGTGAGACACCGTACGGCGTCGGTGACGAGCGCGACCGTACGGGCGTTGAACCGGTCCCCGACGACGCCGCCGAGCGGCAGCAGCAGGAGCTTCGGGACCATCGCACAGCCCAGTACAAGCGCGAGCGCGCCGGTCGATCGGGTGGCTTCGTACACGGCGAGGGCCAGCGCGGCGGGAATCGCGGCGTCGCCGAGCAAGGACAGTGTGCGGCCGAGGAACAGCAGCCGGAAGGCGCGCGTGCGCAGAGGATGCGGTGGCATGAAGGCCAAACTATTTCGGTACCTAACTATTCGTCAACGAAATATCTCCTCCCGAAGTACACCCCAGTACCATCGCGGCCATGGAGCACCGCGACTGGACCGACGGACATGTGGAGCGATGGAGGCCCGTCCTGCCCGACCTCGACCCCGACATCGAGGGCGCGGTCACGCGGATGAAGAAACTCTCCGTGCATCTGCGTCGGGTGCGGGAACAGTCCCTGCTCGACTTCGCCCTGGAACGCCATGAGTTCGACACCCTGCACAAGCTCGCGGGCCGCGGCGGCAAGGCGGCTCCCTCCGAACTCGCCGCGGACCTCGACCTGGCCCCGGCCTCGGTCACCGGCCGCCTGGACGCGCTCGATAAACGCGGGTTCATCCGCCGTACGCCCTCCACAACCGACCGCCGCCGGGTCGATGTGGAACTGACGAAGTCGGGCCGGGCGACCTGGCTGGGCGCGATGGACGTCCTCGGCGACGAGGAGTACCGGCTGCTCGGGGTCCTCTCCAAGGATGAACGGAAGCAGCTCAACGACATGCTGCGACGCGTCATGCTGGCCGCCGAGCACCCGTCACCGACATCACCAGGGAGTACAGACTCGTCGTCGCCGTGATGAACAGCCGGTTGTTCTTCGGGCCGCCGAAGGCGATGTTGGAGACCGCCTCGGGGACGACGATCCGGCCGATCAGGGTCCCGTCCGGGTCGTAGCAGTGCACTCCGCCGTCCATGGCCGCCGCCCACAGCCGGCCTTCGTCGTCGAAGCGGATATTGTCGAAACGGCTGATGCCGTCCGCCGCCTCGGCGAAGACCTTGCCGTCCGAGAGCGTGCCGTTCTCGCGTACGTCGAAGACGCGGATCTGGCCGGCGCGTGTGTCGGAGACGTACAACTGCCGCTCGTCGAGCGAGAAGACCAGGCCGTTGGGGCCGCCGAAGCCGTCGGCGACCAGGCGGACCTCGCCCGTGGCCGGGTCCACGCGATAGACGTTGCAGGCGCCGATCTCGCTCTCGGCGCGGAAGCCCTCGTAGTCGCTGGTGATGCCGAAGTCGGGGTCGGAGAACCAGACTGAGCCGTCGGACCGTACGGCCGCGTCGTTCGGGCTGTTGAGTCGCTTGCCCTCGAAGCGGTCGGCGAGGACGGTGAGCGTGCCGTCCGGTTCGGTGCGGGTCACGCGTCGGTTGCCCTGCTCGCAGCTGATCAACCGGCCCTCGCGGTCGAGCGTGTTGCCGTTGCTGTGGCCGGCAGGAGAGCGGAAGAGGCTGATCGCACCGGTCGCCTCGTCCCAGCGCAGCATGCGGTCGTTGGGGATGTCGCTCCAGATCAGCTGCCGCCAGGCGGGCAGATAGAGCGGGCCCTCGGCCCAGCGGCAGCCGTCGTGGAGCGTCTCCAGCCGCTCGTCGCCGTTGGCACAGCGTCCGGTGCGGAAGCGATCATCCAGGATCTCGTATATCGAGGGGCGGATAGTACTGGACATGGTTGAGTCCCCTAGTTCTGTGACTGAACGGTATTCCGTGGAGTATCCGTATCGCAGTATGAGGTATGGTCGCAAGCGTGGATGACATCGATCGTGAGCTTGTGGCCCTGCTCCAGCAGGACGCCACCCAGGCCTACGCGGCGCTGGGCAAGGCCGTAGGCCTCTCGGCCGGCGCCGCGCACGAGCGGGTAAGGAAATTGCGTGAGCGTGGTGTCATCCGCCGTACGACGGTGGAGGTGGACCCGGCGGCGCTGGGGCGGGGCGTGCTCGCCTTCGTCATGGTCGAATCGTCCGTCTGGATGGGGGAGTCGGGCGCCGCGTTCGCCGCGATCTCCGAGATCCAGGAAGCGCACATCATCGCGGGCAGCGCGTCCGTGCTGGTGAAGGTGCGCACCGCCACCACCGAGCAACTCCAGGACGTGCTGCGGCGGTTGTACGCCATCGAGGGCGTCAGCGGCACGCAGGCCACCGTCTCGCTGGAGACCTTCTTCGAGCGGCCGGTCTCCCCCCGTCAGGACTGATTGTCAGTGGTGGCTTCTACTGTTCTCGGCATGGGAATGGTGACCTTCGTCGACGAGACGACATCGGGGGAACGCCGCGACGCTCTGGGACTGGAGGTCGCGGAGGAACGCCTCGCGCTGCGCGAGTTGATACGGCGCAGGGTGCTCGAGGAAGTCGTGGACGGCCAGGACGCCAGGGGCGCGTACGAGCGCGCCATCGAGGCGTTCGGGCGCAACGGCTTCCTGGTGCTGGTCGGGGACCGGCAGATCGAGGAGCTGGACCAGCAGCTCGAACTCGGCAGCGCCACGGAGGTCACCTTCCTGAAGCTCGTTCCGCTGGTGGGTGGCTGATGGGGACGGGCGGGCGCGGGCTCCCGCAGGACGTCGTCTCCGCCGATCGGCTCACGCGTATGGAAGAGCTCAGCACCGCCCACTCCTTCCACGCGTACCACGAGCTGATCACGCTGGCGAAGGGCGAACTGGACGCGGGACGCGAACTGCCCGGCGCGTTCGTCGCCCTGCTGCGCCGTTCCCTGCTGGACAGTTACGGCGTCGCTCCCGAACTCTCCCTCGTACTGAAGCGGGTCGTGGATCCCGTCCTCAACCCCGGTGAGGCGTGGGCGGACCAGGCCCTGGCGGACGCGGCCCGGTTCGGCGACGCCGGGCGGCGGCTGCTGAAGCATCTGCGGACCGCCACCTCCGCCAAGCCCACCGGCACATGGGAGCAGACCGGCCGCGAGCTGATCGACGAGATCGGTACCGGGGCCGTACGGGACGCGGTGCTGAGCTGGCTCCAGCTCGTGGGACGGCCACGGACGATCCAGCTGTACGCGAGGCCGCACGGGGCCGATCCCAACAGCCTGTACGACCCGTTCAACGCCGACGCCCTGCGCGGAGTCGCCTGGCTGACTGCCCTGCTGCCGGCCGGCCAGGACACCGCACGCGTCCTTGGCGCCCTCGTCGAGACGTCTCTGCGCAAAGTCCCCCAAGTCGGCCCGCGCAACCCGAAGGTCGCCAACGCCGGCGTGACCGGGCTCTCCCGTACGGACGGCGACGCGGCCCTCGCCGAACTGGCGCGGCTGTCCACGCGCGTCACCTACAAGGGCACGCTCAAACAGCTGAGCGCCGCTCTCGAGGCCCGCGCACAGGCCCTCGGTCTGAGCCGGGAGGAGATCGAGGAGCTCGCCGTACCGGCGTACGGACTGACCGGTGTCGGGCACGGCCAGTACGAACTGGGCGAATCCACCGCCCTGTTGGAGGTGCACGGCAACAAGGCGGTGCTGTCCTGGCGCAATGCCGCGGGCAAGGCCGTCAAGAGCGTGCCCGCGGTCGTGAAGCGCGACTTCCCGGACGGGCTCAAGGAGCTCAAGGCCGCCGTCAAGGACATCGACAAGATGCTCACCGCGCAGGCCGAGCGGCTGGACCGGCAGTTCCTGGCCCGCCGCACCTGGACGTACCGGGACTGGCGCAAGCGCTGTCTCGACCACCCGCTGGTCGGCACGCTCGCCCGCCGGCTGATCTGGATGATCGGCGACACACCTGCGTACTTCCACGGCACCGATGTGCACACGCTGGACGGCGACCCGGTGTGCGCCACCGACGCTGCCGTCGTCGAGCTCTGGCACCCGGTCTCCCGCCCGGCGTCCGAGGTCGCCGCCTGGCAGGAGCGGCTGGAGGCCGGGCGCATCACCCAGCCGTTCAAACAGGCCCACCGCGAGGTGTATCCGCTCACCGACGCGGAGCGGACCACGGGGACCTACTCCAACCGCTTCGCCGGGCACGTCCTGCGCCAGCACCAGTTCAACTCCCTGGCCGCGGTCCGCGGCTGGACGGCCCGGCTCCGGCTCAGCGTCGACGACTCGTACCCGCCCGCGGTAAGGGAGTTGCCGCAGTGGGGGCTGCGCGCCGAGTACTGGATCGAGGGCGTCGGCGGCAGGGAGGACGACGACCTCACCGACTCCGGCGCGTACACCCGCGTCGTCACCGATCAGGTCCGCTTCTATCCGATCGACGCCCCCGGCAACCGGGCGCACGCGGGCGGCGGCGCCTACCGCCAAGGCGGCAGATGGCAGGACGGGACACCCGTCGACCCGCTGCCGCTCACCGGCATACCCGAGCTCGTGCTCTCCGAAGTCCTGCGTGACGTCGACCTGTTCGTGGGCGTGGCCTCCGTCGGCAACGACCCCACCTGGCAGGACGGCGGACCCGGCGGCCGCTTCCGGGAGTACTGGACCTCGTACGGCTTCGGCGAGCTGTCCCAAACGGCCGCGACCCGCCGCGAGTTGCTCACTCGGCTCGTCCCGCGGCTGGCGATCGCCGACCGTTGCACGGTCGACGGCCGCTTCCTGCGGGTCCGCGGAGATCGGCACACGTACCGGATCCATCTCGGCTCGGGCAACATCCTGATCGATCCGCACGAGCGCTATCTGTGCATCGTCCCGTCGGCGGGCAGCGGCGCGGTGAACGCCGGATACCTGCCCTTCGAGGGTGACCGGATGCTCGCCGTGATCCTCAGCAAGGCAATGATGCTCGCCAAGGACACGGAGATCACCGACGCCACGATCACCAGCCAGCTCTAGAGGGTGTCGTCACATACTGCTCAGCGAGCGCGCGTAGTTGATCTGGCCCATCACCATTTGGAAGCTCTCGGGACCCCGGGCCGGGATCATCGTCGAGTGGTGCCGGCCGCCGCTCGTCACCGTGACCTGGATGAAGCCCGTGGTCGTCTTCTCCTTCATCAACAGGAAGAGCAGACCCAGCAGACAGAAGATGAAGAACACGACCGCCAGCACAATGGCGTGCGCCGGGATCTTCTCCTCGGTGCGCGACATGTCCGTCGCGTTCCAGACCGCGCCCCTCAGCGGGAGGGTGCCGGCGGGCGTCACGATCGAGTCGCCCATGACGGTGATGTCACCGATCGACACCAGCGGCGCGCCACCCATCGGAGCGGGCGGACCGCCCGTAGGGATGGGCAGAGCAGGCTGCGTCTGGCTGTAGTCGGGGGTGCCCTGGCCGGGATATCCGTACCCTGGCGCCGGATTCGGGTAGCCGTACGCCGGCGTCCCCGGCGGCTGCGTCGGCCCCCACTTGTACTCGGGCTCTCCGTCCGCGTACGGATTCGGCTCGCTCATACTCTCGTCCCCGCTTTCCTGCTGCGCATGTCAGACAGAACCGATCCTGCCAGGTATCGCCCTCGTCGGTGAAGTGAAGCCGTACGGCGAAGGGTCCCGCCTCCCAGGACCGGGAGGCGGGACCCTTCGTACCGCATCGGCAACTACCGTTGCCCGGAAGTCCAGATGCCCACAAGCGCAGAGGCTCAGAGCTCAGAAGCGACGCGTGATCAGCGCCCGCTTCACTTCCTGGATCGCCTTGGTGACCTCGATACCGCGCGGGCAGGCGTCCGTGCAGTTGAACGTCGTGCGGCAACGCCACACGCCGTCCTTGTCGTTGAGGATCTCCAGCCGCTGCTCGCCGGCCTCGTCGCGCGAGTCGAAGATGAAGCGGTGCGCGTTGACGATCGCCGCCGGGCCGAAGTACTGGCCGTCGTTCCAGAACACCGGGCACGAGGAGGTGCACGCGGCGCACAGGATGCACTTGGTGGTGTCGTCGAAGCGCTCGCGGTCCTCGGCGGTCTGCAGACGCTCACGCGTCGGCTCGTTGCCCTTGGTGATGAGGAAGGGCATCACATCGCGGTACGCCTGGAAGAACGGCTCCATGTCCACGACCAGGTCCTTGAGGACCGTGAGGCCCTTTATGGCCTCGACCGTGATCGGCTTCTCCGGGTTGATGTCCTTGATCAGCGTCTTGCAGGCGAGCCTGTTCTTGCCGTTGATCCGCATCGCGTCGGAGCCGCAGATGCCGTGCGCGCAGGAGCGCCGGAAGGTGAGCGAACCGTCGACGTCCCACTTGATCTTGTGGAGGGCGTCGAGCACACGCTCCTTGGGGTCGATCTCGATCTGGAAGTCCTGCCACTGGGCCTCGTCGGAGACCTCGGGGTTGAAGCGGCGGATCCGGAAGGTGACCGTGATGTAGGGCGAGGCGGCGCTCTCCGCCTCCACCTTGTCCAGTACGGGAGTAGCCATCAGTACTTACGCTCCATCGGCTGGTAGCGGGTCTGGACGACCGGCTTGTAGTCGAGCCGGATCGACTCGATGCCGTCGTCGCCCACCTCGCGGTACGCCATGGTGTGGCGCATGAAGTTGACGTCGTCGCGGTTGGGGTAGTCCTCGCGGTAGTGACCGCCGCGGGACTCCTTGCGGGCGAGTGCGGAGACAGCCATGACCTCGGCCAGGTCGAGCAGGTTCCCCAGCTCGATGGCCTCCAGCAGGTCGGTGTTGAACCGCTTGCCCTTGTCCTGGACCGAGACGTTCAGGTAGCGCTCGCGCAGCTCGCCGATCTTCTCGACGGCGGTCTTGATCGTCTGCTCGGTACGGAACACCATCACATTGGCGTCCATGCACTCCTGGAGCTCGCGGCGGATCTCCGCGATCCGCTCGTTGCCCGTGGCGCTGCGCAGCCGCTCGACCTGCTCCTGGACGAACGCCGCCGGGTCCTCGGGAAGCTCGACATAGTCGTTCTTCGCGGAGTACTCGGCCGCGGCGATGCCGGCCCGCTTGCCGAAGACGTTGATGTCCAGCAGCGAGTTGGTGCCCAGGCGGTTGGCGCCGTGCACCGAGACGCAGGCGACCTCACCGGCGGCGTACAGACCGGGAACGACGGTGGTGTTGTCCCGCAGGACCTCACCCTCGACATTGGTCGGGATGCCGCCCATGGCGTAGTGCGCGGTCGGCTGGATCGGGATCGGGTCCGTGTAGGGCTCGATGCCGAGGTACGTACGCGCGAACTCGGTGATGTCCGGGAGCTTGGCGTCCAGCTGCTCCGGCGGCAGGTGGGTCAGGTCCAGGTAGACGTGGTCGCCCTCGGGACCGCACCCGCGGCCCTCGCGGATCTCCGTGTAGATGGAGCGCGAGACGACGTCACGCGAGGCGAGGTCCTTCATGACGGGCGCGTACTTCTCCATGAAGCGCTCGCCGTCCTTGTTGCGGAGGATGCCGCCCTCACCACGGGCGCCCTCCGTCAGCAGGATGCCCATGCGCCAGATGCCCGTCGGGTGGAACTGGAAGAACTCCATGTCCTCCAGCGGCAGTCCGCGCCGGTAGCAGGCGGCCTGGCCGTCACCGGTCAGGGTGTGCGCGTTGGAGGTCACCTTGAAGAACTTGCCGGTGCCGCCCGAGGCGTAGATGACGGCCTTCGCCTGGAAGATGTGGATCTCGCCGGTGGCCAGCTCGTACGCGACCACACCCGCCGACTTCATGACGCCGTCGACCTCAGTGATCAGCTGGTCCAGGACGTAGAACTCGTTGAAGAACTCCACGCCCTCCTTGACGCAGTTCTGGTACAGCGTCTGGAGGATCATGTGACCGGTGCGGTCCGCGGCGTAGCAGGACCGGCGGACCGGCGCCTCGCCGTGGTTGCGCGAGTGCCCGCCGAAGCGGCGCTGGTCGATGGTGCCGTCCGGCGTCCGGTTGAACGGCAGGCCCATCTTCTCCAGGTCGAGGACGGCGTCGATGGCCTCCTTCGCCAGGATCTCGGCGGCGTCCTGGTCGACCAGGTAGTCACCGCCCTTGACCGTGTCGAAGGTGTGCCACTCCCAGTTGTCCTCCTCCACGTTGGCGAGCGCGGCGGCCATGCCACCCTGCGCGGCGCCCGTGTGGGAGCGGGTCGGGTACAGCTTCGTCAGTACGGCGGTACGGCTGCGCTTGGTCGACTCGATGGCCGCGCGCATGCCGGCGCCGCCCGCGCCGACGATGACGGTGTCGTACTTATGGATCTTCATTGGTCTCGTCAGCCCCGGCTTTAGCGGATGTTCGGGTCGAAGGTGAAGATCACCAGCGTGCCCAGAAGGATGGTGAACACCGTGGCGGTGTACAGCAGGCCCTTGAGCCACAGGCGCGTGTTGGCGCGCTCCGCGTAGTCGTTGATGACGGTACGGAGGCCATTGGCGCCGTGCAGCATGGCGAGCCACAGCATCAGCAGGTCCCAGGTCTGCCAGAACGGGGACGCCCAACGGCCGGCCACGAAGGCGAAGCCGATCTTGGAGACGCCGCCGTCGAGCACCAGCTGGATCAGCAGGTGTCCGATGACCAGGACAACCAGGACGACACCGGACAGGCGCATGAAGAGCCATGCGGCCATCTCGAAGTTGCCGCGGGTCGACTTCGGGGTCTTCTTGGTGCGCCGGCGAGGCGCCTCGATGTACGGGGCCGGATTGTCCACGTCGTAGAGGCTCTCGCCCTCGACGGGACCGATCACGGAAGAGGTGTCAGCAGACATGTCTGGCGTCAGCTCCCGAACAGTTCACGTACGGCGTGGCCGAGCACCGGGTACAGGGCGCCCACCATCAGCACGAACCAGATGGCCATGACGGTCCAGAACATCTGCTTCTGGTAGCGCGGGCCCTTGGACCAGAAGTCCACAGCGATGACACGCAGGCCGTTGAGCGCATGGAAGAGAATGGCGGCCACCAGGCCGTATTCGAGCAGCGCGACGATCGGCGTCTTGTACGTGGCAACGACACTGTCATACGCCTCGGGAGAGACGCGGACGAGTGCGGTGTCCAGCACGTGTACGAACAGGAAGAAGAAGATGAGGACGCCGGTGACTCGATGAGCCACCCAGGACCACATTCCTTCCCGGCCGCGGTACAGCGTTCCAGCCGGCACGGCAGAACCCTCCGGGAGCGGGGATTGGGGCCTGCCGGCTTGGGGGGTCGGTCTGGCCCGGCCGGGTACGGTCCACCGGCCCCGGCCATCGTAGCGACGAGTTGTCGGTTCGTTCGCCCGGGGTCCGCAGGTGTGATCAAACAGGCAATCAAACAGCCTCGGACGGGCTATCGGGAAGCCCCTGCGACGTCTGATTCCGGATGGTTGGCCACTACATGTGCCAATCGGGAGCGGGCGAGGCCGCGCAGCTCCTCGGCGGAGACGGCCCGCTCCTCGTCCGGCTCGTGCGCGAGGCGGGTGCGGATGCCGGCCAGTACCTGGTCGAGATATTCGTCGGGGTGGTAGCCGTGCAGGCTGATCACGAAGGCGTGGCCGAAGCGGCTCTCGTACGCGGCGTGGGCGGCGGAGAGCGCGGTCTGCGCGGCCTGCGGCGCGCCGGGGTGCAGACCGGCGGAGGACTCTCCGGAGAGGGCCTCGGAGAGGTCGGCGGGTGAGAGGTCGTAACCGGCCTCGTCGGAGGCGGCGAGCAGCGCGTCGAGGTCGGGATAGGGGCGGTGGGCGACCACACGCTGGGCCCAGCGGCGGCTGCCGCAGCAGGCGAGCAGCACGGCTTCGGCCAGGTCGGCGGGGGCGGCGTTGAAATGCGCGAGGCCCGGCGCGCCGTGACGCGGGGAGGGTATGGCCGAAGGGTCGAGGGCTCGGTGACTGTGGTGGAGTGGCGGCGGTCGCTTCGGGAGGCCGGCGTGGGATTCGCTGGACAGCGTGGGCTCCTCGAACGGGACAGCGGGACGGCTGGGAGACAAGTGATGGATGGTTCATAACGCTATCCAGGCCGGGCAGGAGCTGTCCGACGGATGCGCGATATTCACCCGGACGAGAGAGTTCCGCATCGCGTGATAGACCTTGATGGGGGGTGCTTCGCCATAGTTACGCCAGATATGGGAGGAATCCGAGTGAGACGGCACTCTGGGCGCGCAGGGTTCACCGGCGCGATCGTTGCCGCAGCCGCGGCCTTCTCGATGACGCTGACCGGCTGCTCGAGCGGTGCACCCGGCGGGACGGGCAGCGATGTGCGCGGCGCCGGGAAGACACCCGTGGCCGCGGCGCCCACGCCGTCGCCCTCCAGGACGTACCCCCTCTCGAAGGCGCCCGACACCATCCCGTCCGTACGCACCTTTGAGCCGGCCCGCGGTCCTGGCTGGCGGCCCCAGGCTGGCGGCGGGGTCGTCATCGCCAAGGGCAGCGGGGCACTCGCCGACGAGGGTCAACTGATCGCGAAGGAGCTGAAGCTCGGCTACCGGGGCGCGGTTGCCGCCCGCGCCGGCGACGTCGAGCTGGCGCTCGCGACCCCACCGAAGGGCAAGCCCGAGTCGTACACCGTCCGCACCCGTGGCGGGCGGGTCACCATCTCCGGCCCTGACCAGGCCGGGGTCTTCTACGGGACGCGGACGCTGAAGCAGGCGGTGCGGTCCGGGGGTGCGATGCCGGAAGGTGTCGTACGGGATCAACCGGACCGGCCGCAGCGCGGGCTGATGGTCGACATCGCGCGCAAGCACTACACGGCGGGCTGGATCGAGGACCGGCTGCACGAGATGGCCGACCTCAAGCTCAACCAGCTGGGCCTGCACTTCTCCGACGACCAGGGCTTCCGTATCGCGTCGGACTCGCATCCCGAGATCGTCTCGCGCGAGCATCTGACCAAGGCCGAGGTGCGGCGGATCGTGGACCTGGCCGCCCGGCTGCACATCACGGTCATCCCGGAGATCGACTCCCCCGGCCACCTCGGCGCGGTGCTGGACGCGCATCCGCAGCTCCAACTGCGGGACGCGGCGGGCAGGTCCGTGCCCGGGGCGATCGACATCGGACAGCCCGCGTCGGCGAAGATCGTGGACGAACTGCTGAAGGAGTACGCGGAGCTGTTCCCCGGCGCGTACTGGCATCTCGGCGGGGACGAGTACCAGGCGCTGACCAGGAAGAACCCGGAGGTGTCCTTCCCGCAGCTCGCGGCCGTCGCCCGCCAGAAATACGGGCCGAACGCGGGGGTCCAGGACCTGGCGACCGCGTGGGTGAACGACCGTGCGGCGGTGCTGCGCCCGCTGGGCCGCAAGCTCAAGGCCTGGAACGACGGCTTCTTCCGGGGTGGTGTGGTCACCGCGGACAAGGATCTCGAGGTCGAGTACTGGACGGGCAAGGAGATCGGGGCGCGGCCGCCGGAGGAGTATCTGCGCGAGGGCCGACGGGTGGTCAATGTCAATGACGAGTACATGTACTACGTGCTCGGCCAGCCGCAGACCTTCCGCTATCCGACGGGCCGCCGGATCTATGAGCAGTGGACGCCCTTCGTGATCCGCGGTACGCAGCCGGTGCCCCGGACGTACTCGGACCAGATCCTGGGCGGCCGCTTCGCGGTCTGGTCCGACCTCTCCCAGGCGCAGACCCAGGACCAGGTCGCACGCGGCATCGCCATGCCGTTGCGGGCGACGGCCCAGAAGCTGTGGGACCCACGCCCTCCGGTGCGCAGTTGGCAAGCCTTCGACCAATTGGCCCGGAAGCTGGGCTGAGCCGCGGATTCACGCTGGACGGTCGCCGCCGGGGAGACATATCTTCCGCTGGCGGCCGCACATTGTGCGGCCGCGATTCTGTGACGCCTCTGGGGAGGGGTGTCGTCTCACCCGTGGGGGGTCCGCTCAGCCATGCTCTGCTCGAACTGCCAAACGAATACGGCCACGACCGGGGAGGGCCTCTGCGATGGCTGCTCGGTAGCCGCGGCCAACAGCACTCCGCCGCCTGCTCGCCCCCCGATGGGCTACTCCAGGCCCACATCCGCACTGCGCTCGCCGGTCGGACTCTCGTACGCCGTCGTGGCGCTGCTCTCGTTCGTCGTCGTGGCCGACCTCTTCTCCGTCTTCGCCTCGGTCAATCTCCGCGGAGTGGTGGGTCCGCTGCCGGGAGACAGGTTCGAGATCTTCGCGGATGAGGACCTGGAGCGGGCGGACGTGCTGATCGCCATGGCGGGCGGGCTTCAGTCCATCGGGCTGTTGGCGGCGGCCGTGCTCTTCATCATCTGGTTCCACCGGGTACGGATCAACGCCGGCGTGTTCGCGCCGGATCTGCAGAGCCGTGGCCCCGGCTGGGCGATCGGCGGCTGGTTCATCCCGATCGGCAATCTGTGGATCCCGCGCGGGGTCGCCGGTGACATCTGGGTGGCGAGCCGGCAGGACCCGTACGGAAGGTCGAAGGGGGAGTCGCAGGCCGTCCTCAACGCCTGGTGGACGGCGTGGATCATCTCGCTGCTGATCGACCGTGTCGCGAGCAGGCAGTACGACGATGCCAAGACGGCGGAGGCGTTCAGGACGGCCGCGAACGCGTTCATCGTCACCGACGTCGTCGACATCGTGGCCGCGCTGCTGGCGATCCTCGTCGTCCGCAGGCTGACGCGCATGCAGAGCGTCAAGGCCGTGCGGGGCCCTCAGGAGGTCGCGGTGTGAGCCCGCCCGGGGCGCGCGGGCTCACACCGCGGGGTCGCGGCCGCGGCGGTCCCAACTGGGCGCTGCGCAGGCCGAGTTCCAAGTGGGCAGAATGTAACAGAGTTGTGGCGCATGTGTGTGCGAGTGACGTATGACGGTTCCTCCGGGTCAGGCTGGTGCCTCCGGCATGGGGGGAGCGGGGTATGGGGTTCTCGGGCTACTACGTCGTGGGCAGGAGTGGGCAGCCGCTCACGGAGCAGGGTGCGCTCGCAGGCGTACGGGGAAATCTGACGCTGTACCAGCAGCGAGCGGACGGCTGGCAGATCTGGCAGCACCCGAGCGAGCCCGATATCGGCGATATGGGCGCGCTCGCCCGGTCGATGGGTTCGCCGGTGCTCTTCGGCTTCGTCATGGACAGTGACTGCGTGGTCGTGGAGGCGGCGGCGCCGGACAGCGGATCCTGGTACGCGTGCCTGGCCAGGGAGGCGATGGCCGGGTATCTGGGTACGAGCGGCATGGTGCTCGACGACCTCTTCCTGACCGCCGAGGACGCGGCGCGGCGGGCGGCGGAGTGGGCGGAGGAAGCCGGCACGGCCATGGCGGCGGAGGCCCTGAAGGGGGTACTTTGCGCCAAGCGGCCCGAGCCTTTCGCCGAGGAACTCTTCTTCCGATTCCTCGATGGACTGGGAATTCCCGGTCTGTCGGAGTGACGCATTTGAGCCACGGGGCGCAGTAAGAGGAAGTACTGCGTCCGCGACGGGAGGCGTCCATGGCGTCGAAGAGCCTGAGGGAACTGATGGCACAGGCGGATGAGCGAGGCCTGGCCGCGAGCGGGCTCGCCTGCCTGGACCGCTGTCTGCCGCTGCTCGCGTCCGAGGCCGATGCGCTGCGTCCGCTCTGGGCCGGGCTGGTGGAAGGCGAGGAGGACTGGTCCGTACGCCTCGCGGAGGCCAGGCAGACCATGGAGAGCGCGGCCGTCGACGACGAAGCCGCCGCTCTCGTACGGCAGATGCTCGGCGCCGCGCCCTCCGAGTGGGAGGTGGATCCGCTGCGGGAGTGGGCGGACGACTGCTCCGTCGCGGCCCTCGAACTCCACCACCGCTTCGATGCGGGTCCCGGTACCGAGGTACCGGAGGCGGCCGATGTGGTCGACGTGCTGAAGCGCTGCCGTGAGGGCGAGCCGGACGGCGCGGGTCCGCTGGTCGCCGGTGAACTGCGCCGTCAGGTCCAGATCCTGGAGATCCTGGCGGACGCGGAGGGGGGCGTCGGGCTGCGCCAGGCGCTGGATGTGTCGACCGAGGGGCAGCGGGTGCTGCGCGCGGTTGTCTCGCGCCGTGCGCGCGTCAAGCGCTGACGCGCGCGGCTCGAGGCCGCCGCGGACGGCTGGGGCCCCCGGGAGCTGACCCGGGCCCGGCGCTCGCCGAGGCCGGTGGGCGGGAGGTGTCTGCCGGCCCGGAACGCCCCGCAGCCGGTGAGCGGCCGCCTGAGTGATCGTGTTCCGCCGGGCTGTGAGTCCGGGGTGCGTGTCTGAAGCGGATCGGACGGGTCGGGGCCCGCGTATTTGGCGCTCCGCCAGAGGTGTGCGGGATTGCTGGACGCCACGTGGCTTCAGCCGAGTGGAGGATCGACGAGCTGGAGGCAGCGCTCCCCGCGATGAGGCGGTGGAGGGCGGGATCGCCTCGCTGTGTGTGGACTGGGAGTCGCTGACGGGCCACGACCCAGGGTCCGCCGGCTGACGAATGCAGGTCCCCATCGCGCCATCGGCTGAGGCCGCCCGCGCGCGGGGGCTCGACTGTGTCCCGCGGACGCCGGGGCCGCCGTTCCAGCGACTCGGCCCCGCCTGACAGTTGCTCGCGGATGTGGAAGGACGACCGGGGCCGCCACCCCCCACAGGAGAGGCCCCGGTCGTCGTTCGCCAGGGCCGCGGAGCGGCCCCGTACTTCTCTCAGCGCCGAGCGTGCGTTTTCTGTCACACCCCGCTGTGTCAGCATGTTGTTGCGGGTTGTACAAAATGTGGACGCGGCTCGGTAGGAGGACGTAGCGTGCTGATTCGCGTACAGGGCGGCGCGGCAGTGGTGACCAGCTGCGATTCAGGACGGGTTGAGGGAGTGCTGGGGGACGACGCGGAGTTGACCGCCGCGGTGCTCGCGGCTCAGGACGGGGACGAGGACGCTTTCCGTGCTGTGTACCGCGCTGTGCACCCGCGGTTGCATGGATATGTCCGGACTCTGGTTGGCGAGTCGGAGGCCGAGGACGTGGCCTCGGAGGCCTGGCTGCAGATCGCCCGCGACCTCGACCGGTTCAGCGGCGACGCGGACCGCTTCCGGGGCTGGGCCGCACGTATAGCCCGCAATCGCGCTCTCGACCACATACGTATGCGGGGCCGGCGCCCCGCCGTCGGCGGCGACGAGAGTGAACTCACCGGGATGCCCGCAGAGTCGGACACCGCGGACCAGGCCATGGAGGCCCTCGCCACCGGCCACACCATGGAGCTCATCGCCCAGCTGCCGCAGGACCAGGCCGAGGCCGTCGTACTGCGCGTCGTGGTCGGCCTCGACGCGAAGAGCGCGGCCAAGACGCTCGGCAAGCGGCCGGGTGCCGTACGGACAGCGGCGCACCGTGGCCTGAAGCGGCTGGCCGAGCTGCTGGGCGCGGACGGTGCGGACGGTGCGGATGGTTCGGACGGTGCGGGCTTCGCGGACGGCGCGGACCTGGACAACCTCCGTACGGGCGCGGCGGATCTCGGCGGCGTACCGCCGCAGCGAGGCCCCCGACCGGGCTCGACGGCACCCGCCGGTGTGACGCATTCACGCCTGCGGACGCAGAAGGACATGTGATGGCCGACGAGCGGTACGAGTGGCTTGACAAGGATGCTGCGGAGCGACTGCTGCGGGGCGAACCGGTCGAAGCCGCCGATGAACACGCCCGTATCCAGGCCGCGCGACTCTCCCGTGCGCTGGACGGCGTGGGCCGGGCCGACTACTCCGACGACGGCGAAATGCCGGGCGAGGCCGCCGCACTGGCCGCCTTCCGCAAGGCCAGGGCCGACGCCGCAGCGCCCGCCGGCGACACCATCGGCACCGTACGACTCGCTCGCTCCACCCGCTCGGCGCCCGGACTGCGCTTCGGGCGTCCGGTGCGCTTCGGCATCGCCGCCGCGATGGCCGGCTGCGCGCTCGGCGGAGTGGCGGTCGCGGCCGGCACCGGCATGCTGCCCGGCCCCTTCAGCAACGACGATCCGCTGCCCGCGTCCTCCATCTCGGCCGCCGCGACTCCCGGGCCGCTGGTCTCGGATTCGCCGACCGGCGGCGGACCGGACTCCCCGTCGCAGACCCCGGGCGGGATCAGTACGCCGCCGGTGTCGCCCTCGCCGAGCGGTGGGCCCGGTCGGCATCCGGACCAGGCGAACGGCGGGAAGCCGGACGACGACGGCAAGCAGCAGGGCGACGCCGGCAAGAAGAGGGGCGACCGGAACGCCGAGTGGTACCGCAAGACGGCCGAGGCCTGCCGCGACTACCGCAGCGGCCGTATCGCCCCGGAGCGCAAGCGGCGACTGGAGGCGACGGCCAAGGGGCCGGAGCGTGTGGAGCGGTTCTGCGACCGGGTGCTCAGCGGGGACAGCGACGGCGACGGCGGTGACGACGGCGGCGACGGACAGAGCGGCGACGGCTCCGACTCGGACGACGGCCGGCCGGGCGGCGGATCGCTGCCGCCCGTGTCCTGGTCACCTCTGCCCGCCGAATCCCCGACTGTCCCCTCCGTGAGCACACGCTGAGCCTCGCCCCAGGTTGCTCCGCAGCCTGTCTGACCTGTGGTTTCTCCACCGCTGCCGGTATCGGATCACCCAGGTGTGACGTTTTTTGAGCCAATGGCGCAGTAGAGAGTGAGCCGACTGGTCATCGGCCGCGCTTGAGCCGGGGTTCCCCCCGTACCTACGGCTTGGCGCACATGGCGCGGGCGGGACACGTTCCCCCGGTCCCGCCCGCGCCACTCTTCCTTCTCGACTCTCACCAGTAGATGACGACCTTGTCGCCGCTGTGGACCTGCGCGAAGAGCGAGGCGATCTTCCCCTTGTCCCGGACGTTGACGCAGCCGTGCGACGCGCCGTTGTAGCCGCGGGCCGCGAAGTCCGAGGAGTAGTGCACCGCCTGGCCGCCGCTGAAGAACATCGCGTACGGCATGGACGTGTGGTAGATCGTCGAGACGTGGTCCTTGGACTTCTGGAACACGCGGAAGGTGCCCTCACGGGTCGGCGTGTACTGCGAGCCGAAGCGCACATCCATCGTCGACTGCACCTTGCCGTCGATCACCCAGGAGAGCGTGCGGGTGGACTTGCTGATGCACATCACCCGGCCCGTCGTGCAGCGCGGGTCCAGCTTTGCCGCCGGCTTGTTGACGGCCTTGCCGTTCAGCTCCTCGCGCGTCGGCTTCGTCGTCATACCGAGCAGCTTCTGCCACGTCACGGTGTCCGTGTCGCCGGTCGTGGGCAGACCGCGCTTGCCCTGGAAGCCCTTGACGGAGGCGACCGTCACGGGACCGTAGGTGCCGGTCGGCCTGTCGTCGAACCAGCCGATCTGCGCGAGCCTGGCCTGCAGCTCGCGCACCTGCTTGCCCTTCGAGCCGTTGGCCATCAGCACCTCGGCGGGCTTGCTGGGCCTGGCGGTCGTCTCCTTCGGCTTCGGCGTGGCCGAGTCCGCCCCGGACGGCGTCGCCGTGCCTGCCTGCGCGGGCGCCGAGCTGCCCGGCTTGGCGTCGGCCCGGGCCGGCTGCTCGGTCGCGGCCTGCGCCGTGCAGCCCGCGGTCACGGCAAGCACCGCGGCCGCGGCCAGTGATCTGCGTATGACGGAATTCCGAACCATGTTCGCCCCCCTGTATTCCCTGTGTCTCCAGAGACAGATTCCCGCCCTGCCCGGTTGCGCAATCCCGCGCATCATGGGGAACAAGCGGTGGAAGAGGCTGTGAGCAAGGTCCCAGCGTGCGGCTCTCCACCCGTCGCGGGCCCGCCGATACAGTCCGACGCGAGGATCGGTTACCAGCGAGTAGCTCTAGCGGGAGGCACACAACCATGGCGCGCGAGTCCGAGTCGGGACTGCCCATCGAGCCGGTCTACGGACCGGGTGCACTGGACGGCTGGGATCCGGCCGAGAAGCTGGGCGAGCCCGGTTCGTACCCCTTCACCCGCGGCGTCTACCCGACGATGTACACCGGCCGTCCCTGGACGATGCGCCAGTACGCGGGCTTCGGCACCGCCGTCGAGTCCAACGCCCGCTACAAGCAACTCATCGCCAACGGCACGATGGGCCTGTCCGTCGCCTTCGACCTGCCCACCCAGATGGGTCACGACTCGGACGCGGCGATCGCGAGCGGCGAGGTCGGCAAGGTCGGCGTCGCCATCGACTCGCTCGACGACATGCGGGTGCTGTTCGACGGTATCCCGCTGGACAAGGTCTCCACGTCGATGACGATCAACGCCCCCGCCGCGCTGCTTCTGCTGCTCTACCAGCTCGTCGGCGAGGAGCAGGGCGTCCCCGCGGACAAGCTCACCGGCACCATCCAGAACGATGTGCTCAAGGAGTACATCGCCCGCGGTACGTACATCTTCCCGCCCAAGCCCTCGCTGCGACTGATCGCCGACATCTTCAAGTACTGCAGGACCGAGATCCCGAAGTGGAACACCATCTCGATCTCCGGCTACCACATGGCGGAGGCCGGCGCCTCGCCCGCGCAGGAGATCGCCTTCACGCTCGCGGACGGCATCGAGTACGTCCGTACGGCCGTAGCCGCCGGCATGGACGTCGACGACTTCGCGCCGCGCCTGTCCTTCTTCTTCGTCTCGCGTACGACGATTCTGGAAGAGGTCGCCAAATTCCGTGCCGCGCGCCGCATCTGGGCCCGGATCATGCGGGACGAGTTCGGCGCGAAGAACCCCAAGTCGCTGATGCTGCGGTTCCACACGCAGACGGCCGGTGTGCAGCTGACCGCCCAGCAGCCCGAGGTGAACCTGGTCCGCGTGGCCGTCCAGGGGCTCGCGGCGGTGCTCGGCGGTACGCAGTCGTTGCACACCAACTCCTTCGACGAGGCGATCGCGCTCCCGACGGACAAGTCGGCGCGGCTCGCCCTGCGTACCCAGCAGGTCCTGGCGTACGAGACCGATGTCACCGCCACCGTGGACCCGTTCGCGGGCAGTTATGTCGTCGAGAAGATGACGGACGACGTGGAGGCGGCGGCGCTGGCGCTGATGGAACGGGTCGAGGACCTGGGCGGCGCGGTCAACGCCATCGAGCACGGCTTCCAGAAGAACGAGATCGAGCGCAGCGCGTACCGCATCGCGCAGGAGACCGACAGCGGCGAGCGGGTCGTCGTCGGCGTCAACCGCTACACGCTGGACGCGGAGGAGCCGTACGAGCCGCTGCGGGTCGACCCCGCCATCGAGGCGCAGCAGGCGGACCGGCTGGCGAAGCTGCGGGCCGAGCGCGACCAGGGGGCGGTCGACGCGGCGCTCGCGGCGCTGCAGAAGGCCGCGGAGGGGACGGACAACGTCCTCTACCCGATGAAGGACGCGCTGAAGGCGCGGGCGACGGTCGGCGAGGTGTGTGACGCGCTGCGCGCGGTGTGGGGCACGTACGTCCCGACCGACGCCTTCTGAGCGGCTCGTTCCGTTCTGTTCCGTGATACGGAACGCAAAGGCGGAGTGTCGTGCCCATGTGCGACACTCCGCCTCATGCTGGGTGTTACCGATCTGCCGACCTATCTCGCAGGACTTGTCCTGATCGTTCTGCTGCCGGGGCCGAACTCGCTGTACGTGCTCTCGGTCGCCGCGCGACGCGGTGTGCGTACGGGCTATACGGCGGCCGCGGGTGTGTGGTGCGGCGATACCGTGCTGATGGTGCTCTCCGCGGCGGGTGTCGCCTCGCTGCTCAAGACCAATGCGCTGCTCTTCGGGATCGTGAAGTTCGCCGGCGCCGGCTATCTGACCTGGCTGGCGATCGGGATGCTGCGTGCGGCCTGGTCGCTGTGGCGCACCCGCCGTGAGCTGACCGCCGAGCAGGCGGCCCCGGCCGAGGGGTCCGCCGCCGAGCGGCCGTTCCGCAAGGCTTTTGTGATCAGCCTGTTCAACCCGAAGGCGATCCTCTTCTTCATCGCCTTCTTCGTGCAGTTCGTCGATCCCGAGTACGCCTATCCGGCGCTCTCCTTCGTGGTGCTCGGCGTGCTCGCCCAGCTGGCGAGCTTCCTCTATCTCACCCTGCTGATCTTCACCGGGACGCATCTGGCGGCGGCATTCCGCCGTCGCAAGCTGCTCTCGGCGGGTGCGACGTCGGCGGCCGGCGCGCTGTTCCTGGGCTTCGCGGTGAAGCTTTCGCTCAGCAGCACCTGACCAGGTACTCGGCGAGGCCGGACATGTCCTCGCCCGCCCAGCCGACGTAGCCGTCGGGCCGAACAAGGAAAAGACCCTTCCCGTACGGCTCGTAGGCCTCGATCCGGTGTGTGTGCACCAGCTCGTCGTCGAGTACGGGCAGTTCGGCGTCCGTGCCGACCGCGAGCAGCGTGAAGTGCGGGCCGCGGAAGAGGTCGAAGATCCGCCGTCCGCCGGGCAGTGGACCGTCCGGGGCGCGGTCGCCCGCCTCCAGTGCGCCCGCGCCGCCGGAGGCGAGCGGGCCGCCGCGGTAGCCGAGCCCCAGCTGCATGGTGGCCGCGCCGCGCTGCTCCTCACCGCGGTGGATACGGGTGGAGAGGCCGAGCATCTGTGCGGCGACGGGCAGCCGCTCCTGCTCGTAGGTGTCCAGGAGCGCCTCGGGTGCGCCGTGTCGCAGCACCTGGCCGAGCTTCCAGCCGAGGTTGTACACGTCCTGGACGCTGGTGTTGAGGCCCTGTCCACCGGCGGGGGAGTGGACATGGGCGGCGTCGCCCGCGAGGAACACGCGCCCTTCGCGGAACCGGTCGGCCATGGCGGCACGCGGCCGGAAGTCCGAGGCCCACAGCACCTCGGTGACCTCGTCCTCGGTCAGATGGGTGCGGGCGGCGATCAGCTTCCGTACGCCCGAGGGCGAGGTGTCGGGCTCGCCCTCCGCGAACTGGCCGACGGCCTGGAAGTCGTCGGTCCCCGGCAGCGGGCAGACAGCGAAGTAGCCGGCGCTGCCGCCCGGGAAGACATGCCAGTTGAGGCGGTCGAGCGTGGGGATGCGGACATCGGCGACCAGCATCGGGGCCGGGTCGACGCTCTCGCCGTTCATCGCGATGGAGAGGATCCTGCGGACCGTGCTGCGGCCGCCGTCCGCCGCGACCGCGTAGGCCGCGCGGATCGTCGACGTTCCTGTCGTCGCTGCCGTCCCTGTCGAGAGCTGGGCCGTCACTCCGTACGCGTCCTGGCTGAGCCCCGTCAGGGCCGTACCGAAAGAGACTTCGCCGCCGAGCTCTCTCAGGCGCGCGTACAGGATCTGCTGGGTGCGCCACTGCGGGAGCAGCCAGGGCTCGCCGTACGGCTCCGTGTCCGTGGGCCCGGAGCGCTCGAACATGTCGTGCTCGCCCTGGCGGCTGCCGTCCTGCCAGACCATGCCGACCGGAGCCTTGCCGCCCGAGGCGAGGACCGCGTCCACGACGCCGAGGTCGTCGAAGACCTCCATGGTGCGGGGCTGGATGCCCTTGCCGCGCGAGCCGGGGAAGAGCGTGGCCGACTGCTCGACGACGAGGGCGCGTACGCCGCGGCGGGCCAGATCGCAGGCGAGGGCGAGCCCGGTGGGTCCGGCCCCGACGATCAGGACGTCGGTCTCCGTGCCGGGGCCAGTTTCCTTAACGTTGTTAAGTGTCATCCTGAGAGGGTGCCCTTAACGTTGTTAAGTTGTCAAGGGTGACGGGTAGGTTGGCACCGTGGCTACGGAACGACTCGACCGGATCCGGGTGGCGCGCACCGCCCTGCGCCTGCTCAACGAAGTAGGACTCGAAGGGCTGACGCTGCGCGCCATCGCCAAGGAGCTCGACGTCAAGGCACCGGCCTTGTACTGGCACTTCAAGGACAAGCAGGCGCTGCTCGACGAGATGGCGACCGAGATGGTCCGGCGGATGGCGGCCGACCTGCTGGCGGCGGAACCGGCTGCCGACTGGCGCGAGAGCCTCGCCGGGGCCATGCGCGGGCTGCGCGAGCATCTGCTGCGCTATCGCGACGGCGCCAAGGTCTACAGCGGCACGCGCTTCACCGACATCAGTTACGCCGCCCCGATGGAGGCGCATCTGCGCATCCTCACCGGTGCGGGCTTCACGCCGGGCGCGGCGGCCCGCGCCTGGTTCACCGCGTACAGCTACACGATCGGCTATGTGATCGAGGAGCAGTCAATGGGGCCCGACCCGGCGACCGGGGCGGAGGGGTACGACCTGGTGGCCCGGGCCGAGCGGCTGGCGGAGTACCCCCTCGCCACGGCGGTGGGGGAGGTCTTCGCAGACCATGAGGCGGCGTTCGAGGCGGGGCTCGCGGCGGTGGTGGCGGGCATCGAGCAGGTGCTGCTGAGCTGCAATGCAGCCCCTCCGGCGATTGAGGAGCGGGGTTTGGGGCGGAGCCCCAACGGGAGCCTCGCCGACGATTGAGGCGCGGGGCCCGGGGCCCCAGGGGTCACCCGAGCCGCTAACAGGCGAGCCGGCCGCGTGGGAGGCCTCGGTCACTGACACGGGAGCGGCAACGGCGCGGCTGCCCGAGCAGCAGACCGAGGAGCCCGAACTGGATCCCGTGCAGCAACAGATCGTTACCGTCGCCGAGTGGCTGGCCGAGGCTGAGGAAGCCGGGCAGAAGCTCTCCGGTGCGGAAGTCGCCCGCCGGCTCGGGCTGTCCCCGAAGACCGGACAGCGGCGCGTGAACGCTGCGGCCGAGTACCTCGAAGAGCAGCGCCGGCAGCAGGGCCGCGCACGCCTTCGGTCGGTCAGGCGCTGACCGACTACCACCGAGTGGCCGATGACCGGTGACCAACGACCTCGTGACCGATCCCGGCGCCGGTGACCGATGGCCGATCTAGCCTGGATCGGCCATCGGTCTGGCCGGTCCGGCGCTGACCAGTCACTCAAGCAGCGTGACCGATCTACCGCCGCTCCGCACACACGGGTCTGCCCACATCCTCCCAGGCTGCTTCACGGGATTGGCATCAACCGGTCACCGAGACTTGCGCAGCCCGCTGGGAGGCTTGCCCAATGGGTCACTGCTGGATTGCCCGTTGAGCACGGGCGCGGCTTGGCGACGCTCTCGCCCGAAGAACAACGCGCCGCTGCAGACGCCCGAGCGCAGCAGACCAAGCAATGGGCGCAAGAGAAGAAGGAGCGACGTCAGGCCGCACAAGCGAAGCGACCCACTGATAACGACATAATCACTCAGCCGGGGATGGCGAAGACTGCCAGTCCAAGCCCCCCGGGTGATAACGACGTAATCACCCCCCGCCAGGCCTCAGAGGTGCCGGATGGGGCACGCGCCGGTGATAACGACGTAATCAGCAACGGCCAGGAAGAGGCCCCAGCAGCGGCGCACCTTCCATGGCTGTCCCGTCTCACTCAACCGAGTCGTTTCTCAACGAACCGAGTCGTTCGGGCTTCTGTCTCAGCGAACCTAGGCCCTTCCTCCTTGGTCATCTGCGGGCCGGAGGACTTGTAGATTGTCCGCGGTGGTTCCGTCGGGCTTCCGTCCGAAGGCGGCCGCAAGAACGGCCGAGAGGTCGACCTCGGGGACTGCGGCGCGCACCTCCTCCAGGACATGAGGAAAGTCGTCGTCATCGATGGCGCCCATGTACTCCTGGCGCAACTGGTAAATGGCCTCGACGAGTTCGGGCCGCAGCCGCATCCAGGCGCGGAACGTGCGGATCTCCTCCTCGACCTGGTCCATGAACCAGCGCATGACCTCGTACGGGACATCCAGGTGACGCCCGTGAGGGTTGAAACACACCGTCGGCTCCCGTGCCGGGTCCTCGTCGGGGACGATCGCGGTCACAAGGTTTCGTTGCTCGGCAACGAGATCCAGTTCCAAGTACCAGGCGTCATCGGGCACGGAGTACATCGCGGTGATCGCGTAGTCCCCGTTGGGGTGCGGGACAGGCATGGCCGCATGCTGTCACGCCCGTCTGGCGGCAGACCGGCCCCATACGCCGACGGCAGATACAAGACTTGCGGTCTGTCTCGACGAACCGAGTCCACGCGTCTCACCCAATCCAGTCCAGGTCAGCCACATGCGGACGACAAACTTCGTTGAGAGCTGGACAATGGCACAACCCGCAGGCCCTCACCAGCCTCGCCCGCGAGCACATGTAGCACGGCGCCTTCCTCGATGCCGGTCAGCTCGCTGCCTTCCTTGCCCAGTACGGGGCGACCTATCCGGCGACCGGCGGCCCGCTGCCGAGGCGCAGCCGGAGCCGGAGCCGGTGCTGGCGTCTGCCACCGCCTAGGCCTCATCGTGCAAGTCGTTGAAACGGTCCATACCAGGTCGTGCGGCTCTACATTCGACACAGCCATGCGCATTGGGTACAGCCATGCGCATCGGGTCTAGCCCGACCGACAGCTGGTCGAGGTCGTCCAATGGCGGGAAGGTGACGTGGCGTCAGCCATCGCCGGGAGGTGATCGGTGCGATCGCCTGGGTCCGTCGGCAGTTCGGTGCCGGGGTACGGGCCCGCGCCACGAGTCGATGATCCACACGGCGCCCCACAGCGAGTTGACGGCATCGAACCGAGTCACACGTTCTCTTCACCGCCCCTCCGGGGAACTTGACGCTCGGTCGGCCTGGCGGATTGCGGGGGACTCCTCCGGTGGCGGTGGTGGGCTGGGTGTCACGTGGAGGGCCAGGGCGCCGCCGGACTCGTGGGTGAGGGGCCCGGTGGAGTCCAGGCCGAGGTGGTCGGCGACGTCGCGGGCGTGGAGGCGTGCGGCGGCTTCGAGCAGGGTGGCGTAGGTGTCGGCAGCGGTGCACGTACGGTGTCGGCTGATGAGAGCGAGCGTGGCCGTGATCACGGCAGCGGGCCACCACCATAGTGCGAGGGGGAGGTAGAGCAGAGCCCAGGCGGTCAGGGCGGTGGCGCGGGTGAGGGCTTGGCGGGCGGTGGTGATCTCGGTGCGGGTGGTCTCGGGCAGGATCAGCCATAGGTGCGGCCACAGGGCGGCCAGGTCGAGGTGGTAGTCCCGTTCCAGGCGGACAGCTGCGGCGTGGATGCGGTCTCCGGACCAGGTGGGGCGGTCGGGTTGCTCGGGGGATATGCGGGTCATTGCCGCTCGGGCGGCGTGCCGATCGGCGGGGTCGGTCCGTATGCTGCGGGTGAGGGCGACTGCGGCATCCTCCCGGCGGTGGTGCCAGACTTCGGCGGCTGTCCTCCAGCGGTCCTGCCGACGGGTGGTGATCCGGTTCGACAGCCTGCGGCCCCAAGTGGGCCAGGTGCGCCAATCGGCGGCGAGGTGGAGCCGTTCGGCCAGAGAACCGAGAGCTTGTGCCACCAGCCCGATTGCCGCGGCGCCGGCCAGCACGGCCGCCAGGAGGACCACCTGGCCTCCTACGGTAGCGGCGGCGGGCGCGTTGGCCCACGCGGTGATCCGGCCGGTCAGGCGGGACATATCGAAGGGATGGGTGTGGCCGAGCGTCCGGGCCGCAGCAACGACCGCCAAGTAGAGGGCGCCGGGCAGGACCAGCAGGGACAGCCACCGCTCAGCGAGCTTCTTGCCCAGTTCGCCCAGTAGACCCCCCATCGGCTACAGCCGCTCCCGGCGCAGTGCATCCCCGCTGATCGCGCAGCGGGGAGCGGGGACGGGGCCCTGCGGCCACCAGTAACGTGCACATCGTTGGGACGGGCACAAGAACACGGGCTCCCCCAATCCGTCACGGTCGACACCTGCGGCATAAACCCCGCGATCCGCCGTACGACCGTTCTTGCTGTAGGCGTGGAGTCCTTGGGCGTCGCCGAGGGCTTGCAGCACGGCGTGCAGCACATCGAGCGCGCGGTCTGTCTCCCCACCGCCGCGGGCTGCGGACAGCACCTCTTCCAGGACGGCGTCGTCTCCGGTCGGACCACCGCACAGGCGGGCGCGGATCGCCTCCGCGTTCGCGCAGACGACAGCCAGTCGCTGCGCCGCTTCATCAGGCTCATCCATGGCTTCCCCCGGGTCGGTGTCTACTCCGGTGACCGCCGTCACCGTTCACGCTGTCGTGACTCTTCGAAGAGGGAGCGTATCCGAGCAATTCCCCGCCATTGCACTGATTGTGCGACTACCATCCACGACACGTGATGGTTGGGGGGCACAGTGCGGGCTGCACCACTGGCTGCGATGGCGGCACGGCTGCGGCAGGTCGCAGAGAGCCGAGATCTGTCACCGGTGCTGAACCCGAAGGCCGTCCACGAAGCCCGGCAGCTCGCCGAAATGCTCCCCGGCGAGGACTACCTGCAAGTCCGGTTCCTCCTTGGCTGGTTCCACTGGTACCGCTATCGCGCACTGCCGGCTGATGAAGGTCGAGCAGACCTGACGGGCGCCGTTCAGGCATTCACCGTGTGCTTCATTGCCGGCATCGACGATCTGCCGGAGCCGTTGCTGCCACTCGTCGCCGATACTGCGGTATCGCAGGCCAGAGGGATGCTTCAGCGGGTCCAGACATTCCCTGAACCGACTCGGCTCTACGCCACTGTGGATCTGTGGCTGCGCATCGTCCGGTCCACCCCTGCCCACCACCCCCAACGCGCGGGCCGCCTGTCAGACCTGAGCGTCGCGCTGCAAATCCGATGTGAGCGCGGCGGCGCGGCGGCGGACCTGGACACCGCCATCGTGCTCGGAGAGGAGGCGGTGAAAGCCGCCCCCGCTGGCCACCGTCAACACGCCCCCAGCCTGACCAACCTCGGGATCGCACTGCAGGCCCGGTTCAGGCGGGGAGGCTCCGTAACGGACCTCGACACCGCCATCGACCGCCTCCAGGAAGCCGTTCAGGCCACCCCCACCGACCACCCCCACCGAGCGAGATACCTGTCCAACCTCGGGAACGCACTGCAGGCCCGGTTCCAGCGGGGAGGCTCCGTAACGGACCTCGACACCGCCATCGACCGCCTCCAGGAAGCCGTTCAGGCCACCCCCGCCAGCCACTCCGACCGCCCGGTGATGCTGTCCAACCTCGGGATCGCGCTGCGGGCCCGATTCGGACGGGGCGGCGCGGTGGCGGACCTCGATACCGGCATCGAGTGCCTCCGGCAAGCCGTGGACGCCACCCCCACCGACCATCCTGACCGGACCGGTCTCCTGTCCGACCTCGGGGATGCGCTGCGGGCCCGATTCGAACGGGGAGGCTCCGTAACGGACCTCGACACCGCCATCGACCGCCTCCAGGAAGCCGTTCAGGCCACCCCCACCGACCACCCCCACCGAGCGAGATACCTGTCCAACCTCGGGATCGCGCTGCGGGCCCGATTCGGACGGGACGGCACAGTGGCGGACCTCGACACCGCCATCGAGGTGGGGCAGGAGGCGGTGAAGGCCACTGCCGTCAGCCACTCCGACCGCCCGGTGACGCTGTCCAACCTCGGGATCGCACTGCAGGTCCGGTTCCAGCGGGGAGGCTCCGTAACGGACCTCGACACCGCCATCGACCGCCTCCAGGAAGCCGTTCAGGCCACCCCCACCGACCACCCCCACCGCCCGACATATCTCTCCAACCTCGGAAACGCGCTACAGGCCCGATTCGGGCAGGGAGGCTCCGTAACGGACCTCGACACCGCCATCGACCGCCTCCAGGAAGCCGTTCAGGCCACCCCCACCGACCACCCCCACCGCCCGACATATCTCTCCAACCTCGGAAACGCGCTACAGGCCCGATTCGGGCAGGGCGGCACCGTAACGGACCTCGACACCGCCATCGACCGCCTCCAGGAAGCCGTTCAGGCCACCCCCACCGACCACCACGACCGAGCAAGGTACTTGTCCAATCTCGGGAACGCACTGCGTGCCCGATTCGAGTGGGGCGGCGCGGTGGCGGACCTCGACACCGCCATCGACCGCCTCCAGGAAGCCATGGAGGCCACCCCCACCGACCACCACGACCGAGCAAGGTACTTGTCCAATCTCGGGAACGCACTGCGTGCCCGATTCGAGTGGGGCGGCGCGGTGGCGGACCTCGACACCGCCATCGACCGCCTCCAGGAAGCCATGGAGGCCACCCCCACCGACCACCACGACCGAGCAAGGTACTTGTCCAATCTCGGGATCGCGCTGCGTGCCCGATTCGGACGGAGCGGCGCGGTGGCGGACCTCGACACCGCCATCGACCGCCTCCAGGAAGCCATGGAGGCCACCCCCACCGACCACCACGACCGCGCGGGGATGCTCGCCAACCTCGGGAACGCACTACAGGTCCGGTACGAGCGCGGCGGTACCGTGGCAGACCGGGACACCGCCATCGACCGCCTCCAGGAAGCCGTGGAAACCACCCCCACCGACCACCCCCACCACGCGAGGTACCTGTCCAACCTCGGGAACGCACTACAGGTCCGGTACGAGCGCGGCGGCACCGTGGCAGACCGGGACACCGCCATCGACCGCCTCCAGAAAGCCGTGGAAACCACCCCCACCGACCACCCCCACCACGCGAGGTACCTGTCCAACCTCGGGAACGCACTACAGGACCGGTACGAGCGCGGCGGCACCGTGACAGACCGGGACGAGGCCATAAGCGCCTGGTCGAGGGCCTCGGAGGTGGAGTCGGCAGCAGCCTCGATCCGTGTCCGGGCAGGGTTGAGGGCCGCTGGTCTGCTGGCGCAGTCCGGTGAAGCCGGGCGGGCAGCGGACGCGGCGGAGGCCGCGGCGCGACTGCTGCCCCAGGTGGCCCCGCGCCGTCTGGAGCGCAGCGACCAGCAGCATGCGGTCGGCGGTTTCGCCGGGCTGGTCGGCACTGCCGCTGCTCTGGCACTCGCCGCCCCGGGCGGGACCGCAACCGAGAGGGCAGAACGGGCATTGGGGCTGTTGGAGGCGGGCCGCGCGGTGTTGCTCAGCCAGACGCTGGAGACCCGCAGCGATCTCACCGACCTGCGCACACACCAACCCGAGCTGGCCCGTCGGTTCGCCCAGCTGCGCAACCGGCTCGATCAGCCCCCAGACCAGGTGGTCCCCCCCGAAGGGAGCGATGCCGGCGATGATCCGAGGCTCCGGCAGAACCATGTGGTGCAGGACAGGCACCGGCTGGCGGAGGAGTTCACCGCCACTCTGGCCGAAATCCGCAGCCTTGCCGACTTCGCCTCCTTCGCCCTGCCGCCCACCATCGACGAACTCAAGGCCGAGGCGGCCCACGGTCCCATCGTCGTATTCAACATCAGCACCCACCGAAGCGACGCGCTGCTGCTCACCGCCGACGCCGTCACGAGCCTGGCCCTCCCCGACCTGACCCAGGCCGGTGTGATCAACCAGATCACCACCTTCCGGCAGGCGCAGCAGCTGGCGCTGTCAGGGGCAGATCCCTCCGAGCGGGAGGACGGGCAAGCCATGCTCCGCGACGTCCTTGAGTGGCTGTGGGACGCTGCCGCCGGCCCCGTACTGAACGCCCTGGGACATGGCGGTCGGCCCCCGGCAGCCGAGGATGACGGGGAGGTATGGCCGCAGGTGTGGTGGGCTCCGGGCGGGCTGCTGGGACTGCTGCCCGTGCACGCTGCGGGCTACCACACCGACCCCGCTCATGACCTGGGCCGACGGACCGTGATGGACAGGGTCGTCTCCTCCTACACACCTACCGTGCGCGCACTGCGCTATGCCCGCGATCAGGTCCTGCGCCAAGTGGCCGATCCCTCCGCTGCTGGGCGGACGCTGATCGTCGCCATGCCGACCACACCCGGGCTGCCCGGCCACGGTCGCCTGCGCTTTGTCGACGACGAAGCCGCAATGCTGCAGGCCCGCCTGCCCGACCCTGTTGTGCTCCGGGAGCCGGATCCCACCGACGGGCATCCGGATCCGACAACGACCACGCCGACGAAGGTCAATGTCCTGACGCATCTGCCGAAGTGCGCGATCGCGCACTTCGCCTGCCACGGCGCCAGCAATCCTATCGATCCCTCAAAAAGCCGGATGCTGCTCCACGATCACGCGGACGACCCGCTCACCGTGGGGAGCCTGGCCCCCGTCACCCTCGACCGGGCCAGGCTTGCCTTCCTGTCTGCCTGCCGCACGGCAGCCATTGACGCGGATGACTTGCTCGATGAGGCCATTCACCTCACCTCCGCCTTCCAGCTCGCCGGCTTTCCCCACGTGATCGGCACCCTGTGGGAGATCGACGATCAGATCGCCGTCCGCATCGCCGATTCCTTCTACGACGGCTTGAGGACCGACTCCGCAGCAGTGGACCCCGACCGGGCGGCCCTTGCTCTCCATCAGGCTGTACGCGGGGTACGGGACGGCCACGACCTACCGCCCGGCTATGACCGGACACGGGCCCCCCTTCTCTGGGCCGCCCATCTCCACGCCGGCGCGTGAACACCGCACCGCCGGGCGGCCCGTACACGCTCACTCAACTCGCCGCGATCGTCGGCACGTTCGTGGCGCTGATTCTCACGAGGGCCATCTGGGGCGGCAACGGGCTGCTGGACGTGGCGGTGCTGCTCGGCTGTCCGTTCGCGGCCGCTTTCCTGCTGCGGCACCTGCACGTCGACGGCCGCAACCCGGCCGCCGCTCTGGTCAGCGTCGCCGTGATGATGACCGGCCCGGAGCCCCAGGGGTCACCCGAGCCGCAGAACCCCAGGGGTCACCCGAGCGCCACCCGCTTGAGGCGGCGCACCCTCCGCACCACCCGGCGTACCGTCGCATTGCGCGGCACCGGGATGCCGCCCGGCAGCCCGAGCACCGTCAGCCTGCGGCGCTTGAAGTAGCGCCAGGTGCGGTGGTTGAGGTTGCGGCCGAGATAGCTCTCCGCCGCCGCCCGCAGATCCGGCCGCAGCTGCGGCTGCATCGCGAAGCCGACCGCGCTGACCAGGCCGGTCAGTATGTCGTCGGCCTCCTTGGGCGCACCGGCCGCGCCGTCGGCGAGATCCGGCAGCAGCGCGTCGACGATCGTCAGTGGCACCCGGTTGCTGTTCTGGTACGGCGTGAGCCGGTCCAGGAGCGGTTCCGTGCCGATACGGGCCACGGGAATGCCGTAGAACGTGCTCGCCGTGAACAGCGCGGTGGAGAAGCAGCCGGCCACCAGCGCGGGGCGCAGCCGGCGGTAGAGCACCTCGGCGATCAACGGCCGGTCCAGGACGGTCAGTTCCGCCTCCAGCGCCGCCGCCTCGCGCTCCAGCGTGCGCGTCCAGGAGGCAGGCGCGGTGGGATGCGGCTTGAAGACGATCCTGCGGTGGCCCAGCGCGACCGCGCCCCGCACCATCCGGACATGGAGGGCTTCCTCCTCCGCGGGCGTGATGATGCCCAGCGCCGCCAGATACTGGCCCAGCAGCAGCACCGGGCCCTCGCCCTCGGCGGACATCGCGTCGGACATCGCGTCGGACGCCGGGTCCGTCACGCCGTCGGAGAGCTCGGCGACGACCTTGACGAAGGCCTCCGTCGGAACGATCTGCGGCTCGGCCCCGAACTCCGCGAGCAGCAGCGGCTTCAGGCCCGGCACCAGATCCAGATGGAACAGCCGGCGCACGCGCTCGCCGACCAGCGGGTCGATCTTGTTGCGGGTGGGGCCGTAGCTCATCAGCCCGTCCGCGTAGACATCGAGCGCCGCGTCCGGGAAGAGCTGCGCGACGGCGAGCGCCGGATTGACCTGGATGGACTCGACGGCCAGCTCGATCCGGTCGTCACAGAGGTCCCACAGCAGCCGCAGATGGCGCTCCCACAGCGGCGCGTCGTCCGGCCGCGGGGCCCAGCCGCCCGGGTGGAAAGGGGAGATGGCTTCGTTCCAGGAGAGCACGCCGTCGAAGCGGCCGCGCAGTCGCTCGAAGCCCGGCATCTCGTCCAGCGCCGGCGAGGTCTCCGGCGTCGTGGCGTTGTTGGCGACCAGCAGCAGCCGCCGGTCCGCGGGCGCGAAGCAGCCGCTGTCCAGCGCAGCTGCCAGCGTGGCGGCCCCGTACAGCGAGGACGCGAGGAAGATCTGGGTCGTACGCATCAGGCCGCGGCCTCCGCGGAGAGAGGGGCGGGGCGGCGACGCAGCCTGCGCAGCCGCGACGCACGCTCGATGTCCATCGAGTCGAGCGCGTCCTTCAGAACGTCCTGCGGCATCCGCCTCAGCGCCGCCGCACTCATCGCACGCAATTTCCGCGCCACAGGCGGTTCGAACCTCTCCACTGATCCCAAGTGGTGGGAAATAACCGCGCAGTAGGTGCGTACGGCTTTTGGCAGCAGTCGTTCGGAATCCGGATCCTTCGCCGTTTCTTCGATCACCTGGTCGAATGCGCGAATGAAATCGAGTTGCCGGATGTCTCCGATCTGAGTGAGCGAAGAAGCCACTCCGCGCCGGTAGAAGATTCCGAGCTCGCTGATCGCCGCGAAGGATTCCGCCTCGCGGTGCAGCCGCCAGATCCACGGCCGGTCCTCGGCGGTGCGCAGCCCGTGCGTGAAGTGCAGCAGCCCGCGCTCCGCGAGCCGCCGGTGGTACATCCCGGCCCAGGCCATCGGGTAGTCGACGCCGGTGGAGCGGTCGGCGGGCAGGATCGCGTCGCGCGGCCGCAGCACCTCGCCGCGCCGGCCGACCGGGACGCGATGGACCGTACGGGCCCTGGCCGTGCACTGCACATGGTCCGTACGGACGAAGTCGCAGCCCAGGTCCTCGATGGCGGCGAGCAGCCGCTCGTAGTGGCCGGGGGCCAGCCAGTCGTCGCCGTCGAGGAAGGTGAGGTACTCCCCGGTCGCGGCGTCGAGGCCGGTGTTGCGTGCGGTGGCGAGCCCGCCGTTCTGTTCATGTCTGATCAGGCGAACCCCCGGAACCTCGCGCTCCGCGCGCTCGAGGATCTCCGGTGTCCCGTCCGTCGAACAGTCGTCGACAAGCAGGAACTCGAAGTCCTCGCGGGCGTTCGCCTGGAGGCTTCTGAGGGTGTCGGGTGCGTATGTCTGCACGTTGTAGAACGGCACGATGACGGAGAGCTTAACCACCCGCGTGACGCTATGGCCGGCACCCGGCATTCGTACTGACGCCGGGAGAGATGACAGGTGAACGCAGAGCGGCGACTTTGTTAACCAGGTTGATTCTTGGGCCTTATCGCCAACCGTAGACGCTCTGTTAACCAGCTGTTGCGGTCGAGTTGGGCCGTCAAACGGAATGCCTTTCTAACGTCCTCGGCGTGCCATCAAGTACCAGCGAGGCCGTACGGGTCGCCGTACTCGCCGACTCCGACACCCGGTGGAAATGGGGTGCGCTCACCGCGCGCCGTATCGCCGCGCACGACGTCCAGCGGGACGTCCCGCGCCACTCGTCGGGTTCCGCCGGCTCATCGGATGCGGTCGACGCCGTCGATTCCGCGGACTCCGTCGAGCTGAGCGGCTTTCTGCTGCGCGGCCGGGCCACCCCCACGGCCCGCCAGCTCGCCGAGGTCGGTGTGCGCGCCGACGGGCTGCGCGAGGTGACCGGGAACGAGTTCCTGCGGGCGATGAAGGACGAGCAGTACGACGTGGTCGTACTCGCCCTCGTCGGTGGCGCGGTCCAGGCCATGCTGCACGGGTTCGGCGCACTCCGGCTGCCCCGCCGGCCCGTCGTCGTCACCGGCTATGTCGGCGTCGTCTACGAGAAGCTCGCCGACGGGCTCCTGCTGCGGCACGGCGCGGACGTCGTCCTCGCCAACTCCCGCCACGACGCGGACCGTTTCCGCGCGGTGTACGAGGGAGTGGGCGCCGACGCCTCGTCCGTCACCGAGGCGGCGCTGCCCTTCCTCGGCGGCGCGCCCTACGAGGCACAGAACGGCCGCGACACCGTGGTCTTCGCCGCTCAGCCCTCGGTGCCCGAATCCCGCGCCGACCGCACCTATCTACTGCGCCGCCTGGTCGAGCACGCCCGCCTCCACCCGAGCCGCGAGGTGCTGCTGAAGCTGCGCTCCAAGCCGGGCGAGCACACCACGCACCTCGAAGAGCTCCCGTACCAGAAGCTCGCCGACAAGCTGCCGGGCGGACTGCCGCCCAACTTCAAGCTGGTCTACGGGCATATGGGCGACGTCCTCGACCGCACCGACCTGCTGGTCACCGTCTCCTCCACCGCCGCGCTCGAATCGCTGCACCGGAGCATCCCCACCGCGGTCCTCACCGACCTCGGTGTGCGCGAGGCGCTCGGCAACCACCACTTCCTCGGCTCCGGACTGCTGACCTCATGGGACCGGCTCGACGGCGGCCACCGCCCCGCGCCCGACCCCGACTGGCTGGCCAGGCAGGGCGTGGCCGCGGGCGGCGCGTACGACACGGCCTTCGACGCGGCCCGCAAGCGCGTCGCCGAACTGCTGCGGAGCCCCGCACTGCCGCCGCTCGCGCCGTACTACACGCCCGCCACCGCGCCGGGCTATCTCCCCGGCATCCTCGCCCGCCACCACCTCGGCCCCGACGGCACTCCGCTGCCGGGCGCGGCCCCGGCCGCCGAGATCACCGGCGTAAGGCGTGTGGTGCGCGACGCGATACGGAACGCGGCGCGCGGCGCGTACCGCCACGGCGTGCAGCGCGTCGCCCCGATCATCCGCCGGATGGGCGAGCTGTGACCCGCACGCGCCCCGGTGCCTCACCTCAACTCCCGTATTCAGGAGCGCAGATGACCGTACTCGCCGTGATCCCCGCCCGTGGCGGCTCCAAAGGCGTTCCGGCCAAGAACCTGGCCCCCGTGGGCGGAGTGCCGCTCGTCGCGCGCGCCGTGCGCGAGAGCCTCGCCGCACCCCACGTCACCGATGTCGTGGTCTCCACGGACGACCCGGACATCGCGGAGGCGGCCCGGCACGCGGGCGCCGAAGTGGTGCTGCGGCCGGCCGCGATCGCGGGGGACACCGCGACCAGCGAGGCGGCGGTGCTGCATGCGATGGACGCGTACGAGGCGATGCACAGCACGTCGGTGGACGTGGTCCTGCTCATCCAGTGCACCAGCCCCTTCCTGGCGCGCGAAGACGTCGAGGGTGTGGCGGCTGCGGTCCTCGAAGGCGGCGCGGACAGCGCGGTGACCGTCGCCCCCTTCCACGGTTTCGTCTGGCGCGAGGAGGACACGTCGCCCGCATCGGAGTCGGCCGCCATCGGCGCTCAGCGCGTCGGCGGCGCCACCGCGCTGCTCGTCGACACCGACCGCACCTCCGGCTACGGCGTCAACCACGACGCGTCCTTCCGGCCGCGCCGCCAGGACCGGCCGCAGGACTTCCTGGAGACCGGGGCCGCGTACGCCATGTCCGCCACCGGATTCCGCGAGGCCGGCCACCGGTTCTTCGGCCGTACCGCGCTCGTACGGACCGACCCCGCGCGCGTCCTCGAGGTCGACGACCCGCACGACCTGGCCAGGGCCCGCGCGCTGGCGCCCCTGCTCGACACCCCCGCGCTGCCCACCCGCGAGGACATCGACGCCGTGGTGCTCGACTTCGACGGCACCCAGACCGACGACCGGGTGCTCATCGACGCCGACGGGCGCGAGATCGTCGCCGTGCACCGCGGCGACGGCCTCGGCATCGCCCATCTGCGCAGGTCAGGCCTGGAGCTGCTGATTCTGTCCACCGAGCAGAACCCCGTCGTCGCCGCCCGCGCCCGCAAGCTCCGGGTCCCCGTCCTGCACGGCATCGACCGCAAGGACCTCGCGCTGAAGCAGTGGTGCGAGGAGCAGGGGATCGCGCCGGAGCGGGTGCTCTACGTCGGCAACGACGTCAACGACCTTCCGTGCTTCCACCTCGTCGGCTGGCCCGTGGCCGTCGCGAGTGCGCACGGCTCCGTACGTGCCGCCGCGCGTGCCGTCACCACCACGCCCGGCGGCGAGGGGGCGATCCGAGAGATCGCCGCCTGGCTCCTCGGCCCGACGCTCAACACCCCCGAAAACACCCCTCAAGACACCACAGGCACCTCTGTCACCCCTGCCACCTCCCACAACTCCCCCGAGAAGTAAGGAACCACCCCTCATGAGCACGTCCCGACTGCGCACCCTCGGCACCAAGACCGCGGGCCCCGGTCACCCCGTCTACGTCACGGGTGAGATCGGCATCAACCACAACGGCGACCTGCACAACGCCTTCGCGCTCATCGATGCCGCCGCCGACGCCGGCTGTGACGCGGTCAAGTTCCAGAAGCGCACCCCGGAGATCTGCACCCCGCGCGACCAGTGGGACATAGAGCGCGACACTCCCTGGGGCCGGATGACGTACATCGACTACCGCCACCGCGTGGAATTCGGTGAGGACGAGTACCGCCAGATCGACGAGCACTGCAAGAAGCGCGGCATCGACTGGTTCGCGTCGCCGTGGGACACCGAGGCCGTCGCCTTCCTGGAGAAGTTCGACGTCCCCGCCCACAAGGTGGCCTCCGCCTCGCTGACCGACGACGAGCTGCTGCGCTCCCTGCGCGCCACGGGCAAGACGGTCATCCTCTCCACCGGCATGTCCACGCCGAAGCAGATCCGGCACGCGGTGGAGGTGCTCGGCAGCGACAACATCCTGCTCTGCCACGCCACCTCGACGTACCCGGCGAAGGCCGAGGAGCTCAACCTCCGCGTCATCAACAGCCTCCGGGCCGAGTACCCGAACGTCCCGATCGGCTACAGCGGCCACGAGACCGGGCTGCAGACCACCCTCGCCGCGGTCGCACTCGGCGCCGCCTTCGTCGAGCGCCACATCACTCTCGACCGCGCCATGTGGGGCTCCGACCAGGCGGCCTCCGTCGAGCCGGGCGGCCTGCAGCGCCTGGTCCGCGACATCCGCACCATCGAGACCGCGCTCGGCGACGGCGTCAAGAAGGTCTACGAGTCCGAGCTCGCCCCGATGAAGAAGCTGCGCCGGGTCGCGGGTGTCGTCGCCGAGGCCGGCGACCGTGAGCCGGCCGCGGTCTGACATGCCTGCTGCCGTGCTGTGCCTTCCCGGGGGCCGTGGCCCCCGAAAGCCGCTCCGCGGCGGGCTCCCGGACCACCAGCAGGCCGGCCGGCAGGCCTGCCCGGCATCACGAGGTGAACTTCAGTGAATCTCGCCTTCGTCGAGAGTCCGGTCCAGCTCCTGAACGTCCTGGAGTGGGCCCACGCACGGACGGGTGCGCCGCCGACGCTGCCGGGTGTCCCGGCACAGCCGGCAGGCCGGGCAGGGACAGACCGGGCAGGGACAGGCCGGACCGCGTCGCCGGGGGCCGGGACGTCCTGGGCCCCCACCGAGCTCACCGTCGTCGTCCTGTCGCCGACCGACCCCATGTCGCGGGGCCAGCTGCGCCGGATGGCGGAGCTGGCCCGCGACGAGGGGTACACGGTGCGCTGGCAGGAGGCACGCGGCGGGACGGGTGCGCCGCTGAAGACGCTGCGCGAGCTGGGCCCGATGCTGCACCGCGCCGAGCGCATCGTCATAGGGGACCCGTTCTCCCGGTACGTACAGCTGCTGCTGACCCTCGTCCGCAGCAAGGATCTGACCGTGGTCGACGACGGCACGGCCACCATGGAGTTTGTCGCCCAGCTGGCGCGCGGCGAGAAGCTGGTGCGCTGGCACCGGCGCGGCAGGCGGGGCCCCCGCGAACTGGTCCTCGCGCCGGTCACCTTTCTGGCGCGGCGCCGGCTCACCCCGTCCAGGACCCGCAAGGTCGAGGTCTTCACCTCGATGCCGGTCGAGCCGCCGCCCGGCGTCACGGTCACGGCCAACCGGTTCGCCTGGACCCGCTCCCGCTTCGGACCGCCCAGGATCACCCGGGGCGCCGACCTCGTCGGCACGTCGCTCGTGGAGACGGGCGTCGTCGACCCGGACCAGTATGTGGAGGCCGTCGGTGCCCTGGCCCGTACGCACGGCGCCACCCGCTACTTCGCGCACCGCCGCGAGAGCACGGAGAAACTCCACCGCCTCGCCGTCGAGACCGGCCTGGAGATCGTCCGCCCGGATCTGCCGCTGGAACTGATCGCCCGCCGCGGCCCCATCGGCGGCACGGTCCTCAGCTTCCCGTCCACCGTGGTCCACACGCTCCCGCTCGCCCTCGCGGGCACGGGCATCAAAGTCGCGGTCTGTGACATCGCCCCGGAGTGGCTCAGGGACAGCGCGTCCCCGCGGGCCCAGGGCTTCCTGGCCGGGGTGACGGGGACGGCCCGGGATGTGCATCGGCTGCCCGCTCCGGCGTGAGCGGCGCGCACTGCGGGGGCCGGCACCGTGCTGCGGCTCGGTTCCCCTCCAGGGCGCCTTCAGCGTCTGCCGACGGTCGATCGTGCTCGACCGCTCGTCCCTCGCGGCCTCCGCGCGTTCTCCCACGGCAACCGCGCGCCCCTTCGGCTCACTCGCCGGAGACCCCGAAATCCCTTTCTTCGGGGATCGCCGGTTGACTCTCGGTCGAGAAGAGGAGTGAGCTTACCCACAGGGGTGGACAACCATGCACCTCGCGGCCACCTTTCCTCACCCTATCGGGCTGATTTTTTGTTGATCAGTGGTCAGTCGGGGCATGCCTGGGCCTACTCTTCAACAGGTGAACCAACTGATGTCCCGCGATTCCGAAGCCGAGCAACCCGGCGAGGTGCTGCCCGGCACGCTGTCCGAGTCCTTGCGCGCTGAACTGATCGAGTTCCGCCGCGACTTGCACATGCACCCGGAGCTCGGCAACCAGGAGTTCCGTACCACCGCCGTGCTCAAGGCCCGCCTCGAGCAGGCCGGCCTCGAGCCCCGGGTGCTCGCCACCGGTACCGGGCTCATCTGTGACATCGGCTCCTGGGACGGCGTACGTCCCTTGTTCGCGATCCGCGCCGACATCGACGCGCTGCCCATCCCGGACACCAAGACCGGCGTGCCCTACCGCTCCACCGTTCCGGACCGGGCGCACGCCTGCGGGCACGATGTGCACACCACCACCGTCCTGGGCGCAGGGCTCGTCCTCGCCGAGCTCGACCGGCAGGGGCTGCTTCCGCAGCCGGTCCGGCTGATCTTCCAGCCCGCCGAGGAGGTGCTGCCCGGTGGCGCGTCCGACGCCATCGAGTCCGGCGTACTGGACGGCGTCGGCAAGATCATCGCGGTGCACTGCGACCCCAAGGTCGACGCCGGAGTCATCGGGCTGCGGCCGGGCCCCATCACCTCCGCCTGCGACCGGCTCGAGATCACGCTCGACGGCCCCGGCGGCCACACCGCCCGCCCGCATCTGACCACCGATCTGGTCACCGCCGTCGCGAAGGTCGCCACCGAGGTTCCGGCCCTGCTCGCCCGCCGGGTCGACGCCCGCTCCGGGCTCGCTGTCACCTGGGGCCGCATCGAGGCCGGTCACGCCTGCAACGTCATCCCGCAGCACGCCGAACTGTCCGGCACCGTGCGCTGCCTGGATCTGCCCGGCTGGCGCGCCGCCCCCGATCTGGTGCATGCCGCTATCGACGAGATCGCGACGCTGCACCGGGCCAAGTCGCAGATCAACTACATCCGCGGAGTCCCGCCGGTGGTCAACGACCCGGTCGTGACCGAGCTGCTGCGCGACGCGCAGACCGCGCGCCGGGGACCGTACGCCGTAGAGGACACCGAACAGAGTCTGGGCGGCGAGGACTTCTCCTGGTACCTGGAGCACGTCCCGGGCGCGATGGCGCGGCTCGGCGTCCGGATGCCCGGTGACACCGCCCGGCGTGATCTGCACCGCGGCGACTTCGACGCCGACGAGCGCGCGATCGCGGTCGGCGTGGAGCTGTTCACGGCGGCCGCGTTGCTGGACGGGCAGCGCAGCTGAGGAGACATCGCCGGGCCCTGTATTGGGGCCGGGCGACGCACCGACATGGGTGTACGTTGAAATGTCGGGTCGCTACGGCGCGCGCGGCTCGTGGCTTGTTCGCGACGATCCGATAACGACTGATGAACAGGTCTTTAACTGACATCTACGCGCGTTACGATCGCCGCAAAACCAGCGCCGGAAGAGGCGCTCTCGGTCAGTCTTGAAGGGACCCTCCTCTTGCGCCGGATCACCAGAATCGCCACCGTGGGCATTGCGTCCGCGGCTCTCGCACTCACCGCCACCGCGTGTGGCGGAAAGACTTCTTCGGACGCCGGTTCCGCCAAGGACAGCGCCGCCATCGCGTACGACATCGGTGGTCGCGGCGACCAGTCCTTCAATGACGCCGCCTACGCCGGTCTGGCGAAGGCGGAGAAGGAACTCAAGGTCAAGGGCAGCGAAGACGAGCCCACCGAGGGTGAGTCGGACGCCGACAAGGTTCAGCGGCTCACCGAGCTCGCCCGCGCCGGCAACAACCCGGTCATCGGTGTCGGCTTCTCCTACGCCCCGGCCATCAAGAAGGTCGCGCCGAAGTTCCCGAAGACCACCTTCGGCATCATCGATGACACCTCGGTCACCGGTAAGAACATCGCCAACATGGTCTTCAACGAGGAGCAGGGCTCGTACCTCGCCGGCGTCGCCGCCGCCAAGGCCACCAAGACCAACAAGGTCGGCTTCATCGGTGGCGTCGAGGTTCCGCTGATCAAGAAGTTCGAGGCGGGCTTCGCCCAAGGCGTCAAGGACACCAACCCCAAGGTCACGGTGCTCAAGCAGTACCTGACGCAGCCGCCGAACTTCGACGGCTTCTCCAAGCCCGACCTCGGCAAGGCCGCTGCCCAGGGCCAGCTCGACAAGGGCGCCGACGTGATCTACCACGCCGCGGGTCTCGCGGGCTCCGGCTCGATCGAGGCTGCCGCCACGGCCGGCAAGTGGGCCATCGGCGTGGACTCGGACCAGTACAACCAGGCCGGTCTGGCCAAGTACAAGGAGAAGATCCTCACCTCGGTGACCAAGGACGTCTCCGACGCGGTCTTCAACCTGATCAAGTCCGTGAAGGACGGCAAGCCGCAGTCCGGCGAGGTCCGTTACGGTCTCGACAAGGACGGTGTCGGCCTGGCCGACTCCAACCCCGAGTACAAGAAGATGACGGACCTCACCGCCGCTGTGGAGAAGGCGAAGAAGGGCATCATCGACGGCACGATCACGGTCAAGACCACGCCGTAAGGCCACTGGCCGCGACGTGAGTCCCGGGGGCCCGGGAAGGCAGGCGGTGCCGCCTTTCCTGGCCCTCGGGCCGTATTTCGCACCACATCTTTTACGATTCGGCAGCGCTACGCGCGTAGACGCCTCACTGGCGCGATAGCTTCGCCCCCGCCCTGCCTCCTGCTCCTGCCCTTCTGCTTCCCGCTCCTTTCCGCCAAGGAGAGTGCGTCATCAACGCGTCAAGCCCGCCCGCCGCCGTAGAACTGCACGGCATCACCAAGCGCTTTCCCGGCGTCGTCGCCAACCACGACATCGACATCACCATCCGCAAGGGCACCGTGCATGCCCTCGTCGGCGAGAACGGTGCCGGTAAGTCGACCTTGATGAAGATCCTCTACGGCATGCAGAAGCCGGACGAGGGCACCATCACCATCGACGGCGACCAGGTCAGCTTCAGCACCCCGGCCGACGCCATCGCCCGCGGCATCGGCATGGTGCACCAGCACTTCATGCTCGCCGACAACTTCACCGTCCTGGAGAACGTCGTTCTCGGCGGCGAGAATCTGTACGGCATCGGCAACAAGGCCCGTAACAAGATCCGGGAGATCTCGGACGCGTACGGGCTGAACGTGCGCCCCGACGCCCTGGTCGAGACCCTTGGTGTCGCCGACCGCCAGCGTGTGGAGATCCTCAAGGTCCTCTACCGCGGTGCCCGCATCCTGATCCTCGACGAGCCGACCGCCGTGCTCGTCCCTCAGGAGGTCGACGCGCTCTTCGACAACCTGCGCGAGCTCAAGGCCGAGGGCCTGACCGTCATCTTCATCTCGCACAAGCTGGGCGAGGTGCTGTCGGTCGCCGACGACATCACCGTCATCCGCCGCGGTACGACCGTGGGTACCGCCGACCCGGCGAACACCACCACCAAGCAGCTCGCCGAGCTGATGGTCGGCAGCGAACTGCCCTCGCCCGAGACCCGTGAGTCGACGGTCACCGATGTGCCGATGCTCCAGGTCTCGGACCTGCAGCTGACCGCCACCGACCCCGACGGCGTCGTCCGCGAGGTCCTCGCCGGCATCAACCTCACCATTCACAAGGGTGAGGTCCTGGGCATCGCCGGTGTCGAGGGCAACGGCCAGACCGAGCTCATCGAGGCGCTGATCGGCATGCGCGACCCCGACGGCGGCGTGATCACGCTCGACGCCGAGGACATCTCGCACGCCCCGACGCGCAAGCGCCGCGAGGACGGCATCGGCTACATCCCCGAGGACCGGCACCGCCACGCCCTGCTGCTGGAGTCGTCCCTCTGGGAGAACCGCATCCTCGGCCATGTCACCGAGAGGCCCAACAGCAGGAGGGGCCTCCTCGACATCAAGGCAGCCCGCCGCGACACCGAGCGGATCGTGCGCGAGTACGACGTCCGTACCCCCGGCATCGAGGTCACCGCGGCCTCGCTCTCCGGCGGCAACCAGCAGAAGCTGATCGTCGGCCGCGAGATGAGCCACAAGCCCAAGCTGCTGATCGCCGCCCATCCCACCCGTGGTGTGGACGTCGGCGCGCAGGCGCAGATCTGGGACCAGATCCGGGAGGCCCGTCACGAGGGCCTGGCGGTGCTGCTGATCTCCGCGGACCTGGACGAGCTGATCGGGCTCTCCGACACCCTGCGGGTCATGTACCGCGGCCGGCTGGTCGCGGACGCCGACCCTGCCACCATCACTCCGGAGGAGCTGGGTTCCGCCATGACCGGCGCGGCCACCGGCCATCTCGAAGCAACTGACAGCGGCTCCGCCGCGGGCGAAGAGGACGAGGCCCGATGAAGAAATTCGACAAGGACCGGGTGATCCTGGCCCTCGCCGGCCCGGTGCTCGCGCTGGCCGTCGCCGTCGCGCTCACCTCCGTGGTGCTGCTCGCCTCGGGCCGCAACCCGTTCGAGCCGTACAGCCTGATGATCGAGAATGCCAGTTACGTCGACGTACAGGTCCTGATCATCAACCAGGCCGGTACGTACTACCTGGCGGCCCTCGCCGTCGCCGTCGGCTTCCGGATGAACCTCTTCAACATCGGTGTCGACGGCCAGTACCGGCTCGCCGCGATGGCGGCCGCACTGGTCGGCGCGCGCGTCGACCTGGCGGGCCCGCTGCAGATCGCGCTGATCGTGCTCGTCGCGATGCTGACCGGCGCCTTCTGGGCCGGTATCGCGGGCATCCTCAAGACCACCCGCGGAGTGAGCGAGGTCGTCTCCACGATCATGCTCAACGCCATTGCCACCAGCCTGATCGCCTGGCTGATCCTGCCGGCCAACCTCGGTGTCCAGCCGGAAGGCTCCAACGACCTGACGACCGGCGACATCCCGGAGTCCGGCTGGTTCCCCGGCCTGACCATGGGTGACGGCGGAGAGATCTACGGCTTCACGTTCGTCGCCTTCGCGCTCGGCATCGTCTATTGGATCGTCCTCAACCGCACCCGCTTCGGTTTCGATCTGCGCGCCACCGGCGCCAGTGAGAGCGCCGCCGCGGCCTCCGGTGTCGACGCCAAGAAGATGATCCTGACCGCGATGCTGATCTCGGGTGCCGTCGCGGGTCTGGCCGGTATGGCAACACTGCTGGGCGACACCCACACGTACAGCCTCAGCTTCCCGACCGGAATCGGCTTCACGGGCATCACCATCGCCCTGCTCGGCCGCAACAACCCGATCGGCATCTTCTTCAGCGCGCTGCTCATCGCCTTCCTGGACAAGGCGTCCGCGACGCTCGACCAGCACGGCTATGAGAGCGAGATCGCCACGATCATGCAGGGCCTGATCGTGATCGCGGTCGTCGTCAGCTACGAACTCGTCCGCCGCTACGGGCTCCGCCGCCAGCAGCAGAAGGTGGGCGACGAGCTCGCCGCGGCAGCCCGCAAGAACCGTGAGGAGGTGGCGGCGTAATGAGCACCAGCACGGTCTCCGCAGTGAGCGCGGCACCCAAGAAGAGCGCCCGCCGCAAACTGTCCACCCCGGTCGTCCTGCTGATCATCGCGGGTGCGCTCGGCCTGGTCTCCCTGGTACGCATCCTCAGCGGTGCCGAGGACCTCACCTCCGTCGGCCAGGTCTCCGGCGCGCTTCAGCTCGCCATCCCGATCGGTCTCGCCGGCCTCGGCGGCCTCTGGGCCGAGCGTTCGGGCGTGGTCAACATCGGTCTCGAGGGCATGATGATCCTCGGCACCTGGTTCGGCGCCTGGGCCGGCTACCAGTGGGGTCCGTGGACGGGTGTCGCGGTCGGCATCCTCGGCGGCGCGCTCGGCGGTCTGCTGCACGCGATCATCACCGTCACCTTCGGTGTGAACCACATCGTCTCCGGTGTGGCCATCAACATCCTGGCCGTCGGCGTCACCCGCTATCTGTCCAACTTCACTTTCGCCGAGGCCCCGGGCGGCTCCTCCAAGCAGTCCCCGCGGATCGATCCGATCACCTCGATCACGATTCCAGGGCTGTCGGACTGGATGAAGGATCTGCAGGGCAAACACTGGTTCTTCATCTCGGACCTCGCCGGTGTAATCGGCGGCCTGGTGACCAACCTGTCGCTGCTGACCGTCGTCGCGCTGCTGCTGATCCCGGCCACCACCTGGATCCTGTGGCACACCGCCTTCGGTCTGCGGCTGCGCTCCTGCGGTGAGAACCCGGTCGCCGCCGAGTCGCTCGGCGTCAACGTCTACAAGTACAAGTACATCGCCGTCGCCGTCTCCGGCGGTCTGGCCGGCCTCGCGGGCGCGTTCCTGGCGATCGTGTCCACCGGCATCTACCAGGAGGGCCAGACCGGCGGCCGAGGCTATATCGGTCTCGCCGCGATGATCTTCGGTAACTGGATGCCGGGCGGCATGGCGCTGGGTGCCGGTCTCTTCGGCTTCACCGACAGCCTCAAGCTGCGAGGCGGTGCCGAGAACGTCCACGCGATGCTGCTGCTGCTGGCGATCCTGCTGGTGCTGGTCGTCATCTGGCAGCTGTACAAGAAGAAGTACGTGCCCGCGGTGATCTCGGCGGCCGCCTCGGCCCTGCTGTTCGCCTGGTACCTGCTGACCAAGGAGGTGCCGAGCCAGTTCGTGGACGCTGCTCCGTACATCACCACGCTGCTGGTCCTGGCACTCTCCGCACAGCGGCTCCGGATGCCCAAGGCTGATGGCATGCCGTACCGGAAGGGCGAAGGCACGTGACGGCGGCTGTCGACTGGGACGCTCTGCGCGAGCGGGCGCGTGAGGCCATGTCGCACGCGTACGCCCCCTACTCGGGCTTCCCGGTCGGCGTGGCCGCGCTCGTCGACGACGGCCGCACGGTCGTCGGCTGCAACGTCGAGAACGCCTCGTACGGGCTCAGCCTGTGCGCCGAGTGCGGTCTGGTCTCCCAGCTCCAGGCGACGGGCGGCGGCCGGCTGACCCACTTCACCTGCGTGGACGGCCGGGGCGAGAGCCTGGTGCCGTGCGGCCGGTGCCGTCAGCTGCTGTACGAATTCGGCGGCCCCGAGCTGCTTCTGGAGACCCCGGAAGGGGTTCTCCCGCTGTCCGAGATGCTGCCGCAGGCCTTCGGGCCGGGGCATCTGCGCTGACACCGCGGCCCTCCCGCCCGCCGGGAGGGCCGCTCCTCTTTCGTATCCCTCTCTCCACCCCTCTATGCGCGTAGAGTCGCGCGTACGCACTTCATTTGCCGGAAGGAATCCCATGGACGCCATCTCCGTCATCCGCACCAAGCGGGACCGAGGCGAGCTGAGCCCCGAGCAGATCGACTGGGTCATCGACGCCTACACGCGCGGTGAGGTCGCCGACGAGCAGATGTCGGCGCTGGCGATGGCCATCCTGCTGAACGGCATGAACCGTGCGGAGATCACCCGCTGGACGGCCGCGATGATCGCCTCCGGCGAGCGGATGAACTTCGACGCGCTGTCCCGGCCCACCGCCGACAAGCACTCCACGGGCGGCGTCGGCGACAAGATCACGCTGCCGCTCGCGCCGCTGGTCGCCGCATGCGGCGCGGCCGTCCCGCAGCTGAGCGGCCGCGGTCTCGGCCACACCGGCGGCACGCTCGACAAGCTCGAGTCCATCCCCGGCTGGCGGGCGCTGCTCTCCAACGAGGAGATGCTGCACGTCCTCGACACGACCGGCGCGGTGATCTGTGCCGCGGGCGACGGCCTGGCCCCCGCGGACAAGAAGCTGTACGCCCTGCGGGATGTCACCGGCACAGTCGAGGCCATTCCGCTCATCGCCTCCTCGATCATGTCCAAGAAGATCGCCGAGGGCACCGGCTCGCTGGTCCTCGACGTCAAGGTGGGCACCGGCGCCTTTATGAAGACCATCGAGGACGCCCGCGAACTGGCCTCCACCATGGTCGCGCTGGGCACCGACAGCGGCGTCAGGACCGTTGCGCTCCTCACCGACATGTCGACCCCGCTCGGCCTCACCGCGGGCAATGCCCTCGAGGTCCGCGAGTCCGTCGAGGTCCTCGCGGGCGGCGGCCCGCAGGACGTCATCGACCTCACCGTGGCCCTCGCCCAGGAGATGCTCGTCGCTGCCGGTATCAAGGACGCCGACCCCGCGAAGGCACTCGCCGACGGCTCCGCGATGGACGTCTGGCGCCGCATGATCGCCGCGCAGGGTGGTGACCCGGACGCCGAGCTCCCGGTAGCCCGCGAGCAGCACGTGATCACCGCCCCGTCGTCGGGCGTCCTCACCCGCCTCGACGCGTACGACGTCGGCGTCGCCGCCTGGCGCCTCGGCGCGGGCCGGGCCCGCAAGGAGGACCCGGTCCAGGCGGGCGCGGGCATCGAGATCCACGCCAAGCCCGGCGAGCCGGTGACCGCGGGCCAGCGACTGCTGACCCTGCACACGGACACCCCGGAGAAGTTCGAGTACGCCCTGAAGCCCCTGGAGGGCGCGTTCGACATCGCCCCGTCGAACACGGAGTTCACCCAGAATCCGATCGTGCTCGACCGCATCGCCTGACCCCACTCGCTCGGCGGGCCGATGAGAATCGGCCCGCCGAGCGGTCCACAGAGCAGGGCATATCCGCCACTGCGACGGGACGGGGACATGGGCCATGGGCCGACGACCGGGTACCACGATGAGTTCTGGACGCCGGGGCAGTCTCCCCCGTGTGGATGCCACACAGCCGATCATCCTGCGCATCGCAGGGAGAGTGTCCCCGGCCGATGTGCCGCGCCTGTGCGCGGAGTTGAGCGCGCGGCTCAGGTGCGCCGACGTCGCCGTCGAGGTCACAGAGGTGATCTGTGACGTCGGCGGGCTCACCCATCCCAATCTGGCCGCCGTCGATGCTGTGGCCCGGCTGCAGCTCACCGCCCGTCGGCTCGGCGGTCGGATACGGCTGCGCGATACCGGGCCGGAGCTGCGGGCCCTGCTCGATCTGGTGGGGCTCGGCGAGGTCGTCTAGATCTCGCGCTCGGCCCCCGCGCTCCCGTGACGGTTACGCCTCCAGCCGGTCCGGCAGCTCGAAGAGCGGAAACCAGCGCTTGGTGTCCAGGAAGAAGTCCATCCCGCCGACCATGCCGTCCCTGACCTCCAGGACGATCAGGGCCCACGGCTCGTACCCGTCGCCCGTCCGGCTCGGGTGGTAGTGCGCGAACGCCGGAGAGCCGTTGGCCACGGTGGGGACCAGCTTCGAGCCCCGGCAGACCTCGCCGACGCCGAGCATCCAGCCCACTATGTCGTCGTGGCCGCGCAGCCACAGGTCGTAGGGCGGCATGGACATGGTCGCGTCCTCGTGGAGCAGCGCCGTGAGCGCCTTCATGTCGTACCCCTCGAAGGCCGCGACATAGCGGTCGAGGAGCTTCTTCTGCTCTTCGTCGAGCGGGTCTGCCGCGTCCGCCACTGCCGGCTCCGATTCGGCGAGCGTCGCCCGCGCCCGCTGCAGCGCGCTGTTGACGGAGGCCACCGTCGTACTCAACAGCTCGGCCACCTCGCTCGCCTTCCACGCCAGCACCTCGCGCAGGATCAGCACCGCTCGCTGCTTGGGCGGCAGATGCTGCAGCGCGGCGACGAACGCGAGCCGGATGCTCTCCCGCTCCACCGCGGTCTCGGCAGGGTCCGCGACGGACGGCAGCACCCGCCCGTCCGGCACCGGCTCCAGCCAGGTGATCTCCGGACGGGCGTTGAGCTGCGCCTGGGCCACGGGCGTAGCAGACGTGAGGTCCATCGGCCGGGCCCGGCGGTTGCCCGCATTCAGCATGTCGAGGCAGACGTTCGTCGCGATGCGGTAGAGCCATGAGCGCAGCGAGGACCGCCCTTCGAACTTCTCGAAGCTCCGCCAGGCGCGGACCATCGTGTCCTGTACCGCGTCCTCCGCCTCGAAAGCGGAGCCCAGCATGCGGTAGCAGTAGCCGGTCAGCTCCCTGCGGTGCTGCTCCAGCCTGGAATCCAGGTCCTGTGTCGTTGCCAGATCACTCATCGGCTCCACCCCTGTCGCCCATTGGCCCCAGCTCTTCGGAACCTACAGGAGGGCACTGACAATGGAGGTCAGGTTCCGGGCTTGCGCCCGTAGACGTACACGTCGTCGCCGTTCTTCAGAAGATTCCAGTATGCCTTCGCATCCGCGGGGCGCATGTTGACGCAGCCCCCGGAGCCGGGCGGGTTGTACATCGACTTCGTCGTGGAGTGGAAGGCCTGTCCGCCGTCGAAGAACTGCGAGTACGGCATCCATACGTGGTAGAGCGTCGACCAGTGGTTGATGCTCCGCTGATAGATCTTCTTCGAGCCGGTACGGGTCTCGGTGCCGTTCTTGCCCGTGCGCACCGGCACCGGGCCGTACTTCAGCTTCTTGCCGTCCTGGATCCAGGTGAGCTGGCGAGTGAGGTCCACGCACGCGATACGGCCCTTGGTGGTCGGGCACTTGCCCGCCTTGTTCGGGGTCTTTCCGGCCGCCCGCTGCTGGAGGATCGTGTTCATGGTGCGCCAGGTGATCTCGCCCGCGTACCCGATGGTCGGCTTGATGCCGTGCCAGCCCTGGAAGGTCCGGATCGCCCGGCAGTCGGCCGCCGACTGCTTGCCGTCCACAGGGCGGCCCAGGAACTTCTCCACCTGCTTCTGGTACGGGCCCGTGGACGTCGTGCACGACGCCGCCTGTGCGGGCGCGCTGCCCAGTGCCACGGTCAGCGGAACCACCAGTCCGGTCAGACCGAGCACGACGCCTGCTCGTCTGCGGTGTGTACCTCTCGTCATGCCCCTCACAGCCACCAACTCCCCTCCGTGCACCACGCAGTTGCGATATGCCTGCCCGTTGGACGCACGCCGGGGAGTTGGAGTTGTGCGGATTTCTGTGTTTATTTCAGCGCTGGGCCGCACCGAGCACCAGCCGGTGCTCGGCCCGCGCCACCCGGGTCCCGTACAGCGTGATCGATACGACGCCGAGGACCGCGAGCAGCCCCAGCAGCACCGTGCCCGCCCAGCCGCCGGAGTGGAAGGCGACCGCGCCGAGCGTGCCGCCCGCGCTGCTGCCCAGGTAGTACGCGGACTGGTAGAGCGCCGATGCCTGAGCGCGGCCCGTCTTCGCCGTACGGCTCACCGAGGACGAGGCGACCGCGTGGCCCGCGAAGAAACCCGCGGTGATCAGGACCAGGCCGAGCAGCACGGCGGGCAGCGAGTCCGCCAGCGAGAGCAGCAGGCCCGCGGTGGTGGTGGTGACCGCCAGGTAGAGCGCGCCACGGCGGCCGAGCCGGGCGACGAGCTTTCCGGCCGCGGCGGAGGAGACCGTACCGACCAGATAGACCAGGAAGATCGAACCGATGATGCCCTGGGGGAGGTTGAAGGGCGCCTCGACCAGGCGGTAGCCGATCACCGTGTAGACCGCGCCGAAGACGGTCATGAACAGTGCGCCGATCGCGTACAGCCGCAGCAGCAGCGGGTCGGCCAGATGGCCGCGGACCGTCTTCGCCAGGGCGCGCGGGTTGAGCGAACCGGGCGTGAAATTACGGGCCTTGGGGAGCATGGCGCGGAAGACCAGCGCGCACACCAACGCCAGCACGCCGACCGCGGCGAGCGCCGCACGCCAGCCCCACAGCTGTGCCACCCAACCGGTGACGATCCGGCCGCTCATACCGCCGATGCTGTTGCCCGCCACGAACAGGCCGATCGCGGCGACCAGCGCCTTGGGCCGTACCTCCTCGGCGAGATACGCCATCGCCGACGCCGGCAGACCGGCGAGCGCCGCACCCTGCACGGCGCGCAGCGCCACCAGCCACTCCAGGCTCGGCGCGAACGGCACGAGCAGCCCGACCACGACGGCGACCGCGAGGGACGCGGTCATCACGGTGCGCCGCCCGTAGCGCTCGGAGAGGGCGCTCATCGGCAGGACGCACAGGGCCAGCGCGCCCGTCGCGGCGGAGACCGTCCAGCTGGCGGCGCTCGCGCTCACGCCGAAGCCGGCGGAGACGGCGGGCAGCAGCGCCTGCGTGGAGTAGAGGAGGGCGAAGGTGGCCACACCGGCGGCGAAGAGCGCGAAGCTCATGCGGCGGTAGCCGGGACCGCCGGGGGCGAGGAGCGCGGGGGAGGGCGAAGGGGACGGCGAGGCGGCGCCCACGGTGGTGGGCGCCTTGGTACTGGCAGGAGGCATGCAGCAAAAGTAGGCCGCCACTTTTCATGCGTCCAATGCATGGAATGGCGATAATCGTTCCCATGGTGCATCAACACAGCTCACAGCCTCGGCTGTCACCAGGCAGTTACGAAGAATACGCAAAGGACACAGCGCTGCTGCTCGCTCCGCGGCTCGCGTACTTCGCCGGGGTCGCCCGCCACGAGCATGTGACGCGAGCCGCGCAGGAGATGGGTGTCCCGCAGTCCACGCTGTCGCGGGCGATCGTGCGCCTTGAACAGGACCTGGGGGTCACCTTGTTCACCCGCAAGGGCCGTACGGTGTCGCTGACCCCGGCCGGCCGTACCTTCCTCGCCTCCGTGGAGCGGGCCCTGGCGGAGGTGGAACGGGCGGCGGAGTCGGTGCAGGCGGACGCGGATCCGAGCGGGGGCAGGGTTGCGTTCGGCTTTCTGCACACGATGGGCTCCGAGACGGTGCCGGGGCTGATCAGGGCCTTCCGCGCCGACCATCCGCGGATCCGCTTCACGCTCGTCCAGAACTACGGCGAGGCGATGATCGAGGGCCTGCGCGCGGGGGCCCTCGACCTGTGCCTGACCTCGCCGGTCCCGGACGCTCCTGACTTGGTCGCCCGCCGCCTGGACGAGCAGCGCCTGCGGCTCGTGGTCCCCGACGACCACCGCCTCGCGTCCCGCAAACGCATCAGGCTGGCCGAGGCGGCCGACGAGACGTTCGTGACCCTTGAACCCGGCTACGGCCTGCGGCGCATCACGGACGACCTGTGCGCGGAGGCGGGCTTCACACCGCGGGTCGCCTTCGAGGGCGAGGAGGCGGAAACCCTGCGCGGCCTGGTCGCGGCGGGACTGGGCGTGGCTCTGCTGCCACCCCCGGCGGTGGCGCGCCCGGGCGTCGTGGAACTGACGGTGACGGCACCGCGCGCGGTTCGGGAGATCGGCGTCGCCTGGCTGGACGGCCACCCGGACACGGCGCCGGTGGCGGAGTTCAAGAAGTTCCTGCTGTCCAGGCGGGGGCGCTTGCTGCCGGAGTGAGGGGTCAGTTTCCGAGCCGGCCCACCTTGAGGGCGGTGACGAAGGGGACCCAGGCGGGGGCGGGGATGAGGAGGGCGGGGCCGTGGGGGTTCTTGGAGTCGCGTACGGGGACGAGACCGGGGAGGCCGTCGCGGACCTCGACGCACTCCCCGCCGCTGCCGTTGCTGTAACTGCTCTTGCGCCAGCGGGCAGCTCCGAGGAAGCCCTCGGCGATCTCGACGCAGTCCCCGCCGTCACCGTTGCTGTAGGTGCTCTTACGCCAGACAGCAGTGCTCAAGTCAATCCGGTTGCTTGCCATTTCGGTAATCCTCTGCCGCATCCTCGATCATGGCGAGGGACGCCTCAGGCGGCAGTGCGGCGGCCCTGAGCCGATCGTATGCCTTGCGGTATTGCTTCACGAGGGCCGGATCGTCGATGGTGTCTCCGCTGTAAGAGGACTCGGTGTAGACGAGCGGCGGGGCGTCCGGGAAGGTCATGACCTTGGCTCCGCCGAGCATGAGCGGATACACCCCGCGGTTCCACGGCAGAAGCTGTGGAATGATCCGGTGACGCCGTGCCAGCTCCAAGATGCGGTCAAGCTGTACGGCCATCTCCTCCGGCGGGAGGAGGGGGTGTTGCAGGATCGACTGGTGCAGGATCGCCCAGTATTCGGGCTTCTTGTGGTCGGCCTCGAAGAGCCGGGCTCGCGTCATGCGGGCGTTGACCTTCTCGTCCACCTCGTCGCCGAGCGCCAGGGGGTGGGCCACACGCACCAGCCTTCGCGCATACGCAGGAGTCTGCAACAAGCCGGGGACGACCGCGGGACACCACTCTTCGATGTTTTCCGCGTGCTGCTCCGCGTCGAGGACGCGCTCGAAGTACCCGGCGTGGCCCCTGCGCTTGGCCTTCCGTACATCCTCGCAGCGCCGCCCGAAGAACCCGTCCGTCTTCAGCGCCTGGTCGATGTGCCGCGCCAGGTCCACGGGCATCCGCCGCGCGCCGCGCTCGATCTCGCTCAAGTACGTCACGCCGTAGAAGCTGCCGTCAACGGTCTGCTGAAGCGTGAGCCCCGCTTCCTCTCGCTTCCAGCGCAACTCCTTGCCGTAGAAGGCGGGAACGCTCGCCGAGCCGTCGATGTCCTTCCGCGCGGCCATGGGCGCCCGCCTTCCACAGTCCGTGCCGTGAACCCCAAATCCCTTTTACGTTACGCGGCTTCGCACCACTGTGTGGTCAGTTCATCACAGCCCGTACGTGAAAGGTCCCTCCGTGAACCCTCACCCCCACGACGCCGCCACCACCGTCGACCAACTCCGCACCGCGCTCGCCGCACACGGCGTCACGCTGCCGTCCCTCGGGATCGAGTTGTCCAGCCTCGCCGCCCATTACGGCACTCCGCCGCTGATCGCGCTCGGCAACTGCAATATGGCCACTGCCCGGCTGCTCACCGAGGCCCTGCGCAGGGCGGCGACTACCCGGTGAGGCCGTTCACCACCCGCCTGCTCGCGGTCCCCAAGGCGGTCCCGATCCTGCGTCACACCCTGCGCGAGCATCTGGGCCGTCCCTGCGCCGACCTTCAGCTCTGCGCCGGCGAGTTGCTGAGCAACGTCATCACCCACCTCGGCGAGGGCGCCCCCGTCACCGTCCACCTGGCCCGCACCCCCGACGGCCGTACCCGTCTGGAGGTCACCGACCCCGACCCCCGCGCCTGGCCAGTCCTGCGCCACGCGACAGAGGACGACGAGTCCGGCCGCGGTCTCGCCCTCTTGGCCGCCCTCGCCATCCGCTGGGGCATCACCCAAGGCCCCCACACCAAAACCATCTGGTGCGAACTCCGGGAACCATGACCGGCCCGACGCTTGCATACTCATTCTTCTAGGTACTGGTACTCATCTCCGGCCTCTTCCGTCCGGCGGAGACTCTCCTGTTGCTAAGTTCCCCGGGAGTAATAAAACGACCACGGGGGGCACTTCATGGCGCTCAGCGCCAGATGGCAGGAGCTGTTCGACGCGGACAGCTCCGGGGCAAGGATGAGTCTGGCGTCCGCGAACGCGCCGGGAGACGGCGGCAGGGGTGGCCCGGACCATAAGGCCAGCCAGGGGCCCTGGACCCGGGCGTCGGGTGTCGCCGATGCGCTGCACACGTCCTCGGCCTCCGCGCTGACCGAACTGGAGACGGCTGCCAAGGTCGAGGCGAAGAGCACCGCGGGGTTGGACAGCACCAAGGCGATGAGTGAGGTCCTCGGCTCCTGGAAGGTGCGTCTCACCGCCGTCCGCGACGAGTGCGGGCGGCTCGAGGGCTCCCTCAAGAGCGCGGGCAAGGAGTTCGGCGAGCAAGAGGTCAGGATCAAGCGGACCTTCGAGGGCAGGACCGGGGGTCCGAAGTGACCACCTGGCAGGAGCTGGAGAAGCTCAATACCAAGGAGTACGAGGACGCGGCGGACGGCTGGGGCACGGTCTCCAGCCGCGCCAACGCGGCCAAGGACCGCGTCGACAACGAGATGCTCGCCAAGCTCCGCGAGACCCAGAAGGGCCACACCGCCACCGCAGCCATCGGTGACCTGGCCCAGCTCAGCCGCAACTACCAGTACATCCACACCGAGTGCGGACTCATCCGCACCGCCCTCAACGGACTCGCCTCCGAACTCGCCGGCCCGCAGAAGAGGCTCAAGGATGCGCTGGCAGAGGCCCCCAAGACGTTCACGGTGAACCCCGACGGCTCCGTCGAATACCCCGTCTCCCCGTCCTTCCTCAAGGTGCCTGCCTCCGGCAGCGGGACAGCCAGCCCCGGAGCCCCCGTCCCCCTTCTCCCCGGCAAGGCAGAAGGCGGCAGCGACGCCAACAAGGCCCTGGCCGAGCAGATCGCCGAGAACATCGCCACCGCACTCCGGGAAGCCAAAGAGATCGACGGCCGGTACGCCGGCATCCTGCGCAAACTCAAGATCCCGGACGGCGTCAAGGGCCTCGACATCACGGACGCGATGTTCATCGATGCCGCCCAGGACACCAAGAACCTCCGGAAGGCTTCCAAGTACCGCGAGGAATCGGAGATCCCCAAGGGCAAGTCCCCGGCGCATAACGCCGGGTGGTGGAAGGGCCTGTCCCAGGAGCAGCGGGACGAGTACACCACCCTCTACCCGGCCTCCATCGGCGCCCTCGACGGCCTCCCCGCCACCGTCCGCGACGACGCCAACCGCATGGTGTTTGCGGAAACCCGCGCGACGTACCAAGTCGAACTCAATGCGATTCCCCCGGAGCCGCCGAAATACGCGAAGCACCCCGGCCATGGCAGGACAGTGCGTAGCGAAGAATGGAAAGAGTGGAACGATAAATACGGAGAGAAAATTGAGCGCCTGGATAATTCCCTCGAGGGAATGAAGTCGATCCAGCAGCGGTTCGACTCCACCGGAACGAACGGCCTTCCGGAAGCCTACCTGTTGGGATTCTCCGCGGAGGGAACCGGACGGGCGATCGTCGCCAACGGCAACCCGGACACCGCGGACCACACCGCCGTGTACGCCCCGGGCACCACCTCGAACCTCGGCTCGATCGAAGGGGACATCAACCGCATGACCCAGCTGTGGCGCACCTCCGACGGTATGGAGGGCTCGGGGAATGTCTCCACCATCACGTGGCTCGGGTACGACGCCCCGCAGTCCATCGTGAAAGACTCGCCTTTCCGTCACTATGCGGACGACGGAGCACCTGCCTACAACCGGTTCATGGACGGCCTGGAGACCGCACAGGGCGGACCCGACAAGAGCCACACCACGGTCATCGGCCACTCCTACGGCACGACACTCGTCGGGGCGGCCGCCCGCCAGGGAGACCTGAGCGCCGACGACGTGATCTTCGCCGGCAGCCCGGGTGTCCAGGTGGGCTCGGCGCAGGAGATGGACGTACCAAAGGGCCACGTCTGGAACGAGGATGCCAAGGGCGACCCTGTTCCGTCCCTCGGCAGTTGGGGGCACGGCGGCAGCCAGGAAGGCGGCCCCCACTTCATCATTCCGAGCGACAATATATTTGGAGCCAACCAGATGTCCACGGACACTGAGGGCCACAGTGACTACTGGAAAAAAGATAGTCAGAGCCTGATGAACCAGGCAGCCGTTGTCACCGGAAACTACGGTGCGGTGCAGCAGCTCGAACCTGAATCGGTATGGCGAGGTCCACAGCGGTGAACAGGCTTCAGATCGGCGTTCTCGCGGCGGCCGCGACTCTCTTCACACTCACGGGATGCAGCATGTCCGAATCCAACGGGACGACGAAGGTCGTCGGCACACGCGCCCAAGACGAGGTGGACGCCAAGACCAAGCAATTGTCCAGCCAGATCCTCGACCTTATCGCCATCAAGGGAAAGGTTGACGGCACGGGTCCGGGCGTCGGTGAGTGCGGCGGAGACCCAGAGAAGCAGTATCTGATCCGTCACTCGTGGAGCATTTCGGGATCCACCGACGCGGAGGTCTCGAAGGCCATGACCCGACTCAAGGACGGTCTCCCCGCACAGGGCTGGAAGATCGTCCAGTACGGCAGGAACAACAGCGCGGCCAAGAGCCTGGAGCTGACCGCGGACCACACCGAGAAGAAGTTCGGGGTCAACGTCGAGTTCTGGGAGAAGGGCGCCATCCGGAAGGACAATCCGCCGGCGCTGGTCGTGACAGTGGTGTCCGGCTGCTACCAGGTCCCGGACGGTCAGACGGTCAAGCACTACTAAGTACGCGGGGCCGTACTTCCTGAGTGCCGGCCCGGATACGGCAGCGCGGCAGCCAGAGGTTGGATCAAGGCCATGAACCCGACTCCGCCCCCACCCGCTGCGCTGCCCACCAGGGCCACACCCCCCGACATTCGCAGATGGTCCCTGAACTCCGCCGTCCTGCTGATCCCGGCCGTGCTCATGGCCGGAATTCTCGCCCTGTCCACCGAGCACGGATCGAGGTGCCTGACCTACGGCGGTGACGGCTGCTCCCCCTGGCCCGCGGGCACCTTCTCGTGGACGCTGATCGGCGTGGTCCTGGCCTTTGTGGTGACCATGGCCATTCCCGCACGTATGCGACGGGCCCACCAGCTGCGTACGGCCGCCTTCGCCGTGCAGGCCCTGCTGGAAGCCTTCGCGGTGATCGTGGCGCTCAGCTTCCCCTGACCCCCGGGCTCACGGTCGCAGCGAGCGGCCGAAGCCCGCCGCCAGGGGCATGCGCAGGCCCAGCGGCGGTGGCGCCGCCAGCGCGTCCGCCACCGGGCGGGCGTACCTCCTGGTGAAGAGCGCGCCCAGCACGAAGTCCGCCGCCAGCGCCCGGACTTCCTCGTAGTGCTGGCGCAGCGCGTGGCCGTCCGAGTGGACCTCGAAGCGGCATATGTCGCGGTTGGACTTCTTCGCCCGCTCGGCAAGCCGGTACGAGAGCTCCGGGTCCGTGCGCGCGTCATTCGTGCCGTGCACGATCAGCACCTGCTTGCCCGCCAGCTGCTTCACCGGTTCCGGTGCCGCCGCCACATCGTCCTCCGGCAGCCAAGGGGCCAGCGCCAGCACGGAGTTGACGGCCGGGTGGCCCGCCGCGTGCAGGGCGGCGCGGCCGCCCATGCCGTGGCCGGTGAGGCACACCGGGACGTCGCCGTAGCGGCGTACCACCTCGTTCACCGCCCATGTCGCGTCCGCCGCGAGATGCGCGTCCGGGCCGTTCCAGCCGCGGCAGCGGTAGCGGACCCTGTGCACGACCAGCCCGTCCGCGCGGCCCGCCCGGGCCAGCGTGCGGCCCAGCGGCAGGGCCGCCGCGTACGAGAGCCGGGAGGGTCTGCGTTCCGATTCCGGTTCGCCGTCCGGCAGCAGCAGCACCACCCCGCCGACCGCGGAGTCCTGCCCCAGGATGCGTCCGCCGCTCGCGCGGCCGAGGCGGGCGCGCGGCGGGGTACGGCTCCCTCGCGCTGCCCGTGCCACGGTTGCCTCGCGGCGGGTGTCCGCTTCTCCGGCGTCATCGGCCGGACGCCCCCACCACGGGGGCAGTGCGTGGTGTGCCATGGCAGAACAGTCTCAGAAGGGCAGGTGTACTCCACCCGTCCGCACGGTCACTGTTATGTATCGACGGGCGAAGTTGAGGGGCGCTCTCTACGCGCGTAGGGCGTAGAGTGCGGAGATGACGAGCCAGACCCTCAATACGCCCTCCGCGGACCAGATCCGCCGCGCTCCGAAGGTGCTCCTCCACGACCACCTCGACGGCGGGCTGCGACCGGGCACGATCATCGAACTCGCCCGCGAGACGGGCTATGACGCGCTTCCCGAGACCGAGCCCGACAAGCTCGGCATCTGGTTCCACGAGGCGGCCGACTCCGGCTCGCTGGAGCGCTATCTGGAGACCTTCGCGCACACCTGCGCCGTCATGCAGACCCGCGAGGCGCTCTTCCGTGTCGCCGCCGAGTGCGCCGAGGACCTCGCCGAGGACGGAGTCGTCTACGCCGAGGTCAGGTATGCCCCCGAGCAGCACCTCGAAGCCGGCCTGAGCCTCGAAGAAGTCGTCGAGGCGGTCAACGCGGGCTTCCGGGAGGGGGAACGGCTGGCCCGCGAGAGCGGCCACCGTATCCGTGTCGGCGCCATGCTCACCGCGATGCGGCACGCCGCCCGCGCCCTGGAGATCGCCGAACTGGCCAATCGCTACCGCGATATGGGCGTCGTCGGCTTCGACATCGCCGGCGCCGAGGCGGGCTTCCCGCCCACCCGCCACCTCGACGCCTTCGAGTATCTGAAGAGGGAGAACAACCACTTCACGATTCACGCGGGCGAAGCCTTCGGGCTGCCGTCGATCTGGCAGGCGCTCCAGTGGTGCGGCGCCGACCGGCTCGGGCACGGTGTGCGGATCATCGACGACATCACGGTCGCCGATGACGGCAGTGTGAAGCTCGGGCGGCTCGCCGCGTACGTACGGGACAAGCGCATCCCACTGGAGCTGTGCCCGACGTCCAACCTGCAGACCGGCGCGGCCGCTTCGTACGCCGAACACCCCATCGGCCTGCTGCGCAGGCTGCACTTCAGGGCCACGGTCAACACCGACAACCGCCTGATGAGCGGTACGAGCATGAGCCGCGAATTCGAGCTGCTGACCGAGACCTTCGGATACACCCTCGACGACATGCAGTGGTTCACCGTCAATGCGATGAAGTCGGCGTTCATTCCTTTCGATGAACGACTGGCGATGATCAGCGATGTGATCAAGCCCGGATATGCCGAGTTGAAATCCGAATGGCTGTTCCGGCAGACCGCCACGACCAGCCCTTCTTCCGTCGGTGAGAGCTGATCGAGACACCTATGTCGAAGCGGCCGGGAATGTCAATTTCCGGCCGCTTCGTGGCATTTGCGCCCTTGGGTGAGCGTGGCTAGCTTGCAGAGTCGCTCAGAATCCCCGTCCCAAGGACTCATCCCTGATGAAGCAGTCTGCTGCCAAGACTCTTGGTGTCGCCGTCGTCGGCGCTGCCTTCGCCGCTGCCGCCGCCGGCACGGCCGTCGCCGCCCCCGCTTCCGTCCCCGACTCCGTCACCGGCGTCCTGCCGGTCCAGGACGCGCTCACCAAGCTTCCGGCGGGCGCCCCCGAGTCGCTGGCCGCCGGCCGGACCGCGCTCGCGAACGGCACGACCACGCTGCCCACCACCGCCCAGAAGTCCGCGAAGTCGGCGAAGAAGCTGCTGACCGCCGACAAGGCCGACGACCCGGTCGCCAAGCTGCTGGGCGGCCTCCCGCTCGTCGGAGGTCTGCCGACCGGCGGCGGCCTGCCGACCAGTGGCGGTCTGCCCGGCATCGGCTGACGTACACCGGCTCCGTACACAAGAGTGGGCGTACACCCGAATCGGGTGTACGCCCACTTCGCCTGTGCCAGGATCGCGGCCATGCGCGTGAAGACCGCAGGACTGACCGCCCTTGTCACCGTCCCCGTGCTCCTGCTGGCCACGGCCTGCACGAGTGGCGAGGACGGGGGCCCCGCCAAGGACAGGGACACGCCTGCGTCCACGGGTGCCGATACGGGCAAAGGCGGTGGTGGAGGCGGCGGCAGCGATGCGTCCGCGCCGCTCAACCGGCAGCAGCTGGAGCGGGCCGCACTGGCCACCGGCGATCTGGACGGGTTCCAGGTGTCCTCCGGAAAGAGTGCGCTCGCGCCCTCCGGCCAGCCCGCCGCCGACAAGCCGCAGTGCCAGCCGCTCGCCGACGCCATGGGCGACAGACCGAGCCCGCAGGCCACCCACACCGTCAACCGCGGCCTTGGCTCCCTCAAGAATCTCGGGCTCGCGGTGTCCGCCTCGCTCAGTTCGTACAGCGAGGCCGACGCCGGAAAGCTGATGGCCGGACTCAAGTCGGCGGTGGCGGCGTGCGCCGGGGGCTTCGGCGCGACCCTCGAGGGCCGCAGCGGCGCCTACCGCGAGGTGAAGGCCGCGGCCTTCACCACTCGCGGCGCCGACGAGATCGTCAGCTGGACCACCGTCGGGACCAACGAGGGCGCCGTGGCCCCGATCCATCTGGTCGTGGTCCGCAAGGGAGCGACCGTGGCGCGTTTCATGGCGCTGGACCTCGCGCGACGCACACCGCCGCGCGTCCCTCAGGAGGTCGCCGACAAACAGCTGGCGAAGGTCGTCCAGGTGCTTGCCGGCTGACTGCGTACGACCGGGCGGTGCCGCCGTACGACCGGGCGGTGCCGCCGTACTACCAGGCCGTGCTGGCGTACTACCAGGCCGTGCTGGCGGTCTTCTCGGACGGCAGCAGCACCCACAGCGCCAGGTAGAGCAGGAACTGCGGGCCGGGCAGCAGACATGAGAGCAGGAAGATCACACGCATCGTGGTCGCGGAGGTGCCGAAGCGCCGTGCCAGCGCCGTGCACACTCCACCGATCATGCGTCCGTCTCGGGGGCGGACAAGTGCGGCCATGGTGGGCTCCTTCGCGAGAACCTTCGGGGAGCATCTCTGTTGTGCTCCCGATGCATCCATCGTGGCTTCGCGAAGGGGGTCGAAGCGTCGCTCTACGGTGCGATCCCGACCCTTGGAATCGTCGGGGTCGGCCCCTGAGACGCCTCGTCCCGCAGCATGGCACCGTGCCGCTGCCGGGTGGAGCCGGCGGCCGGCCGGCCCTGCCTGCGGCGGATCCGGGCGCGGCCCGCGGGCACGAAGACCAGGTGGGCCAGCGCGACCCCGGCCGTGTTCAGTAGCAGGGAGTCCACATCGACGACCTGTCCGGGCACCCCGGTCTGGAGCAGTTCGATGCCGAGCGACAGCAGCGCGCCGGCCGCGACCGTACGGGCCAGCGATGCCAGCGGAGAGACGGTGAGCCGGCCGCCCGCCATCGGCAGCAGTATGCCGAGCGGGGCCAGCAGCAGAAGGCCTTCGCCGATCCGGCGCGCGGCTTCCACAGCGCCCATCGCCAGATCCGCCTTGATCCCGGCGAGCGGCTCGAGATTCGCGGCCGTCACCCACACCACATCCAGCGGGCGCAGCGTCAGCCAGGAAACGAGCAGCAGATGCGCGAGGAGGAGGATGACCCCCGCCGCGCGGAAGCGGATGGCGGCACTGCCGGCCGGACCTTGACGCTGCACGCCCCCCAAGACGCACGCTTCCCCGGGATCGGTTCCGCGAGCTTCCAAAGAGGAAGCGGGAGTGGCTCCGGAACCCGCTCAGGAACCCCGCTCCGGAACCGGATCCGGACGAGGCTCAGGGAGCGCCGGAGGATGACGGGAGCGCGCTGAGCGTCGGCACGGCCTCGTCCGGCCGCTCCTTGATCCCGGCGGAGCACTGGTACGCCCGGGGCGCGTACTCCCCGGGCCCGCCCAGCAGCACCGAACCGCCCGTGGCGGCGGCCCTGCTCTCCGCGAAGGTGCAGACGATCTGGGCCAGCGCCGGCATCGGCAGATCCTCCGGCTGGCGGCTCAGGCGCAGGGTGCCCTCGGGATCGCCCTCGCGCGCACCTGTCAGGGCCAGCGGCCCGCGTACGTACGTGGCGAAGCCGGCCTCGTGCTCCGGGGACGAGGGCTCCTTCTCGAGTTCGTCGAGGAGCGCCTGCGCGACCTGTACGCGGCTGTCGACGGCCTTCTTCTCGGGGACCTGCGCCGTACGGTCCACGGACTCCAGCTGCGAGGCGCAGACCAGGTAGACGCGGACCGGGATGCCCTGCTGCTGCGCCTGGGGGGTGATGTTCTCCCCGCTCACCTCGCAGGGCACCCGCGAGGGCGCGGGCCCCGCGTCGACCGGTACCTGGGTGGTCCTGATCCCGCAGCCGCCGAGCACGACGACGCCCGCGAGTACGGCGAGTGAGGCTGCCGCCCGCCTGGTGCACCTCTTGGGCGTCACTGCGTGCCTTCCTCTCCGCGGCCGTCGGTGCGGCCCCGGTCCACGTCTTCGACGGCGTCCGGGTCCGTGACGGCGTCCGGGTCCGTGCCGCCGTGACCGTCGCCGTCCCTCAGCGACGAGGCGTCGCGCGGCAGCCGCAGTACGAACACCGCACCGTCCCCGTCCGCGGAGTTGGCCGCGGTGATGTCGCCGCCGTGGATATGGGCGTTCTCCATCGCGATCGACAACCCCAGCCCGCTGCCCTCGGAGCGCGGCCGGGAGGCGCTCGCCTTGTAGAAGCGGTCGAAGACATGCGGCAGTACGTCCTCGGGGATACCGGGCCCGTGGTCCCGTACCTCGATCAACAGCTCGTGGTCGATCGGCCGCACCGACACCCGTACCGGCGAGCCGCCGTGCTTGAGCGCGTTGCCGATCAGATTGGCCAGGATCACATCGAGCCGGCGCGGATCGAGCAGCGCGATGATCCCGCGCTCCGCGTCCAGATCCACCGCATCAAGCCAGGCTCGCGCGTCGATGCACGCGGTGACCTGGTCGGCGACGTCCACCGTGTCCAGTACGAGCCTGGCCGTGCCCGCGTCGAAGCGGGTCACCTCCATCAGGTTCTCCACCAGATCGCCCAGCCGCCGGGTCTCGCTCACCACCAGGTTCACGGCGGGCGCGATCATCGGGTCGAGGCTGTCGGCCTCGTCCTCGAGCACCTCGGTGACGGCGGTGAGCGCGGTCAGCGGGGTGCGCAGCTCGTGCGACATGTCGGCGACGAAGCGACGGCTGGACTCCTCCCGTGCGCTCATGTCCGCGACCTTCTTCTCCAGCGACTCCGCGGTCTTGTTGAACGTCCTTGCCAGCTCGGCCAGTTCGTCCGTGCCCGAGACCCGCAGCCGGGTGTCGAGCTTGCCCTCGCCGAGCCGCCGCGCGGCCTCACCCAGCCGGTGCACGGGCTTGAGCACGGTCGTGGCGGCGGCCTGCGCGAGCAGCGCCGAGCCGACGAGGGCGAGCGCGGTGGCGATCGCCAGCGACCAGGCGAGCGAGTTGAGGTCCTGACGCTCCTGGTCCAGCGACTTGAAGACATAGCCGGTCGGCCCGCCGCCGATGATCCTGGTGCCGCCGACGAGATAGGGCTTGCCGCGACGCTCGGTGCGCTGCCAGTACAGGTGGTACGGGACGGAGTTGCCGGCCCCGACGTCCTGCCGCTGGGCCACCGCTTCCTGCAGCCTCGCCGGTACGTCGTCGAGCGTGAAGCTGTCCGGGTCGGACGTACCGACGATCGGCTTGCCCTTGGCGCGCTCGCCGATGAGCAGCACGCTGTAGCCGTCACCGCCGCCCGCCATCTGCTCGGCTGTCTTCTGCAGTTCGTTCTGCGTCGGACGCAGCGGCAGCGCCGCCGCCCGGTTCTGCATCTCCTGCCGGAAGTCGCCGAGCGCCGCGTCCTGGGTACGGGTCAGCACGGCTTCGCGGTTGAGCCAGTACGCGATGCCCGAGGCGGACACGGCGGCGGTCAGCGCGACCAGCGCGAAGACCACGACAAGGCGGAGCCTCAGGCTCGTCCAGCGGAGTCCGGCGAGCATCGCGCGCTTGGCGGCACTGGTCACCTAGGTGTTCCGTTCGTGGGGGTCGCGGCGCGCACACAGCTCACTGTGGGACATCCAGCCGGTAGCCCACGCCACGCACCGTACGGATCAGGGTCGGCGAGGACGGCACGTCCTCGACCTTCGCCCGCAGCCGCTGCACACACGCGTCCACCAGCCGCGAGTCACCGAGGTAGTCGTGCTCCCAGACCAGCCGCAGCAGCTGCTGCCGCGACAGGGCCTGTCCGGGCCGTCGGCTGAGCTCGAGCAGCAGCCGCAGCTCGGTCGGCGTGAGCTGAAGATCCTCGCCGTTCTTGGTGACCGTCATCGCGGAGCGGTCGATCACCAGCGAGCCGAAGGTCGCCGAGTCGGTGGACTCGCGCTCACCGCGCCGCAGCACCGCGCGGATACGGGCGTCCAGCACACGGCCCTGGACGGGCTTCACGACATAGTCGTCCGCGCCCGACTCAAGACCCACGACCACATCGATGTCGTCGCTGCGTGCGGTCAGCAGGATGATCGGCAGCTGGTCGGTGCGCCTGATCCGTCGGCACACCTCGAAACCGTCGATGCCGGGCAGCATCACATCCAGCACGATCAGGTCCGGCCGCTGCTCGCGCAGCAGCTTCAGGCCGTCCTCTCCCGTCGCCGCGGTGGCCACTCGGTGGCCCTGGCGTGACAGGGAAAGTTCGAGGGCCGTGCGGATGGCGTCGTCGTCCTCGATCAGCAACAGGAAGGGCACGGAGGTCATTCTGACCCATGGGGGAGCCGGAGTTCGACAGTTGGTGGGCTCTCACACGACTCCTCCCCTTGTGGCAGGCCGTGCAAGCCCTTTTGCTAACGATTTCCGACCGCCTTCCGACTGCCTCCGGGACCGTCCCGGCGGGGCTTGTGACGCGCCTGTGACAGTCGGCGGACACCGCCATGAAACTGCCTGGGCAAGCTTCTTGGCACACGGACGGAAACAGACTCCACTCGACGGGGGGCGCGAGATGAACGCACTGCACAGCACCACCTCAAGCGCAGTTGTCACGCGTCTCCACGACGTCGTGCGGAGCACGGAGAAGTCCGGCGCGGTGAACGGGCGGGGGTGCGTTCGCAGCGTCGGGCGTCAGCACAAGCCGTCGTACATGACGGTGGTTGACGCACCTGTGGGGGGTGGCGGGGAGGCGTACCGGGAGGCGGGGGAGCGGACGAACCTGTCGGAGGCGGAGTTCACCGCCTACGTACAGGAACGCCGCGCCTCCCTGTACGCGACCGCGTACCACCTGACCGGTGACCGGTTCGAGGCGGAGGATCTGCTGCAGAGCGCCCTCTTCTCGACATACCGGGCCTGGGACAGGATCAGCGACAAGGCGGCGGTCGGGGGTTATCTGCGCCGCACCATGACCAATCTGCACATCAGCGCCTGGCGCCGGCGCAAGCTCAACGAGTACCCGACGGAGGAGCTGCCGGAGACGGCGAGCGACACCGACGCGATGCGGGGTACGGAACTGCGCGCGGTGCTCTGGCAGGCGCTGGCCAGGCTTCCCGAACTCCAGCGGACGATGCTGGTCCTCCGTTACTACGAGGGCCGCACGGACCCGGAGATCGCGGAGATCCTGGACATAAGTGTCGGCACGGTGAAGTCGAGCATCTGGCGGTCGCTCCGCCGGCTGCGTGAGGACGAGGTCCTCAGCTTCGGCCGTGACGAGGAAGAGTCCTTCGGCGAGCTGGTGGCCTGAAGGTAACGGGGGGAACGGGGCCGCCGTTTCGGGGGAGACGGCGGGATCGGGGGATCCACGGGGGTCACGGGGGACCGACCTGGGTCAACGGGGGAAACAGAGCGGGACCGGACAGGCCGGGGGGTCTTGTCCGGCCCCGCTTTTCTCTGTTTGTGGTGACCTGGCAGTCGGCGGCACGAGCGGCCGCGTGTAGAGCCCTCGACGGTGTGGTGCCGCCGGGCCCCCTCGCCGCCGACGTTCATCAGCCTGCTGCACACCGCCGTGTACGTCGCGTCCCGCGCAGGGTTGGTCTTTTCGGCCGCAGGCAGGCCGCGGCGGGAATGGGCCGTGTGCCGCGGGAGCGTGGGGTCGTCAGACTTGCTCGTCTCAGTCACCCGCAGGTGTGCCGCCGCGCGGAGCGGCCGTAGTCCGCTGGGGTGTGGTGCCCCCGGCCCGTCGCCGCCGACGTTCACCAGCCTGCTGCACACCGCCGTGTACGTCGCGTCCCGCGCAGGGTTGGTCTTTTCGGCCGCAGGCAGGCCGCGGCGGGAATGGGCCGTGTGCCGCGGGAGCGTGGGGTCGTCAGACTTGCTCGTCTCAGTCACCCGCAGGTGTGCCGCCGCGCGGAGCGGCCGTAGTCCGCTGGGGTGTGGTGCCCCCGGCCCGTCGCCGCCGACGTTCACCAGCCTGCTGCACACCGCCGTGTACGTCGCGTCCCGCGCAGGGTTGGTCTTTTCGGCCGCAGGCAGGCCGCGGCGGGACCGGGTCCGGGGCGCCAGAGCTGGCGTCACCTTCACTCTCGGGTGTGCCGCGGCGCGGAGTTGTCGCCTTCCGCCGATGGTGTGGTGCCGCCAGGCCCCACGGTCGCCGTCACCGACAGGCAGGCCGCGGCGCGAAGCTGCCGCCTGCCGCCGGGGGCGTGGGGGTACGCCGTACCCCCACTTTTCATGGGCGGGTGGGTGGGGAAGAGCCCCCGGGCCGCTACGCCAACGTCCGCGCCGCAGGCGTCCGGCGGCCCGCCGCGGCCGCCGCGAGGCGGCCCAGCGCCTCCGCCTTGCCGCACGGGTGCGCGCCCAACTCCGTCTGGCGCGCCACGATGCCGCGTTCCGCGCGCATCAGGCGCCAGCCCCGCCGCAGCAGGAAACCCACCGACTTGCGGCCCTCGCGCAGATCCCGCGCCAGCCGGCGGCGGAACGTCGTCGACGGGCGGCCGCGCAGGCACAGCGCGTCCGCCAGTACGCCCAAGTCCTGGCACCGCCCGACGATGTCCGCCGCGAAAATGCCCTCCGCCACGAACAGCGGCGTGCGGTCGATGTCGAGCGCCTCCCGGTCGATGCGGGAGCTCGTCGCGATGTCGTACACGGGGACCGTCGTACGTCCCGTACCGCACAGCTCCACGATCGCCGCCACCGCCGCGTCCGCGTCCCACGACAGCGGCGAGTCCCAGTCGATGTCCGTACTGCCCTCGACCAGCGGCAACGTCGGGTCGTCGCCCTCTTTGTAGAAGTCGTCCAGGCGCAGCACCGGCAGGCCGGTGCGGGCGGCGAGGGAGGACTTTCCGGAACCTGAGGGACCCGCAAGCAGCACAACACGGGTGGGAATGGGGGAAGAGCTCACGGGACACCAGTGTGAGGCATTGCCCCTTGAAGGGGACCCCTCGGGGCGGAGGTTGGTATTGAGCGTCACATCTCAACTACGCTACGTGCTCGTCCGATTACTCATTCAGCAAGGAATCGAAACCCATGGCACGTCACACAGCTCCCCAGTCCCGGCGGATCGCCCTGCTTCGCGCAGGTATGACCGTCGCGGCGGTGGCCGCGGTCCTCGGTGCGGGCGGTGCCGCTCAAGCGGCGCCGATGGCGCCCGCGGGGCACGACACGGTCGACAAGGGGCAGGGCCGGTCGCTGGCCGGCATGGTCACGAATTCGGTGACCGGAGTCGGGCAGGTCAAGAGCCTTCAGCTCAACCCGCTGGCCAAGACCGGCGTCAACCCGCTGGACAACAACGTGTCCACCCAGGTCGCCGACTTCAACCCGGTCGCCACGGAAGCGGTCACCGGGCCGCTGGCGAACGGCGCCGCGCTCAAGGACCTGCCGGTGGCGAAGCGCGCCACGGGGGCGCTGCCGTCCTGAGTCGAGGCCGGCCGCCGGCGTATGCAGCGAGCGCGTGCAGCCAACGCATGCAGCCGAGGCGTGAAAGCCAGGCGTGAAGGAGCCCCCTGCCGCCGGACGGGACGGCAGGGGGCTCGGCCATGGGAGGGGTCGGGTCAGTACGCCGAACCGGACGCGCCGAGCGAGCCCGTCGGGTGCCAGACCGTCTTCGTCTCCAGGAAGGCCGTCAGCCGGTGCGTGCCCGGATCGGCCGAGAAATCCACAGGCTGTGGACGGAGAACGCGCTTGAGGTTGTCCGCCGCCGCGATCTCCAGCTCCTTCGCGAGGACTTCACCGGCCCCGGTCAGGTCGATCGCGTTGACGTCCTGGTGTGCGGCGAGCGGGGTCGCGATCTCCTCGGTCCGGCCGGAGAGGACGTTGACCACGCCGCCCGGGAGGTCCGAAGTGGCCAGCACCTCGCCGAGCGAGAGCGCGGGGAGCGGGGCCTTCTCGCTCGCCACCACGATCGCGGTGTTGCCCGTCGCGATCACCGGGGCGACTACCGAGACCAGGCCCAGGAAGGACGACTCCTGCGGCGCGACGATGGTCACGACGCCCGTCGGCTCCGGCGTCGAGAGGTTGAAGAACGGGCCGGCGACCGGGTTCGCCCCGCCCACGATCTGGCCGATCTTGTCCGTCCAGCCCGCGTACCAGACCCAGCGGTCGATCGCCGCGTCGACGACGGCCGCGGCCTTGGACTTGGACAGGCCCTCGGCGGCAGCGACCTCGGCGGTGAACTGCTCGCGCCGGCCCTCCAGCATCTCCGCGATGCGGTAGAGGATCTGGCCCCGGTTGTACGCGGTCGCGCCCGACCAGCCGCCGAACGCCTTGCGGGCCGCGACGACCGCGTCACGCGCGTCCTTGCGGGACGAGAGAGGCGCGTTGGCCAGCCACTTGCCCTTGGAGTCCGTCACCTCGTACACCCGGCCGCTCTCGCTCCGGGGGAACTTGCCCCCGACGTACAGCTTGTAGGTCTTGAAGACGCTCAGTCGCCCGTCAGACATCGAGGTAGGCCTCCAGACCGTGACGGCCGCCCTCGCGGCCGAAGCCCGACTCCTTGTAACCGCCGAACGGCGAGGTCGGGTCGAACTTGTTGAAGGTGTTGGCCCACACCACACCCGCGCGGAGCTTGCTCGCCACCGCCAGGATGCGGGAGCCCTTCTCCGTCCAGATGCCGGCCGACAGGCCGTACTGGCTGTTGTTGGCCTTGGCGACCGCCTCGTCCGGCGTACGGAACGACAGCACGGACAGCACCGGGCCGAAGATCTCGTCGCGGGCGATCGTGTGCGCCTGCGTGACGCCGGTGAAGAGCGTCGGAGCGAACCAGTAGCCGGAGTTCGGCAGCTCGCAGGGCGCGGACCAGCGCTCGGCGCCCTCCGCCTCGCCCTTCTCGGTCAGCGCCGTGATCCGGGCCAGCTGCTCCGCGGAGTTGATCGCGCCGATGTCGGTGTTCTTGTCCAGCGGGTCGCCGAGGCGCAGCGTGGACAGCCGGCGCTTGAGGGAGTCGAGCAGCTCGTCCTGGATCGACTCCTGGACCAGCAGGCGTGAGCCCGCGCAGCAGACCTGGCCCTGGTTGAAGAAGATGCCGCCGACGATGCCCTCGACGGCCTGGTCGATCGGGGCGTCGTCGAAGACGATGTTCGCGCCCTTGCCGCCCAGCTCCAGGGTGACCTTCTTGTCGGTGCCGGCGATCTGGCGGGCGATCGCCTTGCCGACGGCGGTCGAGCCGGTGAAGGCGACCTTGTTGACGTCGGGGTGCGCGACGAGCGCGGCGCCCGTCTCTCCGTAACCCGGCAGGATGTTGACGACACCCTTCGGCAGGCCCGCCTGGCGGCAGATGTCCGCGAAGAAGAGGGCGGAGAGAGGGGTCGTCTCGGCGGGCTTCAGGACGACCGTGTTGCCCGCCGCGAGCGCCGGGGCGATCTTCCACGCGAGCATGAGGAGCGGGAAGTTCCAGGGGATGACCTGGCCCGCGACGCCGAGTGGCTGCGGGTTCGCGCCGTAGCCGGCGTGGCCGAGCTTGTCGGCCCAGCCCGCGTAGTAGAAGAAGTGCGCGGCGACCAGCGGCAGGTCCGCGTCGCGGGTCTCCTTGATCGGCTTGCCGTTGTCGAGCGTCTCCAGGACGGCCAGCTCGCGCGAGCGCTCCTGGATGATCCGCGCGATACGGAACAGGTACTTGGACCGCTCCGAGCCGGGCAGCGCCGACCACTTCTCGAACGCCTTGCGGGCCGCCTTCACGGCGCGGTCCACGTCCTCGGCGCCGGCCTGGGCGACCTCGGCAAGCACCTCCTCGGTGCTCGGCGAGACGGTCTTGAAGACCTTGCCGTCCGCGGCGTCGGTGAACTCGCCGTCGATGAAGAGGCCGTACGACGGTGCGATGTCGACGATCGACCGCGACTCGGGCGCGGGCGCGTACTCAAAAATCTGCTTGTCCATGGTCATGGGGTCTCAGTCCACCGTCACGTAGTCGGGGCCGGAGTAGCGGCCGGTGGCCAGCTTCTGACGCTGCATCAGCAGGTCGTTGAGCAGGCTCGAGGCGCCGAAGCGGAACCAGTGGTTGTCCAGCCAGTCCGCACCGGCGGTCTCGTTGACCAGCACCAGGAACTTGATCGCGTCCTTGCTGGTACGGATGCCGCCCGCAGGCTTCACGCCGACCTGCACTCCAGTCTGCTCCCGGAAGTCGCGCACGGCCTCCAGCATCAGCAGGGTGTTCGCCGGGGTGGCGTTCACCGCCACCTTGCCGGTCGAGGTCTTGATGAAGTCCGCGCCGGCGATCATGCCGAGCCAGGAGGCGCGGCGGATGTTGTCGTACGTGGAGAGCTCGCCGGTCTCGAAGATGACCTTCAGCCGGGCGGCGCCCGCGGCCTCCTTCACGGCGAGGATCTCCTCGTAGACCTTCAGGTAACGGCCGGAGAGGAAGGCTCCCCGGTCGATCACCATGTCGATCTCGTCGGCTCCGGCGGCGACGGCGTCACGGGTGTCCGCGAGCTTCACGTCGAGCGCGGCGCGGCCGGCCGGGAAGGCGGTGGCGACGGAGGCGACCTTGACGCCGGAGCCCCGCAGGGCCTCCTTGGCGATGGCTGCCATATCGGGATAGACGCAGACCGCGGCGGTCGTCGGGGTCGTACGGTCGGTGGGATCGGGATGGACGGCCTTGGCGGCGAGCGACCGGACCTTGCCCGGGGTGTCCGCACCCTCGAGCGTCGTCAGGTCGATCATCGAGATGGCCAGGTCAATGGCGAACGCCTTGGCCGTGGCCTTGATCGAACGCGTGCCGAGCCCTGCGGCGCGGGCCTCCAGGCCGACGGCGTCGACGCCGGGCAGGCCGTGGAGGTAGCGGCGCAGTGTGCTGTCGGACGCGGTCACGTCAGCGAATGCGGGTGGGGTGCTGGGCATGGTCACCAGATGAGCATATCTACGCGCGTAGCGACCTGTACAGGGGGCCAGGTCAGCGGCCGCTCGGTGGTGGCTTCGCGGCGGGCACGACCAGTACGGGAAGTGTGGCACGACCCGTACGGGAAGTGCCGCCGCAGGCGTACGGCAGAATCGGAGGCATGAGTAGCCCGCAGCAGCCCGCCGAGCCCACGTACGCCGACCGGGTCTTCCGGTCGCCCGCCGGTATGGGGGGCGGGGTGTTGCTGCTCGCGCTCATCGCCTGGATCGCCGTGGACGCGCTCATCCGCGGCGAAGGCCGGACGCCGTGGCTCGCGCTCGCCGGTGCGCTGCTGGCGGTGCCGCTCATCGTCGCGTTCACGCTGCGGCCCGCGGTCTTCGTCAACGAGGACCGGGTGCGTATCAGGAATCCGTTCCGGACGATCACCCTGCCGTGGGCGGCCGTCGCCGATGTGCGCGCCGGGTACTCCAGCGAGATCTTCACGCAGGAGGGTACGAAGTACCAGCTCTGGGCCATCCCCGTCTCGCTGCGCCAGCGCAAGCGGGTCTCGCGCCGGCAGATGCAGAACGCCCACGACGATCCGCACGGCCGGACCTCCGTGTCGGCCGACGTCAACGACTCCCAGGCGCGGCTGGCTCCCGCCGACCGGACGGTCGCGGATCTGCGCGAGCTGGCCGAGCGCAATGCGTCGCGGCCGGGTGCGCAGGGCGAGCCGCAGGTCCGCTGGGCGTACGAGGTGGTGGCGCCGGCCGTGGCCGGGGCCGTGCTGCTCGCGGTGCTGCTGGCCATCGGCTGAGGCCCCTGAGCTTCTGAGCCCCCTGCGGCCCCCGAGCCTCTGAGCGCCCTGAGCACCTGAGGGGCCTTTGAGCCCTGGGCCCTGGGCCCTGGGACCCAAGGTGCCACCCGGGGCCGCGCAGCGCCTCCGAGGCACTGACGCACGGGTGACCGCGACGATCAGGGCGGGCCCTTCCACACCAGCAGCATGTACGCCCCCAGCCACGCCGACGACAGCGTCGACGTGCCCAGCACCACCGCGGCCACCGCTGTCCGCCGTGTCCTGGCCAGCGCCAGCGCGATCGGCAGCAGCAGCGGGAAGCCCGGCAGCAGAAAGCGGGTGCGCGGGAAGTAGACCCCGCCGCTGCCCAGGACGACCAGCAGCAGCACCCCCGTGAAGACGAGCAGCGCCGGCGGCTGCCGGTCGGCCAGACAGAGCAGATACAGCCCGACCGACACGATCAGCATCAACGACACGATCACCAGGAACAGCTGAGGACGCGTCATGTACACCAGGTACTGCCGCAGCCGCAGCAGCGTTGTCGCGCCGCCGTCCCACTCGTTGCGCCACAGCTTCTGTACGGCGAAGTAGCCGTCGGGCCGCCCCACGCGGAACCCCACCCATGCGACATACGCCAGCCACCCCAGCGGCGCGACCAGCGCTCCCACGAGCGCCCGCCGGTTCCCGCGGCAGGACGGAAGCAGCGCGGCCACCGACACGGCCGCCGCGACCGCGATGCCCGTCGGCCGGGTCAGCCCGGCGAGCGAGGCGAGCGAAGCCGCCCAGAGCCAGCGCCCGGTGAGCACCGCGTACAGCGCCCAGGCCGCGAGCGCCGTGAACATCGACTCCGTGTAGCCCATCCACTGGACGATCGCTACGGGCAGCACACCCCACAGCACGGTGAGCACGGTGCCCGTCCGCCGCCCGTACAGCCGGTCGCCCACCGCGAAGATGCCCCACGCTGCGACGAACGAGAACGCGATCGCGAGGACGAGCGCGACGGTGGCGCGCGAGCCGGGTGTGACACCGGCGACGGCTTTGATCAGGACCGGATAGAGCGGGAAGAAGGCCAGGTTGTTGGCGTTGAACTGGGTGCCGAGGGCGTCGGCGTACCCATGGTCGGCGATGCCCAGGTACCAGCCGGAGTCCCAGGACGTGGCGAGCGTCGGCCAGACACCGTGGTGCTTGAGATGCACCCACCTGGCGAGGACCAGAAGACCGCACAGCCGCACCGCGAGATAGCCGAGCAGCGCGGGCGCGGCCCGCCGCAGCGCGCGCCGCAGCCGGTCCCGTACGCCGGTCGCGTCACCGCCTCCCGGGGCCGGTGGCCGGCGGGAGGCGGGGACGGTGGGCCGAACGGTCGCGGCGGGGGACACAGCGGCAGCTCCTGGAACTCGGTATGCGCTACCGGGTCACCCTTTCCCGGAGGGTCCCAGGGAGCGGGTGCCACTGCCTCAACTCCGTACGAGATTCACCCGTGCGGACGGTCGAGGGCCGGCGTGCCGACGGTCGTAGGGGCAGCCGGCCGACGGTCAGATCCCCGCGGCCGCGGCGAGATCCCGCTTGATCCCGGCGAGGACCTCCGCGGCCCGCTCCCGCGCGGTGACAAGCTCCGACGCGTCCGCGACCGGCACCACGACCTCCAGGTAGCACTTGAGCTTGGGCTCGGTGCCGCTCGGGCGGACGATGACGCGGGCCGTGAACTCGCCGTCGAGGTAGTAGCGCAGCCCGTCCGTGGGCGGCAGCTTGTCCGTACCGCGGTTCAGGTCCTCGGCGGTGACGACCTGCAGCCCGGCGAGCACGGCCGGCGGCTGCTCGCGCAGCGCCCGCATCGCGTTCGCGATGATGCTCAGGTCCTCGACCCGCACCGACAGCTGGTCGGTGGCGTGCAGACCGTGCTCGACGGCGAGGTCGTCGAGCAGATCAGTGAGCGTACGGCCCTGCTCCTTCAGCTCCGAGGCCAGCTCGGCGACGAGCAGCGCGGCGGTGATGCCGTCCTTGTCGCGTACGCCTTCGGGGTCGACGCAGTAGCCGAGCGCCTCCTCGTAGCCGTACCGCAGACCGTCCACGCGGGCGATCCACTTGAAGCCGGTCAGCGTCTCCTCGTACGGCAGCCCCGCGGCCTCCGCGATCCGTCCCAGCAGGGACGAGGACACGATCGACTCGGCGAAGGCGCTGTTCCTGTCCCGCGGAGACACTCCCTTGTGGACGAGGTGCGCGCCGAGCAGCGCGCCGACCTCGTCGCCGCGGAGCATGCGCCAGCCGCCGGGCGCGGCGTCGTCGGGAACGGCCACGGCGCACCGGTCCGCGTCGGGGTCGTTGGCGATAACGATGTCCGGCCGGTCCCGGCGCGCGGTCTCGAAGGCGAGATCCATCGCCCCCGGCTCCTCCGGATTGGGGAACGCGACGGTCGGGAAGGCCGGGTCGGGCTCGGCCTGCTCCTGTACGAGGGTGGGCGCGGGGAAGCCCGCGCGGTCGAAGGCGGCGGTCAGTACGTCCTTGCCGACGCCGTGCATGGCCGTGTAGACGACGCGGGCGGTGCGGGGGGAGCCGGCGGTGAAGATGGCGTCCGTACGCGCCAGATAGGCGTCCAGGACCTCGTCGCCGAGGGTGTCCCAGCCGCTCTCGGCGCGAGGCACATCGTCGAGACTCGCCACGGCCGCGATCTCCGAGGCGATCTCCGCGTCGGCGGGCGGCACGATCTGGGAGCCGTCGCCGAGGTAGACCTTGTAGCCGTTGTCGCGCGGCGGGTTGTGGCTGGCGGTGACCTCGACGCCGGCGACGGCGCCCAACTGCCTTATGGCGAAGGCGAGTACGGGCGTCGGCAGCGGGCGCGGCAGCACGGCGGCGCGGAGCCCGGCGCCGACCATGACGGCGGCGGTGTCGCGCGCGAAGTCGGCGGACTTGTAGCGGGCGTCGTATCCGATGACGACGAGCCCGTCACCCTGCCCCTTCGCCCTGAGATACGAGGCGAGCCCGGCGGCGGCCCGGATGACGACGGCCCGGTTCATCCGCATGGGCCCGGCTCCGAGCTCCCCACGCAGCCCGGCCGTCCCGAACTGCAGCGTCCCGCTGAACCGCACGGCGAGCTCGTCGAGGTCCTGGGCCTCGATGAGCTTCCTGAGCTCGTCCCGGGTCTCACTGTCCGGGTCCTCCGCCAGCCACGCGCTGGCCCGCGCGATGAGGTCCTGCTGCACGGTTGGTCCGCCTCTCGTGTGTAATCCGTCGCCCCCATTATTTCGGGGGGCCGCCCCCGTCCCCTGCGGCGCCGCAGCGCCGTGGGGCTGTCCTGTACCCGCGATCCACGGCACCGAAGCGGCACGGTTCCCCCATGCGGGAGCACGGGAGCATCCGGCGCGCCCGGGCGGGCCGGCCGGTTCGGGGGACATGGGTTCCGGAGAACCCTGCCCTGCGGCCCGTAAGCCGCCGCCCCGCCGATGCCGTGGTCGTTGTCCGGCCCGCTGGCCACGGTCCCCGCCTTGTCGCGTGAAGCAGCCCCCGCCGACACGCCGCGCGAAGTCGCCGCGGCGTCCGGGGGCGTGGGAGTGTCCCGCCCACCCGCACATCAGGCGGGTGGGCGGGACAAGCCCCTCTCCGCTCAGATGCGGTCGAGCACCCGGGTCAGCAGCTCGCCCATCCGCGCCGCCGAGTCCCGGCCCGCCTGGAGTACTTCCTCGTGGTTCAGCGGCTCGCCTGACAGGCCCGCCGCCAGGTTCGTGACCAGCGAGATGCCGAGCACCTCCGCGCCCGCCTCGCGCGCCGCGATCGCCTCGAGGACCGTCGACATGCCGACCAGGTCACCGCCGAGCACGCGGACCATGTTGATCTCCGCCGGCGTCTCGTAGTGCGGGCCGGGGAACTGGACGTAGACGCCCTCCTCCAGGGAGGCGTCGACCTCCTTGCACAGCGCCCGCAGCCGCGGCGAGTACAGGTCCGTCAGGTCCACGAAGTTCGCGCCGATGATCGGCGACGTCGCCGTCAGGTTGATGTGGTCGCTGATCAGCACCGGCTGGCCGGGGCGCATGCCCTCGCGCAGGCCGCCGCAGCCGTTCGTCAGGATGACCGTCTTGCAGCCCGCTGCCACCGCCGTACGCACTCCGTGCGCCACCGCCGCGACCCCGCGGCCCTCGTAGTAGTGGGTCCGGCCGAGGAAGACCAGCGCCCGCTTCTCGCCGATCCTGTACGAACGGATCTTGCCGCCGTGGCCCTCGACCGCCGGCGGCGGGAAGCCGGGCAGTTCGGTGACCGGGAATTCGGCCTCGGGCGCGCCGAGGGCGTCAACGGCCGGCGCCCAGCCGGAGCCCATCACCAGGGCTACGTCGTGCGTCTCGGCGCCGGTCAGCTCGCGCAGCCGCGCGGCTGCTGCGTCGGCTGCGGCATGGGGGTCGGCGGTAGCGCCGTTGAGGTCCGGATTCACAGATGCGTTCACGCCGACGAGGGTAGCCGGTCATTCCCTACGCGCGTAGATGATGCAGCTCACGGTCTTCGGATCGTTGTCTTGTCGTTTCCGACAAATGAACGTGCGAACCATTGCCCACGCGCTAGCAGGGTCGCTTGCGCAGCTCCATCACATAGTCGTGCGGCGCGCCCGCCGAATCCGCCGCGTCCGCCAGCTCCCCCAGATACCGCGCCGACGGCAGCCCGCCCTCGTACCCGTTCAGCACGTACACCCAGGCCGGCTCCTCGCCGTCCAGCGTGTCGACACGGACCCGCATCCGCCGGTAGATGTCGAGCCCGACACCCTCCCAGCGGTCCATGGAGTCCTCGTCCATGGGCGCGATGTCGTACAGCGCGACGAAGACCTGCGAGCGCGGCGCCTCCACGATCGTGGCCAGCGCGCCCTCCCAGCCCATCTGCTCGCCGCCGAAGGTCAGCCGGTGGCCGTTGAGCCAGCCGGTCCCGCGCAGCGGGGAGTGCGGTGCGCGGCGGGACATCAGCCGCGCGTCGAGGTTGCCGGCGTACGCGGCGTAGAGCGACATGGGATCGAGGGTACGGGAGGGGGCGGAGAGGCTGCTCATGCGGCGGAACCGCACACGGTTGCGGCCGTACGGAGACCCGGGGGCGAAGCCACTTGAACCGTGCGGGACAATGGGGTACGTACTGCATTCCCCCGGGGCACCCCCGGGACCCCCGGTCGGGCGGGCAGGCGGGCCGGGATTGACAATGCGAGGCGGACTTTTTCGTGACCCGGATCGTGATCATCGGTGGCGGACCCGGCGGTTATGAGGCTGCCCTGGTGGGCGCCCAGCTCGGCGCGGAGGTGACCGTCGTCGACTGCGACGGTCTGGGCGGAGCGTCGGTGCTGACCGACTGCGTACCGTCGAAGACTCTGATCGCGACGGCCGAGGTGATGACGACCTTCGACTCCTCCTACGAGGAGCTGGGCATCATCGTGGCCGACGACACACCGCACATCGAGCAGGCCGCCCGGGTCGTCGGCGTCGACCTCGGCAAGGTCAACCGACGGGTGAAGCGGCTCGCCCTCGCCCAGTCCCACGACATCACCGCCTCCGTCACCCGGGCCGGCGCGCGCGTGCTGCGCGGCCGCGGCCGGCTCTCCGGGCGCCAGGCCGTGGACGGCTCCCGCCAGGTGATCGTGCGCGCCGCGGACGGCAGCGAGGAGACGCTGACCGCCGACGCCGTACTGATCGCGACCGGCGGCCACCCGCGCGAGATCCCGGACGCCCTCCCCGACGGGGAGCGCATTCTCAACTGGACGCAGGTGTACGACCTGGACGAGCTCCCCGAGGAGCTCATCGTGGTCGGCTCCGGCGTCACCGGTGCCGAGTTCGCCGGCGCGTACCAGGCGCTCGGCTCCCGGGTCACCCTCGTCTCCTCCCGCGACCGCGTGCTGCCGGGCGAGGACCCGGACGCCGCCGCCGTCCTCGAGGACGTCTTCCGCCGACGCGGCATGAACGTCATGGCCCGCTCCCGCGCCGAGGCCGCCAAGCGCGTCGGCGACCGCGTCGAGGTCACCCTCTCCGACGGCCGCGTCATCTCCGGTACGCACTGTCTGATGGCGGTCGGCGCGATCCCGAACTCCGCGGGCATGGGCCTGGAGGAGGCCGGCGTACGGCTCAAGGACTCGGGCCACATCTGGACCGACAAGGTCTCCCGCACCAGCGCTCCCGGCGTGTACGCGGCCGGAGACGTCACCGGCGTCTTCGCGCTCGCCTCGGTCGCGGCCATGCAGGGCCGCATCGCGATGTACCACTTCCTGGGCGACGCGGTGCAGCCGCTGAACCTGAAGACCGTCTCGTCGAACGTCTTCACCGACCCGGAGATCGCGACGGTCGGCTACAGCCAGGCCGACGTGGACGCCGGCAAGATCGACGCCCGGGTGGTCAAGCTGCCGCTGCTGCGCAACCCGCGCGCGAAGATGCAGGGCATCCGGGACGGCTTCGTCAAGATCTTCTGCCGTCCGGGTACCGGAATCGTGGTCGGCGGTGTGGTCGTCTCACCGCGCGCGAGCGAGCTGATCCATCCCATCTCGATCGCGGTCGACAACAATCTGACGGTGGAACAGATCGCAAACGCTTTCACTGTGTACCCGTCTCTGTCGGGGTCGATCGCCGAGGTGGCGCGGCAGTTGCACACCCGCAAGGTGACCGGCGAGGCGTGATGCGGGCGTAAAGAGGCGCGATCCGGGCGTAAATCCCAAGAGCCCCGGGCACTCCACGCACCGACCGATCAACTTCGTGGCCGCCAATACCACTTGGCGGCCACGTGTGTGCGCAACTTCTATTATTCGGCGCATAGTGCTGAAAACTATCGGCCGGTCAGGTTACTGTCAGTTTCGTGTTCGCTGCAGAACGTCGCCAATTGATCCTCGAAATGGTGCGCGCCAACGGGGCCGTGTCGCTCCGTGAGCTCGCCCGTGTTGTCCAGACCTCCGAAGTGACCGTACGGCGGGACGTGCGGGCACTGGAGGCAGAAGGACTCCTCGACCGCCGGCACGGCGGTGCGGTACTGCCGGGTGGCCTCACGCGGGAGTCCGGCTTTCCGCAGAAATCCCTGTCCGCGACCGCGGAGAAGACGGCCATCGCCGATCTTGCCGCGGGCCTCGTCGAAGAGGGCGAGGCGGTTGTGGTCGGCGCGGGGACGACGACGCAGGAGCTGGCCCGCCGGCTCGCGCGCGTCCCCGGACTGACCGTTGTCACGAATTCCCTGCTGGTCGCCCAGGCGCTGGCGCATGCCAACCGGGTCGAAGTCGTCATGACCGGCGGAACGCTGCGCGGCTCGAACTACGCGCTGGTGGGCAGCGGGGCGGAGCAGTCCCTGCAGGGGCTGCGGGTCTCCCGGGCCTTCCTCTCCGGCAGCGGTCTCACCGCCGAGCGGGGGCTCTCCACGTCCAACATGCTGTCGGCGAGCGTCGACCGGGCACTGGTGCAGGCCGCGGCGGAGGTGGTGGTCCTCGCGGACCACACCAAACTCGGCACCGACACGATGTTCCAGACGGTGCCGACGGATGTGATCACGCGGCTGGTCACCGACGAGCCGCCGACGCATGACGACCGCGCGGCGACCGAGCTGCAGGCGCTGGCGGACCAGGGGGTCCAGATCGCGGTGGCCGGCGCGGGAGCCGGCTCCGGCGGTGACGGCGTCCCGACGGGGCGGCAGCCTCGCCGGGACGTCCCGCTTCCGGGCCAGCGGCGTACGCGTGGCGGGCCGGGGCCGCAGTTGCGCAGCGCGGCGCTGCCGGCGGAGCCGCCGGGCGAACGGGCAGCAAGGGTGGCGGACCTCCGCCGCCGCTGAGGGGCTTTGCGGGGTGCGGGCGGGGGGCCGGTGCGGGTTGCCCGCGCGCCCCGCGGTTCTTCCCCCCGATCACTCGGCTCCGCAGGATGCGGGGCCCATCACGCCGCGCAGTCGGCGCCCTGGGGCCAGGGCTTGCCCCGGATTCGGGAAGGACGGGTAGGGGAGAGGCCCCCCGCGCGGCGGCCCCCCACTGCGGCCCCCGCTCAGGTCGTGTCCGGCTTCAGGCCCCGCAGCGTCAGCATCAGCAGCCGGTCCGCCAACTCCGGGTCGTCCGGATCCTGTTCCGCCGCCAGGGCGATCGCGTTCGTCAGCTGCATCAGGTCGCCGATCGATACGTCCGCCCGCACCGCACCGCCCTGCTGCGCCCGCACCAGCAGCCGTTCCCCCGCGTCGCGCATCGGCACGCTGCACTCCGACAGCGCCGAACTCTGGTCGTGCGAGGCCGACATCAGCGCCCGCGCCAGACCGCGGTACTCACCCGCATGAGTGATGATGGCGCGCAGCCACTCCACCAGTGCTCCGCACGGCTGTTCGGCCGAAGCCAGTTCGCGTGAGCGCTGCAGCAGCGACGCCAGCGCCTCCTGGAAGACCGCGCTCATCATCGCGTGGCGGTTGGGGAAGTGCCGGTACAGCGTGCCGATACCCACGCCCGAGCGGCGTGCGATCTCCTCGAGGGAGGCGTCGGTGCCGTGCTCCGCAAAGGCGGTACGGGCTTCGGCCAGCAGTCGTTCGTAGTTGCGGCGCGCGTCGGCTCGCATCGGTCGCGGTGAGCCCGTCGCCGTGCCAGTCGTACCAGGCGTGCCAGTCGCACCAGCCGTGCCCGCCGTACTTGTCGCCATCGCGCCGTCCTCCCTGAGTCCGCCCCGATGTCCAGGATGCCATTGCGAAATCGGAGGTGCCCTCCGTATCTTAAGCGGAGGATACCTCCGTATATTGTCGTCCCCTGGAGGCACTGCCGCCATGTCCAAAGCCGGGCCCAGCACCAGCAATGCAAGCGCCAGCCCCAGCACACGTCCCGACGCAGGCCCCCACCCCGGCCGTCATCGGCCCGCCCTCGCCCTCACGCTCATCCTCAGCTGCCAGATGATGCTGATGCTCGACGCGACCGTCGTGAACATCGCCCTGCCCGACATCGGCGGAGAACTCGGCTTCAGCTCCGCCGGACTGTCCTGGGTGCTCAACGCCTACACCCTCGCCTTCGGCGGACTGCTCCTCATCGGCGGCCGGATCGGCGACCTCATCGGCCGCCGCCGCGCCCTCACCGTCGGCGTACTCGCCTTCACCGCCGCCTCGCTCCTCGGCGGCCTCGTCGACAGCGGTGGCTGGCTGCTCTTCGCCCGTGCCGCGCAGGGCGCCGCCGCCGCGCTCACCGCGCCCTCCACGCTCGCCCTGGTCGCCACCACCTTCGGCGAAGGGCGGGAACGCGAGCGCGCGCTCAGCCTGTTCACCGGAATGGCCGCCGCCGGCTCCGCGATCGGCATGATCCTCGGCGGCATCCTCACCGAGGCCGGCTCCTGGCGCTGGACCCTCTTCATCAACGTGCCCGTCGGCCTCACCGTCGCCGCGCTCATCCCGCTCGGTATCGCCGAGACCGAACGCCACCGCGCCCGCTTCGACTTCCCCGGCGCGCTCTCCGGCACCGCCGGTGTGACCGCCCTCGTCTACGCCTTCATCCGCGCCGCCGACCACGGCTGGCGCGACGCCCAGGTCGGCTGGGCGTTCGTCACCGCCGCCGTACTGCTGCCGGCCTTCCTGCTCGTGGAGCGTCAGGTGCGGCAGCCCGTCGTGCCCCTCGAGCTCTTCGCCGTACGCAACCGGGTCATCGCCTACGCCGCCATGCTGCTGGTGCCCGCCGCCATGTTCGGTGTCTTCTACTTCGACACCCAGTACTTCCAGTTCGTCCGCCACTACAGTCCGCTGCGCGCCGGGCTCGCCTTCCTGCCGCTCGCTGTGGGCATCTTCGCCGCGTCCACGTCCGCCGGAAAGCTGCTCGCCCGCCACGGCCTGAAGAAGGTCGCAGGGACCGGGCTCGCCCTCGCGGTCGCCGGTGTGCTGTGGCAGTCCACGCTCTCCACCGGCGGCGGCTACTGGACGACGCTCTTCGTTCCGCTCGTGGTCAACGGCTTCGGCGTCGGCCTGGTCTTCATGCCGCTCAGCGTCCTCATCCTCACCGGCATCCGTCCCGACCAGGCGGGCGCTGCCTCCGGTCTGATGCAGACCATGCAGCAGGTCGGCGGCGCGCTCGGTCTCTCCGCGCTGGTCACGGTGTACGGAAGCGCGGCACGCGGCGCGGGCGGCTCAGGGCCGGACGCGATGGTGGAGGGCTTCTCCGCGGGCCTGCTGGCGGCCGCGGCCTTCATGGCGGTCGCGTTCGTCCTGCTCCTGGTGTCGCGGACAGCCGCCGACAGCACCTGAACACACGTGTGGGGCCTGCCCGTTGACACTTGGGCAGGCCCCACACGTACACATACGGCAGGACGTCAGTCCTTGATCTCGCAGATCGTCGCGCCGGAGGTCAGCGAGGCGCCGACCTCGGCCGAGAGGCCCTTGATGGTGCCGGAGCGGTGCGCGTTCAGCGGCTGCTCCATCTTCATCGCCTCGAGTACGACGACGAGGTCGCCCTCCGTGACCTCCTGGCCCTCCTCGACCGCGACCTTGACGATCGTGCCCTGCATCGGGGAGGAGAGAGTGTCGCCGGAGGCCGCCGGGCCCGACTTCTTCGCGGCGCGCCGCTTGGGCTTGGCGCCCGCGGCCAGACCGGTCCTGGCCAGCGTCATGCCCAGCGAGGACGGCAGCGAGACCTCGAGACGCTTGCCGCCGACCTCGACGACGATCGTCTCGCGACCGGCCTCGTCCTCGTCCGCGTCCGAAGGCACGGCGAAGGGCTTGATGTCATTCGCGAATTCGGTCTCGATCCAGCGGGTGTGGACCGTGAACGGGTCGGCGGTGAAGGCCGGGTCGGTGACGACCGCGCGGTGGAACGGGATGGCGGTGGCCATCCCCTCGACGGTGAACTCCTCCAGGGCACGCGCGGCGCGCTGCAGTGCCTGTTGGCGGGTGGCGCCGGTGATGATGAGCTTGGCCAGCAGGGAGTCCCAGGCCGGGCCGATGACGCTGCCGGACTCGACACCCGCGTCCAGACGGACACCGGGGCCGGTCGGCGGCGCGAACGTCGTGACCGTACCCGGGGCGGGGAGGAAGCCGCGGCCCGGGTCCTCGCCATTGATGCGGAACTCGAAGGAGTGGCCGCGCACGGCCGGGTCGCCGTAGCCGAGCTCCTCGCCGTCGGCGATGCGGAACATCTCGCGGACCAGGTCGATACCGGTGACCTCTTCGGTGACCGGGTGTTCCACCTGCAGACGCGTGTTGACCTCGAGGAAGGAGATGGTGCCATCGGTGCCGACGAGGAACTCGACGGTACCGGCGCCGACGTAACCGGCCTCCTTGAGGATGGCCTTGGACGCGGCGTACAGCTCCGCGTTCTGCTCCTTGGTCAGGAACGGCGCCGGGGCCTCCTCCACCAGCTTCTGGTGGCGGCGCTGCAGCGAGCAGTCACGCGTGGAGACGACGACGACATTGCCGTGGCTGTCGGCCAGGCACTGGGTCTCCACATGCCGCGGCTTGTCCAGGTACCGCTCGACGAAGCACTCGCCGCGGCCGAACGCGGCAACAGCCTCACGCACCGCCGAGTCGTACAGCTCCGGAACCTCTTCCAGAGTGCGGGCGACCTTCAGACCACGGCCGCCGCCGCCGAACGCGGCCTTGATCGCGATCGGCAGCCCGTGCTCCTCGGCGAACGCGACGACCTCGTCGGCACCGCTCACCGGGTCGGGCGTACCGGCGACCAGCGGCGCACCGGCACGCTGGGCGATGTGCCGGGCAGCGACCTTGTCACCCAGATCACGGATCGCCTGCGGCGGCGGCCCGATCCAGGTCAGACCCGCATCCAGCACGGCCTGGGCGAACTCGGCATTCTCCGAGAGGAAGCCGTACCCGGGGTGGATGGCGTCCGCCTCCGCATCCTTCGCGGCCTGCAGCACCTTGGCCATGTCCAGATAACTGGCGGCCGGGGTGTCACCGCCCAGGGCGAATGCTTCGTCGGCCGCGCGGACATGCAGAGCGTCCCGGTCCGGATCGGCGTAGACGGCTACGCTCGCGATCCCGGCGTCCCGGCAGGCGCGGGCAACGCGGACAGCGATTTCGCCACGGTTGGCGATGAGCACCTTGCGCACGATGGCTCCCTCCTTGAAACAAGCTGAGTTTAGGGACTACCGACACGGCCTTTCGACCCGTCCCCAATGGTGAGCTTGCCCACACGGAGCGTGATTCGAGGCTCGCGCAAGTCGCGAAATCCCTTGTCGCACCACGGTACGACGGGTTCCTCCCTCGCACAGTAGCCCTGTGGTGTGGCACAGGTCTCTGTTCGAGCGGTCAGCGCCGTATGGCGTTTCTTTGTTGAGTCCCTACGAATGGCCGAATGATTCTTTGCTGTGGGACCCAGCGTGCCGAGACCCTTGTCCCACGGTTTACCCGTTAGTAGCGTTCGTGATGTCGTACGTACTTCCGGTAACTGAGGGTTGGGGGCGCCGTGGCGCGCAGACCGGTGGCCGTCGTGGCCGCGATTGTTCTGCTGGTGGAGGCCGTCGGCATCGTGCTGATCAACGGCATCCTTGCCACCTTCGTCGACAAGCAGGACATGTCGCTCGCCGACCTGGACCCGGATGCGATGGTCACCGGGACCTGGGCGATGGGCGGCGTCTTCGGTCTGTTCCTGGCGGCGTGCGGTGTCGTCCTGCTGCTCACCGGCCTGCGGAACCGGGCACCAGGGCGCTTCGGCCGGATCCTGCTGATCAGCTGCGCGATCATGCACGGGGTGCTGGGCGCGCTGACGGTGGGCCTGGTGGGCTGGGACGCGTTCGCGTTCATGATGGTCGTGCTGGGGCTGATCGTGCTGACGCTGGTGGCGTACGGCAGGCGGGAGCAGGCGCCGGTGGAGGACACCCCGGCGCCGACGAACGGCGCGGCGCCCACGAACGGTCCTGCGCCGGCCTGAGGGCGACGCCGTCCTGGCCCGGGCCGTGTCCTCGCTCGGCAACGCCGTGCCGGCCAGGGCCGGTTCAGCGGAAGTGACCGAGTCTCATGCCCACAGGTCGGTGATGGAGTGGCCGAGCTCGCCCAGCAGCTTCCGCAGCAGCGGCAGCGAAAGACCGATGACATTGCCGTGGTCGCCGTCGATGCCCTCGATGAAGGGGGCCGAGCGGCCGTCCAGGGTGAAGGCACCCGCCACCTGGAGCGGTTCGCCGCTGGCGACGTAGCTGGCGATCTCGGCGTCGGTCGGGCGGCCGAAGCGCACGACGGTGGACGCGGTCCCCGAGGCATGGTGGCCGGTGGCGGTGTCGTAGACGCAGTGCCCGGTCTGCAGGGTGCCCACGCGGCCGCGCATCGACTTCCAGCGGGTGATGGCCTCCTCCGCGTCGGCGGGCTTGCCGAACGCCTGGCCGTCGAGATCGAGTACGGAGTCGCAGCCGATGACGAGCGCCCTGCTTCTGACCACATCGGCCTGGGCCGCCACGACGGATGCCTTGGCCTCCGCGAGTGCCAGCGCAAGCTCGGCCGGGGTGGGCGCGGATACGGCGTCCTCGTCGACACCGCTGACGATCACCTCGGGGGCGAGTCCGGCCTGGCGCAGCAGATTGAGGCGGGCAGGGGAGGCGGAGGCGAGGACGAGACGGCGACGCTGATCGGTCATGGGGTCATCGTAGGCGGCGATCAGTGGAGACCGACCACGAACATCGCAAGCACCATGGCCAGTGCCAGCACAAAGCCCACGCGGCGCATCATGGCCTGCATCTCGCGCAGTTCTTCGGGGGGTTCGTTCTCCGGGTCGGACCACAGCATGCAACCGATCCTGCTCCCGGGGCCCGGGCGGCGCCTGAGTACGAGTACTCAACCGCCGGGGTGACAACGGGCTAATTCCAGGTGCCGACCCCCGGCCTGGGCCCGGTAAACGGGCCTGCTGTTCCATTAGGCCGTTACGGCCAACGGCGCGTCCGTCGAGCAGGGCTCCGTACGCCACGGCCGAGGGGCTCGGGTCCTGTGACTGGACCCGAGCCCCCGGAACAAGCCTCGCCGGCGACTGAGGCGCGGCGTCCGGGGCGGCGCCCCAGGTGCTCGGCCTACACCGGCCAGTAGGTGCGCGCCCAGGCCCGCGGCCCCGGCTGCGGCCTCCGGCTCCGCCCGATGCGCGCCGGGTCCGACCACTGCTCCGGCAGCAGCGGTGCCCCGTCCGCGGCGGAGACCGTCGCCGCGGCGCGCGCCTGAACCACCGCCAGTGCGGCGGCCAGCTCCTCCGGGGTCGGGTTTCCTCGTACGACCTTGATCATCGTCAAGTCCCTTCCTGGGGGCTAGAGGGGGATGTTGCCGTGCTTCTTCGGAGGCAGGTTTTCCCGCTTCGTACGCAGCTGACGCAGGCCCTTCACTATCTGCGCCCGCGTCTCCGACGGCATGATCACCGCGTCGATGTAGCCGCGCTCAGCCGCCGTGTACGGGTTGAGCAGCGTGTCCTCGTACTCCTGGATCAGCTGCGCCCGGGTCGCCTCCTGGTCCTCGGCGGCCGCGATGGTGCGGCGGTGCAGGATGTTCACCGCTCCCTGCGCGCCCATCACCGCGATCTGCGAGGTCGGCCACGCCACATTCAGGTCGGCGCCCAGGTGCTTGGAGCCCATGACGTCGTACGCCCCGCCGAACGCCTTCCGCGTGATCACCGTGATCAGCGGGACCGTCGCCTCCGCGTAGGCGTAGATCAGCTTCGCGCCGCGCCGGATGATGCCGCCGTACTCCTGGTCCACGCCGGGCAGGAAGCCGGGCACGTCCACGAACGTGATCACCGGGACGTTGAAGGCGTCACAGGTGCGGACGAAGCGCGCGGCCTTCTCGGAGGCGTTGATGTCGAGGCATCCGGCGAACTGCATCGGCTGGTTGGCGACTATGCCGACCGGGAGGCCCTCCACCCGTCCGAAGCCGGTGATGATGTTCGGCGCGAACATCGCCTGCGTCTCCAGGAACTCCCCGTCGTCCAGCACATGCTCGATGACCGTGTGCATGTCGTACGGCTGGTTCGCGGAGTCCGGGATCAGGGTGTCGAGCTCGCGGTCCTCGTCGTTCGTCTCCAGGTCGGCCTCGTCGGGGAAGGCCGGCGGCTCGGAGAGGTTGTTGGACGGCAGGTACGACAGCAGCGACTTGACGTACTCGATGGCGTCCTTCTCGTCACCCGCCATGTGGTGCGCGACGCCCGAGGTGGTGTTGTGCGTACGGGCTCCGCCCAGCTCCTCGAAGCCGACGTCCTCACCGGTGACCGTCTTGATGACGTCGGGTCCGGTGATGAACATGTGGGAGGTCTGGTCGACCATCACCGTGAAGTCGGTGATGGCCGGAGAGTAGACGGCTCCGCCCGCGCACGGTCCGACGACCAGCGAGATCTGCGGGATCACGCCGGAGGCGTGGGTGTTGCGGCGGAAGATCTCGCCGTACATGCCCAGTGCGCTGACGCCCTCCTGGATACGGGCGCCGCCGGAGTCGTTGATGCCGATGACCGGACAGCCGGTCTTCAGGGCGAAGTCCATGACCTTGATGATCTTCTGGCCGTAGACCTCGCCGAGCGCGCCGCCGAAGACCGTGAAGTCCTGCGAGAAGACGGCGACCGGACGGCCGTCGACCGTGCCGTAGCCGGTGACCACGCCGTCGCCGTACGGGCGGGTCTGCTCAAGGCCGAAGTTCGTGGAGCGGTGCCGGGCGAACTCGTCGAGCTCTACGAACGATCCCTCGTCCAGCAGCAGATCAACCCGCTCACGGGCCGTCAACTTGCCCTTCGCGTGCTGCTTTTCCACCGCGCGCGCGGAGCCCGCATGCGTCGCCTCGTCAATGCGGCGCTGCAGATCCGCGAGCTTTCCCGCGGTGGTGTGGATGTCAATCTCGGACTCCGACATCGGGATGCGGCTCCCTGTCCTGGTCAACGTCAACCGGAATGGCTACTGACACGTAGCGTATCGGCGCGCATGGCGCTCGGCAGTGCGGCGTTTGCCACACCTAACCTGGCTTGCATGACGCCTCAGAATGCGCCCGAGAGCCGCTGGTCCGACCTCGACCGGCCCCCGCTGAACGTCCCCGCGCTGCGCCGCGCCCTACTGGTACCGGGCGGGCTGTGGACCTCGCTCGACATCGTGCCCGAGACCGGCTCCACCAATTCCGACCTGGCGGCACGGGCCGCGTCCCTGGAGGAGGGGGCGGTGCTGGTCGCCGAGGAGCAGACGGCGGGCCGCGGGCGGCTCGACCGGTCCTGGACGTCGCCGGCCCGCTCCGGGCTGTTCTTCTCCGTACTGCTGCGGCCCGGACCGGAGGTGCCGGTGGAGCGCTGGGGCTGGCTGCCGCTGCTCGCCGGAGTCGCCTCGGCGACCGGCCTCGCCCGGGCCGCCGGAGTCGACATGTCGCTCAAATGGCCTAACGACCTGCTGGTAAAGGTCGGCGGCGAGGAGCGCAAGACCGGCGGGATCCTCGCGGAGCGTGCGGGCGACGACGCGGTGGTGGTCGGCATCGGCCTCAATGTGACGCTGCGCGCGGACGAGCTCCCGGTGCCGACAGCGGGGTCGCTCGCCCTGGCGGACGCGATCTCCACCGACCGCGACCCGCTGCTGCGGGCCCTGCTGCGCTCGCTGGAGCAGTGGTACGGGGACTGGCGCGCGGCGGGCGGCGACCCGGCCCGCTCCGGGCTCCAGGCGGCGTACACGGCGGGCTGCGCGACGCTGGGGCGCACCGTACGGGCCGAGCTGCCGGGTGACCGGTCGGTCACCGGCGAGGCGGTCGCCCTCGACGGTGACGGCCGTCTGGTGCTGACCACGGAGGGTGGCGGGCGGCAGTCGATCAGTGCGGGTGACATCGTGCACCTGCGGTCGGCCGACTGATCTGGGGCGAACCCGGGTGAGTCTCGATCGCGGACCGGGACGTGAGCTAGGGCACACCTGTCGTATCGTTGAGGCGATCGAGCGACAGATCGGCAGGGCAGTGCCGCAGGGAACGGGCAGGAGGCGGCTGGTGACAGTCGACGACACCACTTCCGGCGCGGGCGCGCAGCCCCCGTCGGACTCCTCGTCCGGCGCGGCCGCTTCGTCCGGTTCTGCGTCCGGCTCCTCGCCCGGTTCTCCGTCCGCGGATTCGTCCGCGGAGTCATCCAACGGATCGGCCGGGCCCTCTGAGTCTGCCGACTCGTCCGGCCCTTCCGGGTCTTCCGGGTCTTCAGGGGCGGCCGCTTCGTCCTCCTCGGTGCATCCGACCCCGCACCACGAGGTCGATCACACCGCGGAGCCGACGGACGACCCTCTCGCCATCCGTCTGGAGCAGCTGATCCTCGGCGCCGACCGGCGCTACACGCCCTTCCAGGCGGCCCGTACCGCAGGCGTCTCCATGGATCTCGCCTCCCGCTTCTGGCGGGCCATGGGTTTCGCCGACATCGGGCAGGCGAAGGCGCTGACCGAGGCGGACGTACTGGCCCTGCGGCGGCTCGCCGGTCTGGTCGAGGCGGGCCTGCTGAGCGAGCCGATGGCAGTCCAGGTGGCCCGCTCGACCGGCCAGACCACCGCCCGGCTGGCGGAATGGCAGATCGATTCTTTCCTGGAGGGCCTCACCGAGCCGCCCGAGCCGGGCATGACCCGTACCGAGGTCACATATCCGCTGGTCGAGCTGCTGCTGCCCGAGCTGGAGGAATTCCTGGTGTACGTGTGGCGGCGACAGCTCGCCGCGGCCACCGGGCGCGTGGTCCAGGCCGCGGACGACGAGGAGATGGTCGACCGCCGGCTGGCGGTCGGCTTCGCGGACCTGGTCGGCTTCACCCGGCTGACGCGGCGGCTGGAGGAAGAGGAACTGGGCGAGCTGGTCGAGGCGTTCGAAACCACCTCGGCCGACCTGGTCGCCGCGCACGGCGGCCGATTGATCAAGACCCTCGGCGACGAGGTGCTCTACGCGGCGGACGACGCGGGTACGGCGGCGGAGATCGCGCTGCGCCTCATCGAAACGATGACGCACGACGAGACGATGCCGGCGCTGCGCGTCGGCATCGCTTTTGGCACGGTCACCACGCGGATGGGCGATGTGTTCGGCACGACGGTGAACCTGGCCAGCCGGCTGACCTCGATAGCGCCGAAGGACGCGGTGCTGGTGGACGGGGCGTTCGCGGAGGGGCTGGTACGCACCGGAGACGCGCCGGCCTCCGAGGCGGAGGCGGCGGAGGAGGCGGCAGCGGCGGAAAAGGAGGGCGAGGAACCCCCCTTGTACCGCTTCGCCCTCCAGCCGATGTGGCAACGCCCGGTGCGAGGCCTGGGCGTGGTGGAGCCGTGGCTGCTGTCACGGCGGACGAACTCCTGAGTCGTGGGGCCGGGGCCGCCCCCATCCCCCCGTTCATCGGGATCGCTGGGTGGGGGAGACCCCCGGCGCGGGGCGCGCCTATGATCCGGTGAACCGTCGTTAACCGGGAGGGTGCCGTCATGTCCGAGTCCGAGCAGCGGTTCGGGGAATTCGTCGTCGTGCGCAGGCACGAGCAAGCGCACGTCGCGGAGCTTGTGCTCGATCGGCCCAAGGCCATGAACGCCGTCTCCAGCGAGATGGCCCGGTCCATCGCCGCCGCTTGTGACGCCCTCGCCGCCGAGGCGGACGTACGCGTCACCGTGCTCACCTCCACCCACGAGCGCGCCTTCTGCGTCGGCGCCGATCTCAAGGAGCGGAACTCCTTCTCCGACGCCGAGTTGGTTCGGCAGCGGCCCACCTCCCGGGCCGCGTACACCGGGGTTCTCGAGCTGCCGATGCCCACCGTCGCCGCCGTGCACGGCTTCGCCCTCGGTGGCGGGTACGAGCTGGCGCTCGCCTGCGATGTGATCGTTGCCGACGCCACCGCCGTGGTCGGGCTGCCGGAGGTGTCCGTCGGCGTCATCCCCGGCGGCGGCGGGACCCAGCTGCTGCCGCGCCGCGTCGGTGCCGCGCGCGCCGCCGAGCTGGTGTTCACCGCGCGGCGCGTGGAGGCGGCCGAGGCGCGGGAGTTGGGGCTCGTCGACCAGTTGGCGGACGACGCCAGGACCGAGGCGCTCGCGCTCGCGGGGCGGATCGCCGCGAACTCTCCCGTTGGGCTGCGCGCCGCGAAGCGCGCGATGCGGCTCGGGCACGGGCTCGATCTGCGGGCCGGCCTGGAGGTGGAGGACGCGGCCTGGCGGTCCGTGGCCTTCTCCGGGGACCGGGCGGAGGGCGTCGCGGCCTTCAACGAGAAGCGGAAGCCGCAGTGGCCCGGCGAGTGACTGTTCCGACCACGGCCCACTCCGACTGATCAAACCGTCTCGAACCTCCCTAAGCTGGGATGATGGCTGAGGATCGACGGTTGCGGGCCGTGGTGGCGCTGGCGCAGGCAATGGCGGCCGCGCACACACCGCGCGAGTTCTGGCGCGCGGCCGCGCTCGGCGCGTGTCAGGCGCTGGCCGGCTCCTTCGCCGCCCTGTCGGTGTGGGAGCGCGAGCTCGGCCGGCTCAAGGTGCTCGTGAACGCCGGCGAACGGGCCGCAGGGGAGGAGGAGTTCCCCGAATCCGAGACGTACCCCGTCAATCGCTTCCCGGAGATCACCGAGTTTCTGCACGAGCAGTGGGCGGGCGGCGGTGAGCCCGACGCCTGGGTGGCGACGGCGGAAGGACCGCCGTCGGCCGCGAACGGCTACTGCCATCAGGGGGCACCTCCCGCGGACGAAGTCCTGTGGGGGAGGGTCGCGTCCCTGCGGCGGCGCGGTCGCGGCTGCTGTGTTGTCGCGCCGATCGTGCTGCGCGGCCGGGCCTGGGGCGAACTGTATGTGGCCAGGCCGCCGGGCGCGCCGGTGTTCGACCGCGACGACGCGGACTTCGCGACCGTCGTCGCCTCCGTCGTGGCCTCGGGCATCGCTCAGAACGAGCGGCTCGAGGAGGTCCGCAGGCTCGCCTTCACGGACCCGCTGACCGGTCTCGCCAACCGCCGCGCCGTCGACATAAGGCTCGACGAGGCGGTCGAGCGACACCGCACGGACGGCTCGGTCGTCAGCTTGGTGGTCTGCGACCTCAACGGCCTCAAGCGCGTGAACGACACCCACGGCCACGCCGTCGGCGACCGGCTGCTCGAGCGTTTCGGCTCGGTCCTCTCGCTCTGCGGGGCGATGCTGCCGGGCGCGCTGGCGGCACGGCTCGGCGGTGACGAGTTCTGTCTGGTCGCGGTCGGCCCGGCGGCGGACGAGGTGGTCCGGGTGGCTGACGAACTCTGCGTACGGGCAGGGGAGTTGGAGCTCGGTGAGGGTGTGGCCTGCGGTGTGGCCTCGACCGGTGATCCGATCGGCCAGGTCCGCTCGGCCCGCCGGCTGTTCCGGCTGGCGGACGCGGCCCAGTACCGCGCGAAGGCGGCCCTCTCCCCGAAGCCGGTGGTCGCCGGCCGTGACGGCACCGTGATGCGCCTGGCGGACACCCCGCCGCGTTCGCCGCACGAGCGCCGCCGCTTCCGTGGCGTACGACCCGAGGATGCGACGGAGCCCTGGAGCGAGCCCTGACACCGGGTGTCAGATTGCGGTAAGGGGTCATCCGGCCCGCCACTAGTGACAGGTTGCGATTCAGTCCGTACGCTCCTGAATATGGATATGCAAACAGTCGTGGTGGGGACGTCCGGTACCACCGCCGAAGACGTCATCGCCGTGGCCCGCGAGGGCGCCCGCATCGAGCTCTCCGCGGAGGCCGTCGCCGCCCTCGCCACCGCCCGCGGGATCGTGGACGCGCTCGCCGCCAAGCCCGAGCCGGTCTACGGGGTCTCCACCGGATTCGGCGCGCTCGCCAGCCGCCACATCAGCCCCGACCTCCGCGCCCAGCTGCAGCGCAACATCGTCCGCTCGCACGCCGCAGGCATGGGCCCGCGCGTCGAGCGCGAGGTCGTCCGCGCGCTGATGTTCCTCCGTCTGAAGACCGTGGCCTCCGGCTACACCGGCGTACGCCCCGAGGTCGCCCAGACCATGGTGGACGTACTGAACGCCGGCATCACGCCCGTCGTCCACGAGTACGGATCGCTCGGCTGCTCCGGCGACCTCGCCCCCCTCTCGCACTGCGCGCTGACGCTGATGGGCGAGGGCGACGCCGAGGGCCCCGACGGTCAGGTGCGGCCCGCTGGCGAGCTGCTCGCCGAGCACGGCATCACGCCCGTCGAACTCCGTGAGAAGGAGGGCCTGGCCCTCCTGAACGGCACCGACGGCATGCTCGGCATGCTGGTCATGGCCCTCGCCGACCTCCAGCGCCTCTACACCACCGCCGACATCACCGCCGCCCTCAGCCTCGAGGCGCTGCTCGGCACGGACAAGGTGCTCGCCCCCGAGCTGCACGCCATCCGCCCGCACCCGGGCCAGGGCGTCTCCGCCGCCAATATGAGCGCCGTGCTCAAGGACTCCGGGCTCACCGGGCACTTCCAGGAGGAGGAAGCGCCCCGAGTCCAGGACGCGTACTCCGTGCGCTGCGCGCCGCAGGTTGCCGGCGCCGGGCGGGACACCCTCGCGCACGCCCGTCTGGTCGCCGACCGCGAGCTCGCCTCGGCCGTCGACAACCCGATCGTGCTGCCCGACGGCCGTGTGGAGTCCAACGGCAACTTCCACGGCGCCCCGGTCGCGTATGTCCTCGACTTCCTCGCCATCGTCGCCGCCGACCTCGGCTCCATCGCCGAGCGCCGCACCGACCGGCTCCTCGACAAGAACCGCTCGCACGGTCTGCCGCCGTTCCTCGCCGACGACGCCGGCGTGGACTCGGGCCTGATGATCGCCCAGTACACGCAGGCCGCCCTGGTCAGCGAGATGAAGCGGCTTGCCGTCCCGGCATCCGCCGACTCCATCCCGTCATCGGCGATGCAGGAGGACCACGTCTCCATGGGCTGGTCGGCCGCGCGCAAGCTGCGCACCACCGTCGGCAACCTGAGCCGGATCCTCGCCGTCGAGCTCTACGCCGCGACCCGCGCCATCGAGCTGCGGCGCGGGCTGACCCCCGCGCCCGCCTCACAGGCCGCCATCGCGGCACTGCGCGCGGCAGGTGTCGAGGGCCCCGGTCCCGACCGCTTCCTCGCGCCCGACCTGGAGGCCGCCGACGCGTTCGTACGGGACGGAAAGCTCGTCGCGGCCGTGGAGCCGGTGACGGGTCCGCTGGCCTAGCAGCTCAGCAGCACGCAAGGACGGGCCGCTCCGCACACCGCGGGGCGGCCCCGCCCCGTCACATGTACAGGGCCCCGCGCCGGCGCACGGAGTACGTCACCAAGCCCGCGCCGATACCCAGGAAGGCAGCGCCGCCGACGAGATACGGGGTGGTGTCCACGGTGCCCGTGGCGGCCAGGGTCAACTGCTGTGACGACGCACTCGCGCCGGTCTGGTGTCTCTGCACCGCTTCCCGCTCGACACTGGCATTCGCCGAGGGAACGAACCACAGCGCACACAGCAGAGTCCCTGCGGCAGTGGCGGTAAGAAGCGGTCGACGTGCGACGGACACGGACTCGATCCCCCTTGAGGCATCCTCGAATTGGCCGGGTGCGCTGATGCTAGTGAAAGCAGCGGGTCGTGGGAAAGCCGCGAGGGCGGGAGCTCTACGCTCCGTCGTATGACCACTTCTGAGACATCACGGTATGTGCGGCTGCGGGTGGAATTGGTGCTGGAGATCGAGGACACCGCGGCGCTGACCGGCGGCGCCCTCGAACGCATCGCGGCGGACACGTTTATGCCGGACGAGGAGCGCGCACACGCCAAGTCGGCGGTACGCGAGGACGAGGCCGAGGCCATCGCCTATCTCGTGGACCCCTTCGACCTGGTCAGCGATGTGCCAGGGGTGGAGCTCGCCCAGGCTTCGTGGAGCAGTGAGCAGATCGAGTACGACCCCGATGCGGAGGACTGGGACCCGGACGAGGAAGATGGAGAGTACGACGACGATGACGAGTCGGACGACGGTGACGCCGGGCGGCCCTAGCGCGTGTGTATGGGACGGGCTCCGGGCCCCGGGGTGCCGCGACGGTGAACCGGGGCCCGGCCGTTTTCGTGTCGCAGTGCAACCGCCGGAGCTGTGGGCGCGTCGATGAATATCTGTGAGTGGTGTTCCCCACATCCTCTTCGGATGTGGAACCGGGCAGCCCGAAATGGGTGTTGTCCAAGTTGTGGGTCAGGGGAATCGGCGACGATGGAGAAGCGTGTGATGACGGACAGCAAGCGGCGCAAAGGCCTCATAGCCGCGTCCGCAGTGCTCGGCGGCGTGCTGGTGCTGTCGGCCTGCAGCGGCGACGGGGACAAGGGCGGCAGCGCCGACGGCTCGAAGAAATCGCAGGCCCAGGTCGACGAGGCGGCAGCCAAGGAAGCGTCGAAGGCCCGAATAGCCATCTCGCCGAAGAACGGCGCGACCAACGCGGGCATCAACAACGACGCCAAGGTGACCGTCAGCGACGGCACCCTCACTGAGGTCACCATGGCCACCGCGGACGGTGCGAGCGTCAAGGGCACCCTCGCCGCCGACGGCAAGAGCTGGAAGCCGGACGCGCAGCTCGAGCGCTCCACCACGTACAAGATCTCGGCCACGGCGAAGGACTCCAAGGGCAAGGAGGCCCACGAGAACTCCTCCTTCACCACCGTCTCGCCCGCCAACAGCTTCATCGGCAACTTCACGCCCGAGGACGGTTCCACCGTCGGCGTCGGTATGCCGGTCTCGATCAACTTCAACAAGGCGATCACGGACAAGAAGGCCGTCCAGTCCGGGATCACCGTGACGTCGAGCAGCGGCCAGGAGGTCGTCGGCCACTGGTTCAACGGGCAGCGGCTGGACTTCCGCCCCGACCAGTACTGGCAGGAAGGCTCGACCGTCACCCTGAAGCTGAACCTCGACGGGGTCCAGGGCGCCCAGGGAGTCTTCGGCGTCCAGCAGAAGACGATCACCTTCAAGATCGGCCGTAACCAGGTCTCGACCGTCGACGCGTCGGCCCACACGATGACGGTCACCCAGGACGGCAAGACGATCAAGACCATCCCGATCTCGGCCGGTGGCCCGGACAACCCGACCTACAACGGCCAGATGGTGATCTCCGAGAAGTTCAAGGAGACCCGGATGGACGGCTCGACGGTCGGCTTCAAGAAGAAGGACGGCAAGGGCGAGTACGACATCAAGGACGTCCCGCACGCGATGCGGCTGTCCACGTCGGGCACGTTCATCCACGGCAACTACTGGGGTGCCGACTCGATCTTCGGCAGCTCCAACACCAGCCACGGCTGTGTGGGTCTGAACGACGTCAAGGGTGCCGGTGACCCGAACCAGCCCGCCGCCTGGCTGTTCGACAACACGATCGTCGGCGACGTCGTGATCGTGAAGAACTCCAAGGACCGGACCATTCAGCCGGACAACGGCCTGAACGGCTGGAACCTGAGCTGGAGCGACTGGAAGGCCGGCTCGGCCGCCTGAGCCACCGCCTCGTACGGATGAGGGCGGCGGCACCCCCCGGGGGTGCCGCCGCCCTCATCCGTAGCCGCGGGCAAGCTGTAACGGCGTTACCGCGTGTCGGCGTCCACCACCTCGTCCACGCCCCAGCCGGCCAGCAGCCGCAGCGACTCCGCCGAGCGGGTGCCGGGCTCCGCGTGGTAGGTGACCAGCGACAGATCGTGGTCGTCGGGCAGCCTCAGCGTCTCGTACGACAGGGTCATCTCGCCCACCAGCGGATGGTGCAGCCGCTTGGTGCCGTGACCCTTGTCCTGGACCGTGTGCGCGGCCCAGAGCTTGCGGAACTCCTCGCTCTTGACCGACAGATCGCCGATCAGCGCGGGCAGCTGCGGGTCGTCGGCCGAGCAGCCCGCGTACATCCGCAGGAAGCTCACCACCTCGGTCGCCTTGCACTCCCAGTCGACGTACAGATCAGGCGCGTTGGGGTCGAGGAAGACGAGCCGGGCCATGTTCCGCTCCTGTGGGGGCAGTGCGGCGAAGTCGCCGAGCAGTGCGCGGGCCATGCGGTTCCAGCCGAGGATGTCGAGCCGGCGCCCGAGTACGTACGCGGGCACCCCGTCCATCGCGTCCATCAGCTGCTGCACCGCAGGCCGCAGCTGCTGCGGCCGGCCCATGCGCCGGTGCTTCTTCTGCTTCGGCTTGGCGAGGTGGCTGAGATGGTCCCGCTCGACGTCGGACAGGCGCAGGGCTCGCGCGATCGCGTCGAGCACCTCGGTGGACACATTGCGTCCGTTGCCCTGCTCGAGACGCGTGTAGTACGCGACGGAGACCCCGGCGAGCTGCGCCAGCTCCTCGCGGCGCAGCCCGGGGACACGGCGGTGGCGGCCCAGTTGTGGCAGGCCGACGTCCTCCGGCTGCAGCCGGGCTCGGCGGGAGCGGAGGAATTCGCTGAGTTCGGCGCGCTGGTCCATACAGCCAAGTATTACCGGCCGGGGAGCCTGTCGATCCTGACCCTGTCAGTAGTACGCACACTGGACGTAGGTACAACAGAGGGCTGGGTAAGTGCCGCGTCCGGCGGCAGGCTCGTAGCCATGACCACCACCGTTTCCGCATACGCCGCTCCCGCCGCCAAGGCGCCGCTGGAGCGGACCACCGTCCCGCGCCGCCCGGTCGGCGAGCACGACGTGCTCATCGAGATCAAGTACGCGGGCATCTGCCACTCCGACATCCACCAGGCCCGCGACGGCTGGGGCGAGGGCATCTACCCGATGGTGCCGGGCCACGAGATCGCCGGCATCGTCACCGAGGTCGGCCCCGGTGTCACGAAGTTCGGCGTCGGCGACAGGGTGGGCGTCGGCTGCATGGTCGACTCGTGCCGCGAGTGCGACAACTGCAAGGCCGGTCTTGAGCAGTACTGCTCCGGCGGCAACGTCGGCACGTACAACGCCCTCGACAAGAGCGGCGAGCCGACCTACGGCGGCTACTCCACTCACATCGTCGTCGACGAGGCCTTCACGCTGCGCATCCCCGACGGCCTGTCGCTGGACGTCGCGGCCCCGCTGCTGTGCGCCGGCATCACCCTCTACTCGCCGCTCGCCCACTGGAACGCGGGCCCCGGCAAGAAGGTCGCCATCGTCGGCCTGGGCGGTCTCGGCCACATGGGCGTCAAGATCGCCCATGCGCTGGGTGCCGAGGTGACCGTGCTCAGCCAGTCGCTGCGCAAGAAGGACAACGGGCTGAAGCTGGGCGCCGACCACTACTACGCGACGAGCGACGAGGCGACCTTCGAGGAGCTGGCCGGCAGCTTCGACCTGATTGTCTCGACGGTGTCCGCGCCGCTGCCGCTGGACGCGTATCTGCGTCTGCTGAAGACGGACGGCGCCTTTGTGAACGTCGGCGCTCCCGAGGAGCCCGTCTCGCTCAACCTGTTCTCCGTCATCGGCGGCCGCAAGACCCTTGCGGGCTCGGGGATCGGCGGCATCCGGGAGACCCAGGAGATGCTCGACTTCTGCGCCGAGCACGGCCTGGGTGCGGAGATCGAGCTGATCCGCGCGGATCAGATCAACGAGGCGTACGAGCGGGTGCTGGCGAGCGATGTCCGCTACCGCTTCGTGATCGACACGGCGACGATCTGAGCTACACCGGCGCACAGGTCTCGCACGGTCTCAACTGCGGCCCCGGCCGCACCGGATCAGCTTCGCGCGGATCCGGTGCGGCCGGGGCATCGGTACGTCCACCCCGCGGCGGTCGGCGGGCCAGGACCGGGCTTGAGAGTGCCCGACCGGGTCCGACCGGTGCGGTGCACTTACCTCGCGGGTAATCGACGGTCTCCCGGTGTCCCGGCACGATCGAAGACATCCGAACGAGCCCCGTACGGGCCGTGTACGAGCCCCGCACCAGGAGGACATCATGACCGCCTACGCCGTCGGCCACCTGCTTCCCGCCGCGCACCTGCACGACGAGATCTTCGTCTACATGGAGCGGATCCAGTCCACCCTCGACCCCTTCGGTGGCCGTTTCCTCGTCCACGGCGCGACCGTCGAACTCCGCGAGGGCGAGTGGCCGGGCGCGCTCGTCATCATCGGCTTCGCGGGCATGGAGGAGGCGCGCCGGTGGTACGACTCCGAGGCCTACCAGGAGCTTCTGCCGCTGCGTACCCGGCATATGGCGGGCGATGTGATCCTGGTCGACGGCGTCGCCCCCGGCTATGACGCCGCGGTCACCGCCGCCCGGCTCCGGGAGGCCCAGGCCCTGGCGTCATGACCGTCATGACCGTCATGACCGTCATGATGACGACCTGCCGAAAGACGGACGCCGCGCAGGCAGCCCGTCGCGATCCGCGCCGGGGCGACGTCTGTCCCCGGTCTCACTCCGGCGTATGGCAGGTCGCCTCCACGTTGTTGCCGTCCAGGTCCCTGACGAACGCGCCGTAGTACGCGGGGTGGTACTCGGGCCGCACCCGTGGCTCGTGCAGTACCTCCGCCCCCGCCTCGACGGCCGCCGCGTGGAACGCCCGTACCTGTGCGCGGTCGGCCGCGACGAAGGCGATATGCACCTCGCGCGCCTGCCCCTCCGTCGTCACCGGGCCAATCCAGAAGGTCGGCTGCGTCGTGCCGTAACCGATCACCTGACCGAAGTCGAGCAGCCGTTTGCCGCCGAGCGGGGCCAGCACACGGTCGTAGAAGGCGGCGCTGGCCGCCGGGTCCGCCACTTGTACCGAGATGTGGTCAATCATGCGTCGAGCGTGGCACACGCCACTGACAATCGGCCGTCAGCGTCGGCCGTCGGCCGCCTTCAGCGCCGTCAGCAGCCCGAGCCGCTCGAACGCGACAGACGGTAGGGCGAGTCCAGCCGGTACTCGCCCGCCCGCGGCACGGTCAGCCGCGTCCACTCGCCCTCCTGCCGCAGACACGCCCCCTCCGCCCGCAGCCACGGCGAGTACGCGACCCGTACCGTCACCGATCCCGCCGCCGGCATCCGTACGACCAGCTCCGCGTCGTCGCCGCGGACCACCGTCGCCGGTGCGGCGGCCAGCGGAACCGCGTCCCGCACCCGGTAGACCGTCCACCCGTCGTCCTGCCACACCCGCTCCAGCCAGCCCGGCCCGCTCCTGACGATCGCCGCCTCGTCCTCGGCCGGCCCGTCAGGACGCCCGTGGTGCAGCACCACGAAGCCCACTGCCCAGCGGTCCAGCCACTGCCGGTACGTCGCCGGGGTCAGCGACCCGTCGTAGAAGAGCCGCCCGCGCTCCACATCCAGCTGCCGGTTCCAGCCGCGCGCCATATTGATGTGCGGGGCGAGGACGGTCGCCTCGCGGTGGTTGCGGGCGGGGACGACCTCGACGCGCGTGCGGTCGGCGCCCAGCCGCTGCAACTCCCGTACGACACCGTCGGTGTGCGCGGCCCACGCGGGCACCTCGCCGGAGACGACCAGATCGTCGTCGGTTTTGTCGATCAGCCAGTACGTGTTCACGGCCAGCCCGATCGCGAGCAGGGCCCGCAGAAGTCTGCCGAGCCCTCCCGCCAGCACCGCCGCGAGCAGCACCGGCGGCCCGACGAGAGCCAGCAGACGCTCGACGTTCGTGCCGATGGGCGAGGCTATGAGATAGGTGAGGACGACGCCGCTGCCGTACACCCCGGCCCCGAACCGCACGACCCGCCAGTCGCGCGGCGCCGCGATCGCCACGGCGGCGGAGACGGCCAGCGGCAAGCACAGTTGCCCGGCCGCCATGGGCTGTTCGCCGTGGAAGGGGAAGAGCAGCGTCACCGCGCCCACCACGGCGAACGGCGGCAGCACGAGCGCGGCGCCCTTCCGCCACTGCCGGTCCAGCAGATACGCGGCCCCCGCCACCACCAGAAAGAGCCCGGCCACCGGACTGGCCGTGGCAGCGAGCGCCGCGCAGACCACGGCGACGCCGGTCCTGCGTACATACAGGACGGCGAGCAGCCCGATCGCGACGCCAAGTGCGAAGGTCGTACGACCGCAGGCGACATTGGACCAGAGGGCCAGTGCCCCGAGCGCGGCGGGCCAGCCGGGCCGCCGCACTCCGCTGCGTACGAAGAGGCAGGCCAGCACCCACGTTCCGGCCAGACCCGCGGCGACGGACACCGCGCGCACGCCGAAGACGGCCATGAGCGGGGGAGACAGCAGGCTGTAGTTGGCGGTGTGGGTGCCGCCGTACCAGGAGAGGTTGTACGCCGACATGGGGTGCCGTTCCATGAACCCCGCCCAGGCGAGCTGAGCCGCCAGGTCGCCGCCGCCGGTCGCGAGCCAGGCGGCCCACAGGACGTACAGCGGCACGACGAAGGCCGTCGCGACGAGCGGGACGCGCCACCAGGGTGGTGCGTCCCGCTCGCCGACGTCAGTCCGTACGGTCTCTGCCCGCTCGCTGATCCCCACGCCGCAAACCCTAGTGGTGCGGTGCCTCACGGCCGGACCGTGAGTTCGTCGGCGCGTGGCCAGGTGGCGAATGGTTCCTCCTCCAGGGAGTAGATCTCGAGCAGAGAGAGGTAGCCGTCCGCCACGAAGAGCAGTACGCCGCCGAGGCGGCCGTCGGTGGTGGAGACGTCCGCTTCGGCGACGGGATTCGCCGCGGCGGCTGCCGGCTCCACACCGTCGCGGGTGACCTCCAGCGAGACGGTGGCGCATCCGCATCCGCACGGCTCGGTCGTCCGGGCGTAAGGGATCTGCCCGCGTAGTTCGGCGAATCCCGGCCGGTCGGAGGAGAGCAGCGCTGCCAGAACGGCGACCACGTCGTCCGGCAGGTCGCCCGATGAGTCATCCGGCACAGCTGATCACTCCGCCGGGGTCGGGCTGGTACAGCCAGTACACGAGGAGGCCGTGCTCCAGCAGAAGCACCGCGGCACCCGCCGCGCTCACACCCGCGACCCAGGTCATCGACCTGCTGCGCCGGACCAGCCGCTCTGTGAGGAACAGCGCGACAAGGCCGCACGCCAGTCCGCCGTACGCCGTGACGTACATCTGCCAGGAGACCGGCAGGCTGTTGCACTCGGCCCACTGCGCGGCCATGTGCGCGTCATCGGCGGCGAAGTAGCCGACGGTGGCGAGCAGACCGATGATGACCAACAGCAGTACGGCGACGGTGCTCTTGGGCGTGATGTTCTTGGGCGTGGTGTTCTCGGACATGGAGGCGACCATGGATTGATCATTCCTGATCGGCCGGGCGGCTGTCCGGCCGGATCTCAACTCCTGCCGCGGGCCAAGGAATTCGCAAACGCCCGTTGTGTGGGCCGACGGGGTGTCAGGTGCAGGCGGGGGACTACTGTCCTCGGCCATGGCCGAACCCTCCCATCTGCGCGTCACCCGGGCGTTCTACGACGCCGTCGCCGTCGACTACGCCGAGCGCTATCGCACCGGACTTGAGGCCAAGCCGCTGGACCGTGCGCTGCTTGCCGCGTCCGCCGAACGCGTGCGGGCCGACGGTGCGGGGCCGGTCGCCGACCTCGGTTGCGGCCCCGGCCGCGTGACGGCACACGTGCACTCCCTCGGGTTGAACGCCTTTGGCGTCGACCTGTCGCCCGCGGCGCCGCGCCTGCCGCAGCGCGCACCGATGCTCCCTCTCCGGGCATCGGCGGCGGGTCATGCGATTTCGCAGGGGGCGGAACTCTGCTGCCACCCAGCCGACCGCATCGCTCCTACCCTGAGGAGGTGAGCAGCCACGCGCCGAACCAAGTCCGCGTCATTCCCCTGCGCCCGGCCACAGCGGCGCCGACCCCCGTGACCAAAGAACCCCTGTGGCGGGACGTAGTTGGTGACGTCCTGCGCCGTCAGCGCCTCGCCCAGGAACGCACGCTCAAGGACGTGGCCGACGCCGCTCGGATCTCGATGCCGTATCTCTCCGAGCTCGAGCGCGGCCGCAAGGAGGCTTCGTCCGAAGTTCTCGCGGCCGCCGCCCGTGCACTGGGCCTCGGACTGGCCGATCTTCTCGCGCTGGCCCACCGTGAGCTTGCCCGCCCGGCTCGGGCGAGGCCGGCCCAGAGCGGCACCGCCCCCACCTCGGTCACCGCCCCCACCTCGGTCACCTCGGTCTCCTCGAGGCGCGACCGCAACTCCGGGCGCGCGGCGACCTCGCGGCAGGGCGGAATGTGCCTCGCCGCCTGACAGACGGCCGTGCCCCCGCCGGGGCGACGGCCGCCGGGCGCCACGCACTTCAGCGCGTCAGGCAGGTGCGATCCGCCGGCTGAGCACCTCGTCGGCGAGCCCGTACGCGACTGCCTCCTGCGCGGTGAAGACCTTGTCGCGGTCCATGTCCGCGCGCAGGGTCGCGACGTCGTGGTGCGTGTGCCTGGACAGGACCTCCTCGACCTGGGAGCGGACCCGGAGCATCTCCTTGGCTTGGAGGCTGAGGTCCGAGACCGTACCCTGCCGGCCGCCGCTCGCAGGCTGCCCCAACAGCACCCGGGCGTGCTCGAGAACGAACCGCCGCCCCGGGTCTCCGCCGGCCATGAGCACCGCCGCGGTCGAGGCCGCCTGCCCGACGCAGAAGGTGGAGATCGGCGCGCCGACGAACGTCATCGTGTCGTAGATCGCCATGAGTGAAGTGAACGAACCACCCGGTGAGTTGATGTAGATCGCGATCTCACGGTCCGGGCTGGACGACTCGAGGTGGAGCAGCTGGGCGATGACGACGTTCGCGACGCCGTCGTCGATCTCAGTGCCGAGGAAGATGATCCGCTCGGACAGCAGCCGGCTGAAGACGTCGTACGACCGCTCCCCCTGCGGGGTGCGCTCGACGACGTTCGGGATCGTGTACTGGCCCATGTCAGAGCCCCACCCGTCGCCGCGGTCCGGCAGGGCGGACGTCGTCGAGCGACTCGACGACGCGATCGACCATGCCGTACTCCTTCGCCTGCTCGGCGGTGAACCACCGGTCGCGGTCGCCGTCTTGGGAGATCGTCTCCTCGGTCTGGCCGGTGTGCTCCGCGGTGATCCGCTCGACGGCCTTCTTCGTGAACTCGAGGTTCTCGGCCTGGATCGCGATGTCGGCGGCGGTCCCGCCAATGCCGGCGGACGGCTGGTGCATCATGATCCGCGCGTTCGGCAGCGCAAAGCGTTTCCCCTCCGCCCCGACGGTGAGGAGGAACTGCCCCATGCTCGCGGCAAAGCCCATGGCGAGTGTCGAGACGTCGTTGGGGATCAGTCGCATCGTGTCGTAGATCGCCAGCCCCGCCGTCACCGACCCGCCCGGACTGTTGATGTAGAGGCTGATGTCGGTCCTCGGGTCCTCCGCCGACAGCAGAAGCATTTGCGCGCACACCCGGTTCGCGGAGACCTCGTCCACCTGGGTGCCGAGGAAGACGATCCGCTGCGCGAGGAGCTGTGCGGCCAGGTGGTCGTCGAACCGCGTCGGAGGTGTGTCGCCCTCGGCGGCTCGTGGGTTCATGGCCGGGTCCCAGTCGGTGATGAGTGGGGACATCGGTCCTCCTTGTCGTGGCGCGGCTCGGGTCAGCCGCGGTCCCACCACTCTTCGCCCGCGGTCGCCGCTCCGTCAGCTTTCTTGGCCGGGAGCAGATTCGCTGACGGCAGAGGGGGGCGGGTGTCCCGGCCGTTGCCGAGCCCGGCGGGGGCGCTAGGCTGCGTCGGCTGACGACACGGAGTACGGGGGCGGCGATGGAACGAATAGGTCCGAGACGGGTGCTGGTCACGCTGGTGGCCCTGGGCGCGGGTGTCTTTCTTCTGGGCGCCGGTCTGATGCGGTTGGAGACACGGCTGACGGGGGTGGCCGGACAATTCCGCGCCGAGCGCTGCGAGATCTCGGAGTCCCGGCACGGCGACGACGGTCTGCTGTGCTCCGGATCCTTCGAGGCTGAAGACGGGGCCTTCCGGATTGCGCAGATCGAGGTCGAGACCACGTTCGACGAGAAGCCGACCGAGCCGGTGGCCGCCACGGTCGACGGCCCCTCGGCCACGGTGGCAGTCGAGCACCGCCTCGGGGCCTGGCTCGCTCCAGGAGCCACCGGTCTGTTCTGCCTGCTTGTCGCGGCGTGGAACGTCTGGTCGGCCCTGCGTCGCAGGCGAGGTTCCGGCTCACCCACGGCGAGCGACACCGCGGAGGCGGGGCGGTCTCAGCAGTCCCCGGCCTGAGCGGGACGCGGGTGAAGCGTCCCCGGTCAGCGGCGATCGCGATCGGGGGCTTCGCCCTGTGCGGAGCGGCCGACTTCATCGGGATCTCTGGCGATCCTCGCCCGTTGGATGACCAGTTGGAAGCGCACGAGGCGGAAGAAGTCAGGTGCCGACGCCGCGCGTTCGACGGATCAGGCGGAGCGAATCCGTGCAGGCGCGGCCATTCAACCTTCCTCGAGAGTCCCAGCACCGTCACCGATGCCGAAGTGGCGGGAGACTTCATCGATCGTGAAGCGGGCGCGGAGCTTGCAAGCAGAGTTCTGGTTGGCGAAGAAGCCCGTACGCCACAATGCGCTCTCGCGGGGCACGGCATGTTCCCAGTCCACCGGGACGATCCACTCGCGGCGGTCCTCTTCGTCATTGCTCTCGGCCGCACGAGCCGCGAATCGGTAGTTGCCCTGCAGGGCAAGGTCGGCCATCTGCTGGACTTCGCCATCCAGGGTGAGTACGGCTTCCTCGAAGGGCCGAGGTTCACCGGACACAGTGCCCACGCCCACGTACCCCACCTTGGGGATGTGAGTGAACACCCGCGCCCCAACGGGCAGTGAGCGGATCGTGCGGGAGAACCAGTCCCCGCCGCCGGCCGACACGAATCCGTAGAGGAGCGCGTCGTCCCAACTCCGGTGGCCGAGTTCGTCGCCGAAGGACACGTACCAATCCGTGCCGTTCCACGGCTCCTTCTTCCCGCGCCCCTTGGCTCCCACGGGAGGCACCACGACCTCGGCCTCGTCCATCAGCCAGGTACGGGCCAGATACGAGCGTCCCTCGTCCTCGAAGTAGCGGAAGAACAGCACATTGACCGGCACTTGATAGCCGGATGCCAGATAGGTGACGATCCGCTCAGTCGCGGCGTCGATCTCGCTCGCGATGATGGTCAGAGTATGGGTGCCGTTCAGTGCTTCCGGCGGACTGCTTCCGAATCGCAGCGCGAACGCCTCGTCCAGCTCCTCCACCAGTCCTCGCTCGCGGGCGTACGTTGTGTAGGTCTCGCGCACTTGCTCGTTGGTGAGTTCCTGGACCCAGGAGCCGTAGTCGAGAACCTGTGCCACGACGTCGCGGGGAGTGCGGTCCCGTTTGAGCTCCAAAACATGCAGGCATCCCTCGGCGTCCATGCCGAGCAGATCGACGACCTTGCCGTACCTCGTCTGCACCTGCCGGCCGATCAGTAGCAGGGGTCGCCCCAGGATTCCCGGATCGGCCTCAATGAGCTCCTCCAGCCTCGACTCCAGAGGCATCGGCCGCGTAGTGACCCGCACCGGCTTGTCGTCTACTCGCCACAGACCGAATTCAAGTGGCATCTCATGCTCCCCCAGACGGTCCGACCCACTCGACGAGTCAAGCACGACGACGCTTCAGGTGCATGGCTGCCGCCTCATCCGCAGGCCCGACGACGTGGAATGAAACAGATACATGAGAATCGAAGCCCACCCATCGGCGCCTGATCCAGGGCGACGAGGCGGTATTGAGGCCATGAGGCGGAGGAGACGGGATGCTGACCGAGACCGAGTTCCGAACTGAAGATCTGGCTGGTGCGGACCGGTTCGACTTCTGGCGCGAGCGCATCGGCCGAACCCATGCGCCGCTGGACCTTCACAGCGAATTCGCGGCGGATTACCGGGCGCATCAGCGAGTACTGGAGCTCGGCGCGGTTCACGTCTGGCCCACGACCCACCAGGCCCTTCGATTTCGCCGGACCCCGAAGCTCATCCGCCAGTCCGATCCCGAGCAGTACCACATCGGGATCCCTCTGCACGGGACCAACCGAGTCACTTGGGCCGACCAGAAAGCCGTGTACGGGCCTTACGAGATACAGGTCTTCGACAGCTCAAGGGCTTTCGAAGTCAACTCCGCCAACGGACCCGATTTGTTCTCGGGAATCGGGATCGAGATCCCCAAGGCGTTACTGCCCCTGCCGCAGAACAGGATGGACCGACTGTTCGCCCATGGAATGTCCGGACGGGAAGGGATTGGCACCCTGCTCGTACAGTTCCTCACTCAGCTGACGGTGGACACGAGCCCCTACCTGCCGTCCGACGGCCCCCGTCTGGGAACGGTCGTGGTCGACCTGCTGTCCGCACTGTTCGCTCACGCTCTGGACGCCGACCGCTCCCTTCCGCCGGAAACCCGTAGCCGGACTCTGGTGCTGCGTATTCGGGCGTACGTCCAACGGAACCTGCAGGACCCGCGGTTGACCCCGCGTGCGATCGCCGCCGCGCACAACATCTCCACCAGCTATCTGCACCGCCTCTTCCAGACCGAGCACGAGACCATCGCGGCCTGGATCCGCCACCAGCGCCTGGAACATGCTCGCCGCGACCTCGCCGACCCCGCGATGTGCTCCACCACCATCCACGCCATCGCCGCCCGCTGGGGCTTCACCCGTGCCGCCGACTTCACGCGCGCCTTCCGCACTGCCTACGGCATGCCACCCAGGGACTACCGACACCAAGCCCTCCACAGCCCTGAGCCGACCGCGTGGACTCATTGCTAAGAACTGTGGACGCTGTGCAAACGACTTCCGACGGTATCTCCGGCAGGCTGGCCGACAGCTGCCGCCGGGGAGGCGTCGGCTGACCAAATTGGCTTCCGGCGCGTCAGACCACCGCGCTGAAGCGAGACGACCATCAAAGACAACAGGGGGATTCCTTGCAGGTGCGACGTACTGTCACAACTATCGCCACCACCACCGTGCTCGGACTCGGCGTCCTGGCCGGCACGGCGCACGCCGACAGCCATCACCCGGCTTCGGCCGCGGAGCCCGTCACCACCAAGGCAGGCAGCAGGACCTTCACCGCCCAGGTTGCCAAGATCGACCCCAGGACCGGCAAGCAGGTCAAGGCCCGCACCGTGCTGTGCGAGTGGAACCACAAGGCGGAGTGGACTGCCGGGAACCCGACCAAGGTCACCGGCACCGCCAGCTTCTTCTGTGCGGCGGTCGGCCCCGACGGGCCTCAGATCACCGGGGAGATCCGGGCGCGCCTGCTCGACGGCAAGAACGGAAGCACCGTTGCCGACGGCAAGTGGAGCTTCATCAACGCCATCGACCCGACTCCTACGGTTGCTGAGGTCACCGCCAAGGTCAAGCGCCCGAAGAGCCTGTACGTGCAGAACGAGATGCACGGCGCGTTCATGACCCCGGGCTGGGTGTGGACGTCGCACCCGAAGGGCTGCTCCGGGGCTGCCACGCCGAACATCGTCTGCAACATCAACTCCTCGAAGTTCTCGGTCTGAGGGGACGTGTGAAGAAGTCGCGTATCGCCGTGCCGGCCGGGATGGCCGGGCTGATGGTCTTCAGCAACTCGCCGATGGCGATGGCCTGGTCCGGCAGCGCGCATGGGGTTCGGGTCGGCTTCGAGTCTCGCGGTCACTGAGCAGGCTGCTGCCTGTGAGGGCCGGATTCTGCACGTGCGGGATCCGGCCCTCGGCGTCTCGGCTCACCTGGTCTCTTCGTCCCGGACATCCGCCCCGGGAGCCTCCCCGCGATGTCCTGCAATGTCATGTCCGTTACGGCCCACGGCGGGAACGCGAGGACTGCGGCCGTGATTCCGGGCTCTTCGCTGGTAGGCAGCGCATGAGCAGGTCCTTACCGCAGGAATGCTGCAGTGGTCGCCACGAACCGGTCGGCGTCGTCGAGCCATGGGTAGTGGCCTGCCCCCGACTGCACAACGAGTGAGGCATCAGGGAACAGGCCGGCAAGCTCAGCCACCGCCGGAGGGGGACTGTTCACGTCGAACTCCCCGGCGAGCAGCAGCACGGGGCCCTCATGGAAGGCGAGCGCCGCACGAGTGCTCTCCGTGTCGAAGGCGCCCTCGGCTGCGAAGAGAGCGACAGCTTCTTTGTTGCTCGGCGGGCCGGCCGCAGGGTGATTCTGAGCGGCGGCATCCCACCGGCCCCAGAAGAAGGGGGCGATGGCCTCCCGGTCGCTGCCCGTGCCCTTGGTGATCGCCTCCAAGGCGGCGAACGCCGCCGGGAACCACGGTTCGCCTTTCCTGAGCTGCGCATGCTCACGCCGCATCGCTCCGGTGATCGTGATGCCGACGGCTGCGGAGCTGGGGGTGATCAGGGTCAACTTGCCGATGCTCTTCGGGTATCGGGCCGCGTACTGCACCGCAATGTTCGTGCCGGCGGAGTGGCCGAGCAAGTCCATCCGGGTGAGTCCGAGGTGTTCGCGCAGGGCCTCGACATCGTCGACCAGGCGATCGCAGCGGTAGGAGGTGGTGTCTTCGGGCATCGCGGATTGGCCGGTGCCGCGGAGGTCCAGAAGGATCAGCCGGCGGTGTGCGGACAGGCCGCCGAGGTCGCCGAGGTAGATGGCGTCCGTGGGACCTCCCGGGATGCAGACGAGCGGGTCGCCGGCCCCGTGTACGCGGTAGGCGAGCCGGGTGCCGTCAGGTGCGGAGAAGGTAGGCATGGTGTGGAGCCTGTCAGCTATAACCGGGTTGTACAACCTGGTTATGGTAGCGGGTTCAGGCTATAACCGAGCTATGGCAGGCGAAGAGGACACGCGTCAGGACCCCGAGACGCTGACGGAGGAACAGGCCGAGCGGATGCTCACCGACATGAACGACGTCATCCGTGCAGGGGAGGAGATGCGGAAGCTTCGCGCTGAAATGATCAAGCTGTTCGCCGGCTTCGGCTGGACCCAGGACAGAATTGCCCGGCTCACCGGCATGAGTCAGCCCGCCGTGTCCAAGCAGGTGGCGAAGTACAGGGTTGGCGAGTCACTGCCCCCGATGGGGCTCTCCCTCGACCAGTACGACACCCCATGGCTCGAAGGTCGCCTGTGGGGCCTCGCCGAGGAAATCTCCGAGACCTCCGACGACACCGCCCGCTGCACCCGCTACGTCAACGCCATCGCCCGGGGGAAGAAGCGCTTCACGCCCCAGAACGTCGACGAGCTGCGACGCCTCGTCGAAGAGGACCTGAGACTGCACCGGGCAGAGATGCCTCGCAGCTACCAGGACGCGTACGACAAGATCAGCCGTGGTCTCGATGTCCCCTCGAAGGTCCCCACCACCACCGCATCGGCCTCCGTGCGGCGCGCCCTCGCCTACCAGATCCAGCGTGACCGGCTCCGGGTCGATTCCTGAGCCTTCAATCTCGGACCTCCCGCGCTGACCCTGGACCGGACTGTCACGCTCGAAGGGTCACTTTCACCCTTCCCATCCCACCGGCACGTGGGATCAGGTCGAAGAGCCGGTCAACTACCGCACCGAGACCACAGCTTTCACGGGCCCACTGCTCCAACTCGGCGAGGGGAAGCGCTCTTCGCCTGCTCTTCAACCCGTACGCCACAGCCGAAGGCACGAGAAGAGGGCAGGACATCGGGCCTAGGCGGAGGCAGCGTGCCGGATCGGCGCTCCGGCCTGGTGGAGGCTGGCAAGGGCCTGTCGGTAGGAAGTGATCAGGCTGGTCTCCAGGTAGTTCACTCCCAGGTCCTGGCAGTGGCGGCGGACGATTGCCTGTGCCTTGCGAAGATGCGGGCTGGGCATGCTGGGGAACAGATGGTGCTCGATCTGGTAGTTCAGTCCGCCGAGTGCGACGTCAGTGAACCATCCACCGCGGACATTGCGTGAGGTGAGCACTTGGCGCCGCAGGAAGTCGGGGCGGTCATCGCCGGTCAGGATCGGCATGCCCTTGTGGTTGGGGGCGAAGATCGAGCCCAGGTAGACCCCGAACAGGCACTGGTGAACCACAAGGAACGCAATGGCCATGCCGGGCGGCAGCACCAGGAACAGGGCGCCGAGGTAGAGGGCGAAGTGGGCGAACAGCAAACTTCCTTCCGCCACGCGGTTCTTGAGCGAGCGGTCGGCCAGCGACTTCACACCTGACAGGTGCAGGTTGAGGCCCTCGAGAGTGAGGAGAGGGAAGAACAGGAACGCCTGAAAGCGGCCGAGCAGACGGGGCAGCCCTTTTGCGGCGCGGGCCTGATTCTGCGACCAGACCAGGATGTCGGGGATGAGGTCGGGGTCCAGTTCCTCATGATTGGGGTTGGCGTGGTGGCGCGTGTGCTTGTCCTGCCACCAGCCGTAGCCCATCCCGATTCCGGCGTTTCCGGCGATACGGCCGGTTCTTTCGCTGGCCTTACGGAGCCGGAACACCTGCCGGTGCGCCACGTCGTGCGCGAGGAGCGCAATCTGACCGAAGACGACGGCGAGGAACGCCGCCACCGCGAGCGTCCACCAGCTGTCGCCGACGAGGACGAACGCGATCCACCCGCAGACGTAGAGGGCAGTGACCGCAGCGATCCGGGCCGCGTAGTAGCCCGGGCGTCGACCCATCAGGCCGGCGTCGGCAATCTTCTTCGACAGCCGGGCGAAGTCACTTCCCGCCCCTTGTCGGATTTCAGGCGAAGGAGGGTGAACGGTCTGCGAATCCATGGAACGAGCTCCCTCAACGGGTGTCGGATGCGGTCGGCACTGACGGCCGCAGTGGTCTGGAACGACCTCGCCCCGTATGAATCGGCCGTCGCTGCCGGGAGGAAAGGCCCTGTCGGAGGGGCACCATCCACGCAGCAGAGCAGGCCGACTATTCAGAGGGTCTCGGCGCGCACACCGCGCGCGTGTCAGCCACCGCAGGCTCCCCGGACATGACGGGCCCCTTCCAGGGCACACGGGTCACAGCGACCGACTCACTCCTTTCAACGAGTGAAAGTCACCTCAGGTTCCCGGGACACGAGCCGACACCTCAGCCGCGGGCTCACTGTCGTGGGGATTGACTCGCTCATTGCCATGGTGGAGACCCTCGCTTCCCGTCTGCCCACCGTCGCTGACAGGCACAGAGGACGAGTACGTCCTCCCTCGTCGGCATTCACGTCAAGCCGTGTTCGCGAACCGTTTGTGGAGCTGGGCCGGACTCAGACTGCCCCGTGGTCGGTGCCGACGGCCTGCCACTGCCCATGCTGCCGGCGTCGTAGCGTTCACCGAGCTGCTCGGCAACTCCACACGGCTTCGGCCTCCGGCAGCGCAGCCACCGCCGGATCTCGGGCCGCCCAGGAAGCCGATCGTCATTCTCTGAACATGCGGCAGAGCTTGATCGCCCTCTGAACATGCGGCAGAGCTTGATCGCCGACGTTGACCTTGACCACGAGGGATGCACACAATCTCCGGGCTCGCGATGCCTGCTGGCGATCTGGGAGGGGCACCATGTGCGGAGGCTGCGGTCACCGTGAAGCCATTGCTGCGATCGCGCGAAATCCTGCGGCGCCATCCGAGGTATTGACCAGGCTGCTTTGTGATGAAGCCATCGCGGCCTGGGACACGATCGCCTGGCGCGCTCTGCCGGACGAGGTGGTCGACGCCATCGTTGGGCATCCCGACCACAGGCTGCGGACGGCGTTCGCCGCGAACCCCGCGGTGACGGCCGAGCAACGCGCCCGACTCGTGGACGATCCCGATCCGCGCGTCCGCCGTGCTTTGGCCAGCGGACCCGATTGGTTCCGCATCCGCGTCGAGCCACTGCCTCCAGCCACTCAGCAGCGCCTGCTTGCCGATCCGGAACCTCCGGTCCGCCGAAGCGCAGCCTTCTGCCGCGACACAGCTCCAGGCCTGGTCGCCGGGCTCGCCGACCGTCAGGACGCGGACCTGCGGCGGGCAGCCTGCCGCCAGTGGATCTTGCTTTCCGAGGACACCCGAAACCGTCTGCTCCGCGACGCTGATGATGAAGTACGTCAGGCGGCCCTCATGGAGGCCTGCCGCGATGACGCGGCCATCACCGACCTTCTTCTCCACGCAGAAATCGGCCGGTACGGCAGGCAGGACGTGATCCGACACGGCGCCATGAATACGACGACGGCCGAACATCTCGCAGCAAGCACCGAAGAGGAGGACCGGCGGGAGCTGGCTTCCAACCTCAAAGTTCCCATCGACATCGTCAGGATGTTGGCGAACGACGATGCGCACAGTGTCCGGCTGGCGGTATCGGTACGACCCGAGCTGACGGAGACCGAACGTACCGCCATCGACGTCACCATCAGGTCGTCCGACCGGCTCTATCCAGTCGAATGGGTTCGCCTCTGCACCGATCCGGACGTCTTGCGCCAATGCGCCAGATCGGCCAACACATTGCTACGGCGCAGCGCCGCCTATAGCCGGCACCTGCCTGCCGACGCCATCGAACTGCTCTCCAGGGATGACGACTACCCCGTACGACTCCTGCTGTGTGAGAACCAACCGACCGTCGCCCGCGAGGTGGTGTTGCAGACGTACCTGGACTGCCAGGTCATCACCAAGGGGGGTCTGCTGGGTCACCCGAACTTCCCATGTGCCGGCAACGGACAGCGTTTCGCCAACGACCCGGATCCGGAGAAACGATGGCTGGTAGGGCTCGACCCCCAAGCGACCGTCGACGCTGTCGTCCGGTTGCTTGCTGATCCCGACGACCATGTACGTGCCATGGCAGCCGAGCACCCCGCTCTGCCCGTCGATCTCATCCTGCAATGCTGCGCGAATCCGCAGACCTCCTCCCACGCCCTCAGCAACCCAAGCCTTCCCATCGAGGCCATGCATCAATACCTGGACGAGGCCGGCATCCCTCGCAGACGCACATAGATCAGGAGCCACGCGCTGGACTTGACGGCCCTGGCACGGAGTTGGTCGGTACGGGTGAGTCCGAGGCACCCGGCCACGCCGCGACAGCTGGCGCTCCGGCGCGCCACCCCGGGCGGTCGTCATATACCCGAGATGCGGTAGCCGATCACCCCGTATTCCCCGTCCGGTCCGACCGGAGCCTCTTCACCCCCTGCGCGTCGGCTGTCTAGCCCTGAGCACGCGCTGCGCCGCCTGATCAAACCCGGCCGCACGTTCGTGGTCAGCGAACTAGCCGCTGGCCTGGGCCAGTGCTTCGATGAGGCGTTGGCGAACGATGTCCAAGGCCGCGATCCTCTCCTCCACGTCGGTAAGCCTCCGAGCGATGACCCGCGCGCTCGCGGGACAGATGGGACCGTCGGCGATGTCTTGATCGAGACAGGGCAGGAAGGCGCGGACGTCATTGGCGGTGAGGCCGAGCGAGAGCAGCAGCCTGATGTTGCCCACCTGGGCGACCTTCGACTCGTCATACTCGCGGTATCCGTTCGGCGCTCGCCCCGGGGGCCACTGACACAACGCGAATGCCGCGCGGCGCAAGCTCGACAGCCCACGTGTGGGTCAGGAAGTCGAGAGCCACCTTCGTGGATCCGTAGACCGAGTTGTTCGGCCAGCCATAGTGGGGCGGATTGGATGTGACGTTGACGATGGTGCCGCCCGCCCCCAGGTGTGGCAGAGCATGTTGAGTGAGAAACACCGGGGCGAGAAGGTTGCTGGCGAGCTGTTCCTCGGCGACCTTCCGGTCGATCGCCCCCAGCGGAGCCGGACGAGTGATCGCGGCGTTGTTGACCAGGACATCGATGCGGCCGAACGCGTCGACCGCGGCGGCGACGATGTCGACCGGGGCGTTCGGCGTGGCGATGTCGGCCACGAACGTGCGGATGCGCGGGTGTCCTTTGGCGGTCTCCGCCAAGCGTTCGGCAGTCCGGCCGATGATAAGAACCTCGGCGCCCGCAACAGCGAACTGCTGGGCCGTCGCACGGCCGATCCCGGTGCCTCCCCCGGTGATGAGCACTGCCCGGCCGTGAAGGGTGTTCGTCTCTTCCATGGTCGGGACGCTAAGCCTTGACCCTGGCGTCAAGGTCAAGGGCGGGGGACGGCAGCGTTGGTCATCGTTGAGCGCCCTTCCACGGCCCCGAAACGGCCCATGAGGGCGCTCCGTCGTGCGATGACATCCGCTCTAGGAGTTCGATCTGCAGGCCCAGCAAGGCGCACCTCCGCCTAGCAGCTGCCTCAACCGCGAGCCATGGCCACTGTCGGCCGGGAGTGTGCAAACAATCAGACACTTTCATGCAGAGCTTGACCTAAGCTCTTTCCCGAAATATCTCGTTGGGTATGAATCTGACCGAGATTTGGCGCCAGGGTTGGACAGGTGGCTGGACGTCACTCGTCCCGCTCCAGCTGAGCGGCCAGCAGTACCTGCTGTCGTACAGGGCCGAGTCGGGCGACGCCGCGCTGGACCGTTTCAAGCCCGACGGTAGCTACTCGGAGGTGTGGCGCCAGGGTTGGGCAGGTGGCTGGACGTCGCTCGTCCCGCTCCAGTCCAGCGGCCAGCAGTACCTGCTGTCGTACAGGGCCGAGTCGGGCGACGCCGCGCTGGACCGTTTCGACGCCGACGGCAGTTACTCGGAGGTGTGGCGCCAGGGTTGGGCAGGTGGCTGGACGTCGCTCGTCCCGCTCCAGCTGAGCGGCCAGCTGTACCTGCTGTCGTACAGGGCCGAGTCGGGCGACGCCGCGCTGGACCGTTTCGACGCCGACGGCAGTTACTCGGAGGTGTGGCGCCAGGGTTGGGA